>NZ_JAKMPZ010000030.1:0-606 GCF_025771325.1 Campylobacter sp. RKI_CA19_01122 | reverse complement strand
ATGGGATTTAATTCTATATTTAATATGGGAGATTATTATAATTTTTACTTACAATCAAGCAATGAAAAACAAATTAACTATGGGGCTAGTTATACTTTCTTTTTAGGAAATTTAAAAATTACTCCAAGTGTATCAAAAGGAAATTATTCTTTAGGTGGAGATTATCAAGAAGTTGGCTTTAGTGGAATTTCAAAAAGTATAGGTATAGACTTTTCTTATCCTGTATGGATTAATACTAATTCATCTTTATACTTTACTTCAAGTATTTATCATAAAACTTTAAATGATAAAGCTTTCGCTTATACACCATTTTCATATATAGCAAATAAAAATTCTAATGTAGGTAGTATAGGTTTAGAAGGTTTATTTAGAGGATTTGAGAATAATACCTTAAGTTATAGTGCTAAGATAAGCATAGGTAAGGTTAATGATGATGGACTTTTTATAGAAGATAATTATTTTAAAAATGAAAGCAAAGGCTTTGGTTGGTTTAGAAAACTCAATGCTAGTTTGAATAATTATTATAGTATTAATGAGTATATTACTCATACTTTAAATATAAACTATCAAAAGGTATTAGGGAATTTTGAATTAGATTCTTCTGAA
>NZ_JAKMPZ010000003.1:0-146975 GCF_025771325.1 Campylobacter sp. RKI_CA19_01122 | reverse complement strand
ATCAAGATTATAATCATAAACATCATTATTATTAAATTTGTGCTGTTTAATAATATAAGCATTAGAAGTTTTATCATAATTTGCCTGGGTGGCAGCTTCTAAAGAGTTTAAGGAAAATATAGTGAGTAAGAAAAATTTTAATATCATGCAATATTTTCTCAAAATATGACTGAACAATATCCCCCCCCCTAAGGTTTAAATTAAAAAATAATCTTTTCATGGTATTTAAAATACCTCCTAGAAATTTTATATTTTCATAAAAAAGTTATACTACTGCTATGCATATAAATTTAAGCTTAAATTAAGAATAAGATATAAAATATCTCATTTTGAAAAAAATTATCAAAATGCTTGCTTATAGGCTTTTAGGTTAATTATTTTAATTGGGTATTTTTGTAACATACCAAACAATCAACATACAGCCTATCAATAACATTAACAATATATTTGCATTTTAGAGTACATAAAAAATCACTTAAAAAAATAATTGCAAATTTTATTTTTTAATTAAAAATAAACTTAAAAAAGTTAGCAGTAGTTATTGTAAAACTTTAATTTTATTTTCTAAAACACTTTTTGGAGTAAGTCCGATGAATTTTTCATTTATCTTGCCTTTTTCATCATAAAAAACTATCACAGGCACACCATAAATTCCACCCACAGCCTTAGACAAAAATGAGCTTGCTTTAGCTTCATACATAAGTGGTAAATTTAACTTTTTTTCCAAAAGAATTTTTTGGGCTTCTTCTTTTGATTTAGCTCCATTTAACACCGCTAAAATAGGAAAATTTCTTTCTCTATAAAGTTCATTTAGCATAGGAATTTGTGCATTACACGCACCACAATCTTGCGTGAAAAAAAATAAAGCATAAGCTTGATTTGCATTTTGTGTTTTTAAGGTTTTTTCAAAACCATCGTATTTAAAAGTATAGTTTTGACTTGAATTTAAGGTTTGAAATTCATTATTTGAGCATGCACTAAAGAAAAAAACACTTATTAAAGCCAAGAAGCAATAGAAGCTTTTAGTTGTGACCATGGTTTTTCTCCTATGATTTTATCTTGCACAACTCCATCTTTAATGACAAAAGTTGTTGGTACTGCAAAAATGTTAAATCTTTGCCATGATATATCTAAATCATCTTGCAAAAATATAATATTTTTATAATCATATTTTGTAGCAAATTCTTCAAAATCTTTCCCCTTATCCACAGAATCAAGTGCTAAAATAGTGATTTTTTTAGGGTATTCGCTAGCTAGTTTTTCCAAGAGTGGTAAGTCTTTTAAACAAGATGCACAACCTTGCTCTACAAAGGTTAAAACAATGAGATTATCAAAATCAGCTAGTTTAATTTTCTCACCTTCTAAATTTTTAGCTGCGATTTCTGGTGCTTTTAAGCCTACTTTGCCGCCATTTTTATTGTTGTTTTCAAAACATGCACTTAAAAAAACTAAACATAAACAAGCTAAAATTATACTTTTAATTTTCACTTTTCATCACTCCATGGCTTAAAATGATAGTTCTATCAGCAAAAGTAGCTAAGTCTGGATTGTGAGTGATTAAAACTATGGTTTTACCATCTTGTTTTAATTTACAAAAAAGCTCTAGAATATTTTTTTCATTTGCCTCATCTAAATTTCCAGTTGGCTCATCTGCTAATAAAATTTCAGGATCATTCACTAAAGCTCTTGCTATACATAGCCTTTGTTGCTCCCCGCCACTTAATTGGCTAGGTAAATGCGTAAGTCTGTGTGAAAGCCCTACTTTTTCTAGTGTCATTATAGCGTCTTTTTGTTCTATACTTGAGTGATAAAACTGAGCTAGCATAACATTTTCTAAAGCATTTAAATAAGGTATTAAATGAAATTGTTGAAAAATCAAACCTATTTTTTCTCTTCTAATTACGCTTTTTTCTTCTTCACTTAAATTTCCAACTTCTTTATCATCTAAAAAATACTCCCCACTACTTTGAGTATCCATTAAAGAAAGTATATTTAAAAGTGTTGATTTACCTGAACCTGATGGGCCCATAATGGCTAGCCATTCGCCTTGCTTTACTTCTAGGTTGATATTTTGCAAAGCTTTAACTTCATTAAAATTACGATTTAAATTTGAAATTTTTATAATATTTTTCATCACTCACCCTTTAAATTTTCACAAACATTGATTTTTAAGGCTTTTTTTAGCGGTAAGATACTTGCAAAAAATGCAAATACCAAAGAAACAAGTACCGCAAAAAACACTGAAAGCAATCTAAAATCTATACTTGCATTAAAAATCAAATACCCAAAAATATTTGCCAAAAAATATCCACAAAAAGCGCCGAGCAAACTCGCACTCAAGCTTAAAATAAACACTTCAGCTCCAAAAAGTTTAATAACTTCTTTATGTTTAGCTCCTAGTGCAAGGTGCAAGGCTATTTCTTTTTTTCTTGAAAAAATCACTGCACTAAGAGTGGTATTTACACTCAAAGAACTAATGAGCAAAATAGTTAAACTAATCAAAGCCATCAAAGCCTTGATCTTTTCTAAAATCACACCTTCACTAATGGATACTGAAGCTATGACTTTGGCTTCTACATTAGCCTTGCTAAGTTCTTTTGCTTTTTGATCTAAGCTTTCATAATCACCTAGTAAAATAGCTTGAGCATAATTTATCACTTCTTTAGCTGCTAACTCTTGAGCTTTTTTTAAAGAGATGATTAAAACCCCATCTTGCTCATCATTGCTTCTTAAAATAGCTTTGATTTTTACTTTGACTATTTTAGATATACTTGGGTTATAAATTTGCAATTCTTGTCCTATTTTAAGCTCTAATTGTTTAGCTAAATCAGCCCCCACAAAGGCACTATCTTCACTAAAATCACTCAAAGAAAAGCTTCCTTTTAAAACCTCCATAAAAGGCTTGGTAAGCTTTAAATTTGCAAAATCAACCCCAACAACTACCGCACTTGAACTTTCAAGATTATAAAAACCATATAAAAATGGGGTTAAAGCTTTTGCTTTCAAATTTTCTTTGGCTTGATTAAATTCATCCATGCTTAAAAACTCATCATCTTTTGGCGTGATGATAAAATTAGCTCCATAAGCTTTTAATTCTTTGGACAATTTTGTGTCAATATCAAAATAAATATTAAAAAACGAAGCACTTACCATAGCACCCATAAACACAGCTATAAAAATAATACAAACTCTTTTATAAGAAAAAATAAGAGATTTAAAAACCTCTTGCATAAAAAAATTATTTCCCATATAAAACCTCTGAAGTAGAAAGTTTAGAAATTCCTTTGATAGAAAACAAGCATCCTAAAAATACTATAAGCACTGCAAAAAATAAACAAATTGGTAGGATAATCCAGGAAATTTCAATGGTATGTTCAAATATACTCAAGGCGATAATCTCTGACATACCTATACCAAAAGCAAAGCCCAAAACAGCCCCAACTAAAGCTACCACAACCCCTTCTAACGCAAAAATCATATAAATTTGCAAAGTGCTAGCACCTAAAGCTTTTAAAAGCCCTATCTCATTTTTTCTTCTAAAAATATCCGCACTCATTAAAGATGATATGGCTATGGAAGCTACGATTAAGCATATAATGCTAACTACTGCCATTAAAGATTGAATTTTAGATACTATCAAACTTTCTGCATCTGAAATCGCACTCACTACTTTTGTGCTTGCACCTTTAAAATCTTCTGCAATTTGATAGGCAATAGAACTTACATAAGCAGTGCAATACCACTGATCATACTCAAGCTGATCAAGACTATCTACATCGCGTCTTGCTTTTTGTGCTAAATCATTTTCAGGTATAGTCAAAGCTGAAACTTCTGCTTTTGAGAATAAACCTTCTTTTTTAGAAAGCTTTTGTGCTAAAAGCAAAGAAGTGATGATTTTATTTGAAAAAGCTTGAGTTAAATCCATAATACCAACAATTTTTACTTTAAAAATTTGATCATTTTGCACAAGGGTGATTTCATCATCTATTTTCAAATCATACTTTTGTGCTAAATCTATTCCTAGCATTATTTCATCTAAACTATCATCTTTTGGGTAATTTCCTTTGATTTGACTATATTTGTATAATTCTTTAATACCTGCATAAAAATCATCATCATCTTGAATCTTTATAGCCTTATCAAAATAAGTTCCCACTAAAGAGATATTTTCATAATTTGCATTTGGAGTTTGAATTTTTACCTGAGTATCTAAAAATGGCGCAAAGGCATTGATATTATTTCTCCAAAAAATTTCTTTTATAGTATGGAGCTTGTTTTCTTCTAAAAAATTTTGATTTTTCAAAGGCTCATAAATTTTATTACCCACTTCTACACTCAAACTTGCACCTTTAGGTAAAACTAAAATGTTTGATCCATAACTTCTTAATTCTTTTGTAATTTCATTACCTATACCCAAAGTAAGATTTAACATAGTAGCCATAAGTAAAGTAGCTAAAAAAATCGTTAGTAAGGCTAGAGATTTTTGGATTTTATTTTGAAAAATAGAGTTTTTTACAATCTTAACTTGCATAGTCATTTCCTAATAAATTATGAATTCTATATTTTGAAGATTTATTCATATCAATGTATTTTAAAGGATCGTTTTTAAACTCTTCATAATTTTTTTCATTAGCAAAAAAATATGTTCTTCCTTTATAAACATAAGATCTTGGTGCTTTTAAGTTAATAAGCTCGGTATGATCAATAGGATCATAAACTTTCTTTTCTACTACTTGAGTGAAAAAATTTACCCCATCTAAAATTTCTGAAAAAGGTATGATAACTTTACCATTTTCAAATTTATATTTCATAGGGATAGGATTACACCCACCTGCCTTACCTACACTTGGTAAGAAAATTCTAACATTACATGAAATACAAATTAACTCTCCACCTTTTTTAACATACCCCATATCTCCACATATACTACAAGCATCAAAAACTGCTACTGGAGAGTCTTTATCTTCTCTTTTGTTAATTAAGAAAAATCTTACCACTTTACCCTCATCGCTAATATAAGCAAAGCGATGTAAGTTATTATCTCTTAATATTGCCACATCAAAAACAAATTCATTATTTTCATTTGGCTCTACATAGGTTGGCTCGTCTATAGTGATTGGTCTTGAAGCATGCAAGTCATAAAAGAGAAAAATACAAAGACTTAAAATCATAGCACTAAAAATACTTGCACTAAAATTAGTTATAGTTGAATTTTTTGCTTGATTTTTTCTAAATTCTATATCAAAATCTTTTTTCTTGCTGTTTTCACTCACTCTTTGCTTTAAAGCTAAAACTATACAAATTCCTAGCAATAAAAACCATATATATGTATAGAATTTAGCATAATATACACTTTTTGCCACATAGCTTAAATATAAACTTTCTGTTTCTATCACACCTTCTCTCATAAGGTGCAATAAAATTTGTGCTAAAGCTTCATTTAGATAAAAAATCACGATAATGAGTAAAAATAAATTTAAAAATTTAAATTTAAATTCCCTTAGCCATCTTGTAAAAAGATAAACCCCAAAACACATCACAAAAGCAAGCAAAATAAGCCCAAAAGAACTAATCGCTAAAGAATCTAAAAAATTAGTGCTTAATATAGGAAAGTCGATAGAAATATGTAAGTATTTTATACCAAAAGCAAAAGATAATAAAAAAAGCAATATTGCTTGAATTTTTTCTTTTAAAAAATTATTTTTTATAAAAGAAAAAATGATAACACTTAAAAACAATAAAACAAATAAAACATCATTAGAAAAATACAACAAATCATAACTTAGTGTTTTAGCGCTAATAAAAAAAGCAAAATAAGAAAAAACAAAACCCACAAAAGCAAGTTTAAACACTAAAGAATTTTTTAGATTATAAAAAAATAAAGCACTTAAAAGTGCGTAAGAAAAAAATACTCCAAAAAAATGTACAAAATAAATCGACATGGGCTCTTCTTTGATAGAATTTATTTATAAAATCAATAATTTTATAAATAAACCCTAGCAAAAAGCTAGGGAAAAAATCACTTAGGTTTTCCTGTGTATTTAAAGTTGTATTTAACTGAAAATGGCTCAAACCATTTACCAACACCCGTTTCTTTATCAACATGGCGTCCAAAACCTTGTTTTTCTGGGCTTTCTATTAAAAATACTAACTCATAGTTTCCTATGCCTGTATCCATTTTTAAATTTGCACCATAGTGAGGGCCATCATCTGCTACCATAGGCATAAGAGTTCCTGTTTTTACTTTACCATTGTCAAGATTAGTTAGCTTATAAGCTATAGTTAAATAAGGAATCCAAAAACCTTCTGGAAAGCCGTTTTTATTACCCTTTAATGCATGAATATCTGCTTCAAGGTGAATATCTGCTAAACTTGCTGCAAGATCAATCCCTCTTGGCTCCATTTCGATTGGCTGTAAATAAACTGCTGCTATTTCCATACCATTTAATTCATAAGGATCGCCAATTGGCACCTCTGCTGCAAAAACTGAACTAGCTAAAATACTAGCTGCTGCACCTAAACTTAATAAAGTTTTTTTCATATTTTTTCCCTTTTATTTGAAATTTGCTTTGTTATAAAAATACCCATAATGAGTAAGATTAAAACCATAAACTGAGGTATGATGCTCTCATAGTAAGGATAAATTCCAAGCCATAAAATTCCTTCAAAATCAAAAGGAAGTAAGCTTGGTGTAATAACCTTGGCTTCTATGAGCTCACCAATGCCTTTGCCTGTAAAGACAAAGACCATATAAAAAATAATGTATGAAGTTATATAGAAAAATTGTTTTACTGGTATTTTTAAAGCACCAGCTTTTAATAAATAATAAAGTATTATAAGTATAATTAATCCACTAGCTAATCCTATAAATATAAAACTATAATCTGTGCTTGTTTTTGCATCAAATAATAAAGCTTGATAAAAAAGAATAGTTTCAGCACCTTCTCTGTATACAGCTAAAAACACACTAAACCATAAAGTTTTTGCTGAATTATTTGAGATAGCTTCAACTGCTTGAGTTTTTACATAATTTGCCCATTTTTTATTTTGCGCATTTGATAAAAGCCAAAAACCGACATAAAATAGTAATGCAACAGCCACAAGCATAGTAATGCCCTCTAAAAATTCTCTACTTTGCCCTGCTTGTTCTTTAAAAATCCATGAAATAAAAAATGCAGTTACAAAACTTAAAAATACTCCACTCCAAAGTGCTGAATATACTATACTTAAACGCTTTTTATTGCCACTTTGAACTAAATATGAAACTATGGCTACAACAATGATTAAAGCCTCTAAACCTTCTCTTAAGATAATACCCAAAGCCCATATAAATAAAGACATAGGTGAAGATTCTTGAATTTTATCCAAAGAATTTTCAATTAATGCACCAAGCTCATCAAAATTCTGTTTTAATTCTTCTTTAGAAGCACTTGCTTTAATAAGTGCAACACCTTTTGAAAAATAATTTTCTATTTTTAATTTTAAAGCACTATCAATAGCACCAATTTTACTTTCCATACCACTTGCTTCAAAAATATCCAAATAAACATTTTGTAAAGCATCTATGCTATTTAAATTAAAACCATCATAATTTTGTAAAATATTATTAAGTGCAATTTTTATATCATCATATACTTTAGTATAGTTTTTAGTACTCATAACACTTTCATCAAAGCCTTTAACCTGAAGTAAAGCTAATTCTTCTTTAGGTAAAGCTAGGAATGCTTCATATAATAAATCTGATATGTCTGAAATTTCATCTCTTATAGCTTTTTCATCCAAAGTGTTATTGTTGATTTTTCTTATTATAGTTCTAAGTTTTATTTGAATTTTTTTATCCATACCCGCTTTTGTGTATCTTGCTACTAAAACTTCTACCTTTGAATTTCTATAATCTTCGAATAATGCTGATTGGATTAAATCTTTAGCTTTTTGGTAATCTTTATTTACAAAAGCCAATGCTGCTTGATCAAGTTTTGAAATCATTGAATCCATTAAAAATTGCAATCTTGCATCCATAGCTGAAGCTTCTTGTAAGGCTAATAATGTTTCATCTTTTTGGATATTTTGCTCTTGAGTAGTTGAATTTTGAGTCAAATTTGATGATGTTTGTCCTTTAACATCCTCTCCAAGTAAAGATGCAAACATAGCTTCAGCTTGCGCTTGACGCTCTTTTTCTGCTTTTAAAGATGAGCTTTCAGCTGCTTTTTTATCATAATTTATATCACTAGCTTCAGCTTTTAATTGAAATCCTTTTTCTAATATAGGAATGACTTCATCTAAATCAAAATACAAGCTACTAATTAAAGCTTCTATCTTAGAAATATCTTCTTTATCTTTATACATTTTTCTTAAATTAATAAATTTACGCTCCATCACAATGACTTTTCTACCGACATTGCGACCAATAGAGCCTTCCATGGTTTCAAAATGCTGAAAATATGCATCTTCAGCTTTTTTCTTAGCTTCTAAATTTTTATTATCTTTATATAACACCATGCTTTCATTCAAAATTTGCTTAATATTTTGACTTTCTTTTTGATAATCAATATCCCTAGCAAGTGTTAAAGAACAAAATAAAAAAATCATTAATAAACTTATTTTTTTAAACACTATTTTACTCCGAAATGATATTCATTTTTAAAATCATAGTCACAAGTATAGTACTAGCTTTCTTAAATTTAGATAAACATTATCATTATTTATTTCATAATAAATCATACAAAAATACTACAAAATGCTACTTTTATCTACAAAATAAGATAAAAAATTATTATTTTTAGCTTTTATATTTATTTTTTATTTATTTTAACAATAAAAATAAGTTTTTCTTTGCTAATATGTATCGTTTTTTAAAATTACAAGGAGTTTTTTATGCTAGTTATTACTCATGAAAAACCAAGCAAGCTCAAAAAAATGTTAAAAAATTTAGGTTTTTGGGTGATTATAGGAATTATAGCTGGCATTTGCCTTGGCTTATTAGATAAGGAATTTGCATTAGCTAGTAAAATCGGTGTAGATTATTTTATACAAGCTTTAAAAATTCTCATAGGTCCTATTATATTTTTAACTATTGTTTTAGGTGTTATTAGTCTTGAAAGCTTAAAACAAGTTGGAAGCATAGGAGCTAAAGCTTTGCTTTATTTTGAAATAGTAAGCACTTTTGCTTTAGCTATTGGCATTTTTATGGCAAACATTATGGGACCTGGTAAAGGAATGAACCTTGATCCAAGCACTCTAGATCAAGAAAGTGTGGCTCAATTTGTTAATAAAAATATAGAAATAAGTGCGCAAAATGAAATTTTGCATATTTTAAAAGACGCTATACCTACTGATATCATAGCTGCTTTTAGCGAAGGAAAAACTTTGCAAATCTTAGTTATAGCTCTAGCTTGTGCTTTTATTATTTCACTTATGAGAATTGATGAGAGAAAAGCTATACAAAAAACCTTAGAAATTATGCAAAGTTTTGTTTTTAAAATCTTAGAAATCATTATGTATTTTTCTCCCATCGCTGCTTTTTCTGCGATGGCTTTTTTAGTGGCAAAATATGGACTTGATTCTTTATTAAATTTGGGTTATTTGCTTATTGTTATGTTGCTTGCTTCTTTGCTTTTTATCTTTGGAGTTTTAGGGCTTATTTGTTTTATTGCTAAAGTCAATATTTTTAAATTTATGCGTTTTATCTCAAGAGAAGTTTTAATAGTTTTTGCCACGAGTTCTAGCGAATCAGCATTAGCTCCGCTTATGAGAAAACTTGAAAAAGCAGGAATTTCAAAAGCCACTGTGGGCTTGGTATTACCAACTGGATATAGTTTTAATCTTGATTGTACTAATATTTATTTAGCTATGAGTTTAATTTTCCTTGCTCAAGCTTTTAATGTAGAACTTTCTTTAACTCATGAAATTAGCATTTTAATAGTGCTTATGATAGCCTCAAAAGGTGCTGTTGGTGTGACTGGATCAGGTTTTATTATACTAGGAAGTACACTTGCGGCTTTATCTAATATGCACATTGCAGAAGCTAACAATGGCTTAGGAGTAAGTTTGGGCGAGGTTTTACCTGTGGCTGCCATTTCTATACTTTTGGGCGTGGATAAATTTATGTCTGAAATTCGTGCTGTGGGAAATTTATGTGGTAATAGCGTAGCAGCTTTAATCGTAGCTATTTGGGATAAACAAATAGACTGGGAAAAGTTTCGCTACGCTCTAGATAATCCTAAAGAATTTACTAATGCGGGTTTTGATTAAAAAACCTCTTTTTGAATTTTTTCTACATATTTTTCTCTTAGTTTTTGGGTATAAAAACCCACCTTACCATCATTAATTACCTTACTATCTGCTTTTATAACACCTAAAATCAAAAAAGTAGCCGCAGAAATAAACACCTCATCAGCCTCATACACTTCTTTCATACTAAAAGCTCTTTGATCTACTTTAAGATCAAGTTCTTTTGCAAATTTTAAGATATTTTTACGGCGAATTCCTGGTAAGATTTCATTAGAAAATGGCTTAGTGATTAAAGTTTTATCTTTTATAATAAAAGCTGAACTACTAGAAGCTTCCGTTACTAAAGCATTTTCTACCATAAAAGCTTCAAAAACCTTAGCTTTAACAGCTTCTTCTTTTGCAAGACATTGAGCTAATAAAGAAATTGATTTTATATCCCTTCTTTTCCACCTTAAATCAGCTGTTGAAATAACACTCACCCCATTTTTAGCAAACTCATGCCCAATCACCTTGCATTCAAAAGCAAAGGCCATAATAGTAGGTTTTAACCCCTTTAAAAGAGCAAAATTTCTACTAGCAACCCCTCTAGTAATTTGCATATAAAGCCCGCCTTCTTTGAGAGAATTTTTAATGATTAATTGCTTTAAAATATTTTCAAATTCTTCTTTTGTATAAGGAATTTGTAGATCAATTTGGGCTAAACTACGCTCAAAACGCTCCCAAAATTCTTCCTTATCAGCTATTTTTGCATTTACCACAGGAACTACTTCATAAATTCCATCTCCAAAGATAAAACCTCTATCAAAAATACTCACTTTAGCTTCGCTAGCTTTTATAAATTCATCATTTAAAAATACTATTTCCATCTCTTGCATAAACTCTCCTTTTAATCAAATAAATCAATAATATCTTTTGGTAAATCAAGCTGATTAGAATAATAAAAATACTTAGCTAAAACTAAAATTCCTATATAAAATTCTATCTTTTCATCTAAAAATTGCTCTATATAAGCATGAGCATTTTGTATGATTTCTTTTGCTCTATGTGGATTAGCTAAATAATAATCAAGCAAAGCTTCTACATTTTCATAATCATCATCAATCAAAGCAAAATGCTCATTTGGAACTAACTTTCCTTCCATAAACCAAGTTTCATAACGCATTTTTGGGGCTAAAACTAAAGAATTTGTTTTCATCGCCCACTTTAAGTTGCTTGCTACATCATTACCTTCCAATGAAAGTAAAAATTTAAACTGGGTTTGATAGGCTCTGCTAATTTTAAAATTTAAATTTTTAATCCATTTTTCGGCTTGAATTTTTCTACCGCCAACATGAGCAATATCACAACAAGGATTATCAAAATATTTTTCAAAAAATTTAATACGATGAGGTTGATAAATTGCACCTCTAAAAAAGAGTAAGTCTTTTTTATCTTCAAATTGGTTTTTATCTTGTATAAAATCAAAATGTCTGTTTTTGTCTAATTTTAAAATGATATTATTAAAGCCATTTTCAACTGGTCTTGATTTAGCTATGCTTGGATATTTAAGATTATAACTAATATCTCCAAAACCTTCAATCCATAAAAAATCATCATTAAAATATTTACTAATTGCATAAGCATCATAAGCATAGGAAGTTTTTTTAAAGGGAAATTTTCCTATTTTTTCATAATTTTGAAAATTTTTTATATCAAAAAAATCATTTTGCAAATTGTAATAATTTAAGCGAGTAATAATATTATCTATATTTTTTGATTTTAAAAGCTCTTTGAAAATATTTTGTAATTGATTTTGATAAATTTTTCTAGGTATAAAACTTTTAGCTATGCCTTTTACATTCATCATAAATCTAGAGTCTGCCATCTTTTTCTTTCTTTAATATGCAAAAATAATGTAAATTTTAACACAAGATTTCATTTACAAGACTTAAAATTTATCTTATTTAAAAACAAAAATGCTAAAATCACAAAAATCACATACTTACTAGGTAAAACAATGAAAATACAAGAATTTATTTTAAACTTTATTTTTAAAGTTTCAAATCAACCTGTTAATTTAAAAGATTTATTAGAAGCAAATGCCTTGTTAAATGAAGGTATGATGATAGATCCTGCGAAATTAAATTTTAAATTTAAGGTATTTAATTCTTATCTTATATATACCCTTTTTTGTATAGCCATTTTAGTTCCTATGCTTATCATCAGCCATTATTTTTTAACAATTATTGATTTTCATATTAGTATCTTAAGTGCTATTTTTGTTACCGCTTGTGTTTTTGTTGGCTATGATATTTTTAAAATTTATACTAGAAAAGTAATAAGCAAAAGATTATTGAAAAAAGCCTGGACTTTACATTTTCCATATTTTGCTTATGAAAAATATTCAAAAATAGCAGAAAATATTTATAATCAAGCTATTAAAGAAGAAATTCCAAAAAATCAACTTGAACAATATGTTTTGGAGAAAATCATTCAAACACAAGATTAATCTAAAAAGTCTAAAACTTGATTTTGAAAATACAATGCTTCAAGCTGTCTTTGAAGCTCTTTGTTTTCTTCATCTAAAACTAATTCTTGCGATCTTAAATCTGCTATTTCTCTACTTACATAATAAATTTGATTTCTAATATAAATTTGTGGGAAAAATATCAATAAAGCAAATGCTATCATCAAACCTGCATATAATAAATTTTTAGGGGTTAAATTTTTATTTTCCTCACTTACTATGCTATCTAAAAGTTCGTATTTATCTTCTTGATTATATTCTTGGTTTTCTTCAAGCCTTACCTTTTCTTCTAAAATTTTTTGCTCTTGCTTAGCTAATTTTTCTTTTTCTTTTAATTCTTCTTGAGCTTTTTTTATTTTTTCTTGTTCAATTTTTTTTTGCTCTTTTAATTCTTGTTTGAGTTTGACTTTTTCTTTTCTTTTTTCTTTTAAATCTTGAAATTTTGAAGCAACAAAGACATTACTTTGAGTAAGAATTTTAGATATTTGAATAGAATCTTTTTTTTCTTGTTGTATTTTTTCTACTTTTTTTACTTCCTGCAAAGTTTTAACATTTTTAGATGGCTTAAGATTTTTATCATTTTTTTTATCAAATTTTTCTTTTTGCTTTTTGAAAAAATTGAGTTGTAATTTAAAAGGCTTTTTTTCTTCTAATTTAACATTTATCAAATCTTCTTTTAAATAAATAGCGGATTGTTTTTTAGGTTTTTCTTTATATTCTTCATCAAAGTCTGTAAATTTAGGTCTTTTTTTACGCTGTATTCTATTTTTTAATATGCGATCGCTTTCATTGAAATTGTGCTCATACTCTTCATAAGGTCTACCTTCTTTAATAGCCCTAGAATATTTCAACATTTTTTCGCGTATATTTTGTTTTTCTTTTAAAAAATCATCTTCAATCATTATTTACCTAAAATAAAAAATTCTCATTTTTGCACAACTTGATCTACTATTATAGCTTATTTCTTCTTTGGAGGCACTTATAGCCTTTTTACTTAAAATTTTACCAAGACTATGTCCTTTACCACATTCGCATTTTATAGCTCTTTCATCACAAATGCAGTCTTTTTCCCATCTTTTAAAAGTATTTTTTACTATTCTATCCTCTAAAGAATGAAAGCTAATAATAGCTAATTTGCAATCTTTTAATTTTGCTTTTTCTATATTTTCAAGTAAGGATTTTAACTCACCAAGTTCATTATTTACTTCTATACGCAAAGCTTGAAATACGAGCAAAGCTAAAGATACATTGCGTCCTTTTAACTTAGCATTTCCTATAATTTGACTTAATTCTTTTGCACTTGTAATCTCTTTTTGACTTCTTGCATTGATAATTTTTTGAGCAAGCATTGAAGCAACTGGCGCCAGATCTCCATAGTCTTTAAAAATTCGTTCTAAAGCTTCCTTGTTGTAAGAATTTGCCACTTCTTTAGCACTTAAAGGATTATTTTGATCCATTCTCATATCTAAAAAATCAGAATTTAGTGAAAAACCCCTATCATTTTTATCAAGCTGCAAAGAAGATACACCAATATCAGCTAAAATTCCTCTTATGTTTTGCGTTGAAATTTGAGTTAAAATATCTTTAAAACCTATATGATTAAAACTTATTCTATCTTGAAAATTTTTTAAAAACTCTTTGGAAAAACTTAAAGCCTCTAAATCTTTATCGCAAGCAATTAATCTTAATTTTTCATGAGCTTGCAATAATGCTTTAGAATGCCCTCCATAACCCAAAGTACAATCTAAAAAATCTCCGCTATCAAAATCATCAAAAGTATTTAAAACTTCTTGTAATAAAACAGGAATATGTGGACTTTGCAAAATATACCTTTTAATATTTTTTAGTATAATACCTTAGCTAAGTTTAAAACAAGGTTTTTAATGAATAAAGAAAATATTATTTCCCAAATTCAAATTCTATCCTCATCAATGTTTAAAAAAAATTTTTTTGGAATTTGCCATGGTTCTGTTTCAGCAAAACTTTCCCAAGGCTCATTTATTATCAATAAAAGCAATGCTTTTTTGAATCAATTAGATGAAAAAAATTTAAGTATCTTAAAATTTGCAAAAGATTATAGCTGGGATGAAGCAAGCAGCGATAGTGAAATACATAAAAGCATATATGAAAATATACCTGAAGCTAAATTCGTATGTTTTGCTTATCCAGCTTATACCTTATCCATGAGTTTAAATCATGATTTCATAACACCTCAAGATTATTTTGGAGAAATTTTTTTAGAAGAAATTCGAGTTTACAATCCTAAAAGTTATGAGGATTGGGATGATAGATCGCAAACTGAAATTTATCGTTATATGTTAGAACAAAAACAAAATTTTGTCGTTGTGAAAGGATATGGAATATTTGCTTATGGAAGAACAAGCTATGAACTTGGAAAAATAATAGATTTAATCGAGAATTCTTGTAAAATTATCCATTTAGCAGAGACAAATTTATCATAAAATCATAAAATTAATTTTTTATTAATCACAAATTACCTATAATTTATGGTTTAATTTAATTAATTATGGATTGGGGTAAAAATGCTCACTTGGATGCAGCATCATAAAAAATATTTAGTTATTACTATTTGGATTAGTGTTATTGCTTTTGTTGGAGCAGGTTTTGTTGGCTGGGGAAGTTATGATTTTAACACCGATAGATCAAATTCTGTTGCAAAAGTAGGCGATGAAAAAATAAGCTATGATGAATTCAATCTAAAATATTCTCAATTATTTAACTACTACTCACAATTAAACAATGGCAATTATACACAAGAACAAGCACAAAAAGATGGCTTAGATACTCAAGCTATCAATGAACTTATACAAGAAAAACTTCTGCTTTCTTATGCTAAAACTTTAGGTTTAAATGTAAGCGAAGAAGAAATTGCTTATGATTTAGCGCATCAAAAAATCTTTCATAATGCTTCAGGTGTTTTTGATAAAGATTTATATTATAATTTACTTGCAAGAAACAACTATACACCAAAAGCTTATGAAAAAATTATCCATGATGAATTATTGCTTAAAAAAATCAATGCTATTTTAAATTTACAAATCAAACAAAATGAGTTTGATATGTTTGGTGCAAGTTTTTTAATGCAAGATAATTTAAAAATTCAAATAATAAAACTTGATAATAAAAATATTCCTATTGATGAAAAAGAACTAAAACAAACTTGGGAAAAAAACAAAAACCTATATAAAACACAAAAAAGCTATGAGCTTGCAACTTATTTTTTAGATCCTAATACAATCACAGTTGTTGATAAAGAAATTCAAGCTTACTATGAAGAAAATAAAAATGACTATAAAGATTTTGCAGGAAAAATTCTAAGCTTAGAACAAAGCAAAGATAAAGTTATAAAAGATTTAAAACTTTCCAAGCTTAAACTTAAAGCTAATGAAAGCTATGTTGCTTTGAGAAAAAACGAGCTTAGTTTTGACAAAAACATCACAATAAGCGATGCTGATATTTATTACCCTTTAGAAAACATACAAAAAGCTAAAGAAAATGATTTTATCAAACCTTTTAAATTTGAAAACGGCTATATGGTTGCAAAACTTATAAAAATAAATCCTATACAGACTATGACTTTTGAGCAAGCCAAAAATGAAGTGAGCAAACTTTACATCAGAGAAAAAACTAAAACTTTATTAGAAGAAAAAGCAAAGCTTGCACTAGATAATTTCCAAGGCATAGATATAGGAACTTATAGTCGCGACTCAAGTAAAGGAGCAAAAGTAGGTGAAATGATAAATGATGCTGAATTTAGTGAGTTTTTAATGCATGTATTTGACTCAAATAAAGCTAAATCTTATGTTTTATTTGATGATAAAGCAATAGTTTATGAAATTACAAAGCAAACTCTAGAAAACAAAGATAAAGAAGAAATTTATAAATTTATCATAGAACAAAGTGCCAAACAAACTAAACAAGCTTTACTTAAGGAAGAATTATTAAAAAAACTTATAGAATTATATCCAATCCAACGCTATTATAAAGGAAATACAAATTGAATATTTTAGGAATTGATTTAGGCTCAATACAAACTTGTGCTATTTTGGCACAAAAAAGTGAAGAAGGACTTAAAATCATTGGTTTTGGAAAATCAAAATCAAATGGTATAAAAAAAGGAGCAATTACCAATATAGAGCTTGCTTCAAAATCTATAGAAGAGGCAGTAGCCGATGCACAAATGATGTCAGGTGTGCATTATGATAAAGTAATTGTATCTATTTCAGGTGCTTATGCAAAAAGTGTAGACAGTATAGGTGTAGTTAATATACCAAATCATGAAATAGGTATTAAAGAAATTCACAGAGCAGTAAGCACAGCAAAACATACCGCAAATATACCTAGTGGATATGAAATCATTCATGTATTACCTTATAATTTTAAAGTAAATGATCTTGAGCATGTAGAAGATCCTTTGGGAATGAGTGGAAATCGTCTTGAAGTTTCTACGCATATTGTAATCTCGCAAGAAGTGCATATTAAAAATCTAAAAAAAGCAGTTGAGCTTGCTGATCTTAGAGTAGATAATATCGTTCTTTCAGGATATGCTTCTTCTATCGCATGCTTTGATGATAGTGAAAAAGAATTAGGTGCTATTTTAATCGATATGGGTGGAGCGGTTTGCGATATGGTCATTCATGCGGGTAATTCTATACGATATAATGAATGCTTACAAATTGGTTCAGTAAATATCACTAATGATTTATCCATAGCTTTGCATACCCCACCAAAAGAAGCAGAAAAACTAAAATTAAATTATGCATCTTTAGCACAAAATGAAAACTCAATTATACAAATTCCATATATGGGTGATGAAAAAAGAAAAAATGAAGTTTCAGTAGAAGTTATATCTAATGTTATTTATGCAAGAATTGAAGAAACTATTATTATTTTAGCTAAAATGCTAAGTGATAATGCTTGTGCAAATCAAGCAGGAGCAGGCATAGTATTAACAGGTGGAATGACAAAATTTGCAGGACTTGACAAACTTGCTTCAGCTTATTTTGATAATAAAGCTGTTAGAATAGCGACCGCAAAAAAAGATACTATGGATGGCTTTAAAGAAATTTTTGAAGATGCAGAAAATAGCTGCGCTATAGGTCTTTGTTTATATGGTGGTGGACATTTTACTCCTTATGAATTAGATTCTAATGAAAAACTAAGATACAAAGGAGAGCCTGAATTTATCAACAAACAGATAAAACAAAATCTCACCATAGAAGAACATGAAGAAGAAAATAAAAATTTTGAAGAAATTTTTCAAGAACAGAGAGATTTTGAAGATGAAAAAACAGAATTAACAAAAGTTGAAACCAAAAAAGATAAAAAATCAAGTTTTATGCATAATTTTTGGAATAAATTAATAAACCAGTTCTAATAGGAGATACAATGAGCGAATATCTAGTAGAAGAAATGCAACACGCAAAAGGTGCAAAAATAAAAGTCATAGGCTGCGGTGGCGGTGGCGGTAATATGATAGATCATATGGTAAATATGGGCTTACATGATCTTGATCTTATCTCAGCAAATACTGATGCACAAGCTATAGCAAAATCTTTAGCAAAAACTAGAATTCAACTAGGTGAGAAAAAAACTAAAGGTTTAGGTGCTGGTATGCAACCAGAAATTGGAGCAGAAAGTGCAAGAGAAAGCTTTGAAGAAGTAAAAGCAGCTTTAAGTCAAAGTGATATAGTATTCATTTCAGCAGGACTTGGTGGTGGAACTGGTACAGGTGCAGCTCCTGTTGTAGCACAAGCTGCTAAAGAAGTAGGCGCATTAACTGTTTCGGTTGTAACTATGCCTTTTGCTTTTGAAGGAAAACAAAGAAAAAAATTAGCTGAAGCTGGCTTGGCTGAATTAAAAAAAGAAAGTGATTCTATCATTGTAATCCAAAATGAAAAACTTCTTAGCATACTTCCAAAAAAAGCAGGTATAAAAGAAGCATTCAAACTAGTTGATGATATCTTAGCTAGAGCTGTTAGAGGTATGGTGTCTATTCTTTTAGAAGATGGCGATATCAATGTTGACTTTGCAGATGTTAGAACTGTTATGAGCCACAGAGGTTTAGCACTAATGGGCGTGGGTCATGGAGAAGGTGAAAATGCTATCATGGATGCATTATCAAGTGCTATAGAATCTCCATTGTTAGACGGTATGACTATGAAAGGCGTTAAAGGCGTAATCATCCATTATAAAATTGGACCTGAATGCTCATTGATAGAAATTTCACAAGCTACTCAAAGCATTAGCGATATAGCAGATGAAAATGCAAAAGTAATCTTTGGCGCAACTACTGATGAGAGTATGGGTGATCGTGTTGAAGTTACTATCATTGCTACAGGTTTTGAAGATAAAGCTGAAATAGAAAGTGCTAAAGAACAAGAAGAAAGTAAAAAAAATAGCTATATGAACTTGCGCAAAGCTAGCGGTGGATTTGATGAGGAAGTAATTTCCCAGCTTGATGTTCCTGCTTTCTTGCGTCGCCAAATGGATTAATTTTTTAGTAAAAATCCTTATATGAATTCTTCATTATTATGTGATTTTTACGAACTAAGTATGGCTTATGCTTATTTTAAACAAAATATGCATAAGCAAATTGTTTATTTTGAAGTTTTTTTTAGAAAAGCCCCCGATAATGCTTCTTATGCTGTTTTTTGTGGATTAGAACAAATCATAGATCATATTAATCGTTTTTCTTTCTCTCAAAGCGATATAGAATTTTTAAAAAATACTCATAAATTTGATAATGATTTTTTAAACTACCTTTCAACTTTAAAATTTAGTGGAGATATACTAAGTGTTAAAGAAGGTGAATGTGTTTTTGCTAATACACCTTTAATTATTATCAAAGCACCTATAATAGAAGCTTTATTATTAGAAACTTTCATACTTTTAACCCTAAATCATCAATGTCTAATTGCCACTAAAGCTAGCAGAATTGCTAAAATTGCAAAAGAAAAATTACTCTTAGAATTTGGCTCTCGCAGAGCCCATGGAGAAAGTGCAGCTTTAAATGGTGCTAGAGCTGCTTTTGTAGGTGGTTTTCATGCAAGTGCTTGTACTTTAGCTGGGAAAAAATTTAATATTCCTATTAGTGGAACCATGTCTCATGCTTGGGTACAAATGTTTGATGATGAGCTAAGTGCTTTTAGAGCATATTGTCAAATTTATAAAGATAATATAAGTCTTTTGATTGATACATATGATTATAAAAAAGGTATTGAAAATGCTATTTTAGTTTTTAATGAGTTAAATGCGCAAGATTCTATGCAAAATTATTCCATCCGTATTGATTCAGGAGATTTGCTGAAAATCTCTAAATATATTAGAAAAAAACTAGATCTTGCTAACTTAACAAAATGCAAAATCATAACTAGTAATGCCTTAGATGAGTTCATCATAGAAAAATTACTAAAAAACAAAGCTCCAATCGATGCTTTTGGTATTGGAGAAAAGCTTATTACTTCAGCAAGCTCGCCTATTTTTGGAGCTGTTTATAAGCTTGTTGCATTAGAAAAAAACAATCAAATCATCCCTAAAATAAAAATTAGCGCAAGTTCAAGCAAAACAACCTTACCACATTTTAAAAAACTCATAAGGTATTATAAAAACAATAAAGCAAGTTTTGATATTTTATATACACATGATGAGAGTATCAAAAATTATCAAGGCCATACATATAAAAATTTACATGAGCTTATTTTTAAAGATGGAAAATTAATCTATGGGCTTCCTAACTTGAAAAATATTCAAGAGTATCATAAAAAAAGTGTTGATAGTTTGGATTTTAAACTAAAAAAACTTCAAAATCCAAGTATTTATAAAGTAAAAATTTCTAAAAAATTACAAAATATGCAAAAAACTTACTTAGAAAAAAATTAATCTTTTTCTCTAAGTTTTACTTCATCTTCTACTTCAAGTAAAAATCTATCAACAAGCTCATCTTCTTTTAATTTTGCCACCACTTCACCATGTCTTATAACTAAACCTTGATTTTTTCCAAAAGCAATAGCCACATCAGCACCCTTAGCCTCACCCAAGGCATTTACAACACAACCCATAACACTTATATTTAATGGTTCTTTTATATGTTTAGTTTTTTCTTCTACTATCTTAATCGCTTTAATCAAATCGCTTTGAATTCTTCCACAAGTTGGGCATGAGATGATATTTACTCCACTCTTTTGCACTCCACTATCTTGCAAAATCGCTCTTGCTACTTTAATCTCTTCTTCAAGTTCCCCTGTCATAGAAACTCTCATTGTATCGCCTATACCTTTTAAAAGCAAATTTCCTAAGGCAATCGAACTTTTAACAGTACTATGAAATTTAGTTCCTGCTTCAGTAACCCCTAAATGAAACGGATAATCACAAAGTGGTCTTAGAGCTTCATAAGCTTTTATGGTATTTTGCACATCTGAAGTTTTCATAGAAATTTTAATGTCAAAAAAGTCTAAATCTTCTAGTAATTTTATATTATATAAAGCGCTCTCAAGCATAGCCTCTATATTATAACCATATTTATCGCTAAATTGCTTTTCTATAGAGCCATGATTTACCCCTATTCTAATAGGAATTTTTCTTTGTTTACAAGCTTGCACCACTTCTTTTATATTTTCTTTTGAGCCTATATTTCCCGGATTAATTCTCACCCCATCGATAAATTCAGCACAAAAAACTGCTAGCTTATGATTAAAATGTATATCCACTATTAAAGGCAAGGGGCTTTTTGCTTTGATTTCTTTTAAAGCTCTTGCATCTGCCATGTCCAAACAAGCTAAACGCACTATATTTGCACCGGCAAAATAAAGCCTATTAAGTTGCTCTAAACAACCTTCAATATCTCTTGTTTTAGTAAAAAGCATGGATTGCACAGAAATAGGTGCATCTCCGCCTATTAAAACATCACCTACTTTTATTTGTCTTGTTTTATATCTTGTCATTAAAATCACTCTAAAAATATTTTTAGAGTATTATAGCCCAAAAAATGGGCTATATCATTAATCTTTTTTATTTTTATTAAGAGATTTATATTTTACATCTGTATCTCTTGTTAAAAGGGTGAAAATTTGATTTGTTAAATCTTGGGTAAGTTTTTTAGCTTCCTTTTGATTTTGTAATGAAAAATCAACTAAAATTTGCTTTGCTTTATTCTTATCTTTTTGATAAAGACTTAAATATTCTTTTTCCATAGCTTCTTGTTTTAAAGATGTGTCTTTTTCAAATTTAACATAAGCATTTTTTACAATAGGTGCATACTTATTATAATCACTCATTACAAGAGTTTGTAACTTGCGATAAATCCAATAAATTGATTCATCATCAGCTTCATTTGTTCCTTGTTGATAACCTGCAATAAATTCATCATTACCAAAATAATAAGGCAAATACACACTCAAATCGGCCATTCCTATTGCGACATAATTTAACCTGCCTATTTCTTTAGGAAGCCACGGTCTAACTTGCATGATATGAGATTCATAAGTTCTAAACACACTCACAACACGATAAATATTTTCATCTTCATTGAAATTTGAGTATGGATCATATTTTGTTCTATCATAGTGCGATCTTAAAGCTTTTTTTAAATCATCCACACTAAGTTTTTGTTCAGGTTCTAAAAACACATTAAAATTAGCACCATTTTTTACATCTTGATTTAAAGATGGATTAAACATTTTTTGTATCCACCAAACTCTAGGATAATTATAAGTTAAATCTCTATCATCATTTCTTGTATAAACTTTAAAAAAATCAAAATCCTTATCTACTTTAGGATTATACGCTTTATGAATGACGGCAAAATTTATTAAATTTTTAGAATGCAAGGTATTTTCATCGTTAAATTTTAATTGCTTCAACCTACCCTGGTTTGCGCTAACAAAATACGAATTATTAGGAATTTTTACAGCCATCCACTGATGTGCTGTAGCACTTTCTAAATACCAAATTTCTTTAGAATCTACAAAAGCCACTCCAAAACCCTCAGCAGCACCTTGTTTTTCTATAATATCGCCTAATAATAGAACACCTTCTTTTGCACTTTTAATTCTTGGAAGCAAAACATCTAAAATATCATCTTCACTAATACCATTTTTCTCATTATAAGGATCAAATTTTAAAAGCTCATCTTTTGCATAAATTGATTCAGTAGCACTTATCCCAACACCCTTTTCATTAAAACCAGTAGCACCATGTAATTTACTTTGCCAATTAGCTATAGTACTATATTGAAAAGATTTAGCAGGTAAAGGGTAAGTAAAATCATTCATTCCTTGATGTGTTTTAGTACTATAAATACCTTTTTGGTTTTCAACTCTTGGATGGATTAAAAAAATCTGTGCTTTATCTGCTTTACTATCAGCACTTCTTGCAACCAACATAGAGCCATCTTTGCTTGCTTCATTTGGCACTAAAATAGTAGTGCAAGCTAAAGTATTATTGAGCAAAGCACCAAAAAGTACACAGTTTGTAAGAAAACTAAACTTTTTCATTTTCTCTCCTTTGAATTTAAGAAATTAAAAAAGTATATTCTTATCAAAATAAATTTAAAATTAAAAATAAAATATTGTTTTTATTATAAAATAATAATTATTTATAAATAAATATATTTTTTAAGAAAAATCAACCGGATCTATATCGCAAGTAATATTTTTAAAATTTAAAGCAAAATGCTCAAACTTTACAAGCTCTTGGTGAGTATTAGCACGCAATAATACATAAAAACGCCATTTTTTATTTAGCATTTCAATACCACAAGCACCATGGCCTACTAATTGCACTTGTTTTAATTCTTGAACTTTATTAGCTATAAATTCACATAAATTTAAAGCTTTGTTTTTATCCTCATCTTCAATAATTAGCCTTAAAAGTCTTTTAAATGGAGGGTAAAGCTCACTTCTAGAATTTAATTCATCTTTTAAAAAGCTATCATAATCTTGTATATATTTTTCAAAAAAAGATCTATTCTTAGTTTGTAAAAGCACCCTACCCTCACCCTTACGACCTGCACGACCTGCTACTTGCATAGCAAGAGCCAAAGTCTCTTCTAAAGCTTTAAAATTAGGTCTAAATAAATACTCATCAAGCCCCAAAATCACACTCAAATCCACATTATGATAATCATGCCCTTTAGCAAGCATAGAAGTGCCTACTAAAATATCAATTTTTTCTTGGTTAAAATCTTTTAAAATCATATCAAGCTTTTTTACACTGCTAATCTCATCACTATCAAATCTTTTTATGATAGGATTAAACTCAGCTAATTCTTTTTCTAAAAGCTCACAAAGCTCTGCTGTGCCCATTTTTTTAGCTTCAAGCATAACTCCATTGCAGGTTGGACAAGTTTGATCAATTTCTTTAGTAAAATTGCAATAATGACATTTTAATGTATTTTTATTTTTATGCAAACTCAAAGCAATAGAACAAAAAGGACATTTAATGGTATTAGCGCATTCTTTGCATAAAATTTGTCTAAAATTTGCCCTTGTAGGTAAAAATACCACGGCTTGCTTTTTATTTCTTAAGCTAATTTTTAATTCTAAAAGCAATTTTGATGAAACACTAAGCTCACTCTCATCATACAAAAACTGCTTGTTGCTTTCAAAGAAGGTTCCTTTAAGTCTAAAACAAGGATGTTTATAAAAACTTACAACACTTGGAGTAGCAGAACCTAAAAGAACTTTTATATGCATTTTTTTTGCTATAAATAAAGCCAAATCTCTTGCATTGATTTTTGGATTATTAGAAGCTTTATAAGAATTATCATGCTCCTCATCAATAATAATCAAACTTAAATTCTTAAAAGGTAAAAACAAAGCCGACCTAGCTCCCACCACCAAAAGAGCTTTTGAATTTGTTAAATCTTGCAAATATTCTTGCTTTTTTTTCTTAGTAATTTTAGAATGCCACAAGAAAAAATGCTCGCCAAAATACACTTTTAATCTTTTTTGCATTTGCGGAGTTAGAGCGATTTCTGGCATTAAAAGCAAAACTTGCTTTCCTTGCTCTAGATATTCTTTTATCAAGCTAATATAAATTTCAGTTTTACCACTTCCTGTATCGCCAAATAACAAACTAGTTTGTTTAGTTTTTATAAATTCCAAAGCCTCTTGCTGGTTTTTACTTAAACTAGGTGCTTTTTCTATATGAATTTTTTCATTTTTATACTCTTTAATGCTTTCAAACATACCCAAAACAAAAGCTATTTTACTAGCATAATAATAAGCAATAAATTGAGCAAGTTCGTATTGGTATTGCGTTAGTTTAAAACCTGTTTTTTCTTTTATAGCTTGGGTTTTAAAATCAGGCTTTGAACATTTTTGTAAAATTATAGCTTTGAGATTTTTTTTCCTTGCAAGATCAACTATCACTTCATCTAAAATTTCAATTTCTTCTTCACTTTCATAAATTAAGGTATCTAAATAATATCCTTTTATAGCAAGTTGATAAAAATTCAAAACCCATAATCCTTACAATTTAAACTCACACATTCTAAAAAAACTTTTTCACCATTATAAGAAAAATCTATGTAATTTTTAGCATTTATAAAAAATCTATATTGAGTATTTGCTATTTTCATCCATGATTTTTTACTTGAAACAATTGGCTTATCTAATACACTATATGTACAATGATTTGTTTTTTTGTAATTTTGCAAACTATCACAAAAAAATAATTTTTGATTTTCACTATTTATCAAAGCTTCATCTAAAATGGCTGGAAAATCCTTACTTTCTTTAAATAAAAACTGATTTTTGAGTAAGGCCAAAGAAGCATTGATGAGCTCTACCTCACTTTTTGCTTGGATAAGTTTAGCATCATTTTTTCCAAAAGAAAAATACGGATAAGCAATTGTGCTAAGAATAGCAATAATCATCATACAAAAAATAAGCTCTACTAAAGTAAAAGCTTTTTTTACTTGCATTTATTGTATTTCTTCATCGATAGTGTTTATAAGTTTGTTGAGTTCTTTTTTTAAGATATAGTTTTCGTAGCTAAGTTTTACAAAAGCATTAATGAAATTTGCAAGTTCTATCTTACCTGTGCCTCCAGAAATTAAAGCAATCTCATCTTCAAGATGATTTGCAAATTCATTACTGCATGTTACAACAAAGTCTTTTGCATAGACATTGATTGTAACTTTTCTTTGATTATTGTTTGCCAAGAACTGCCTCTATTTTTTTGATCACATCTTCACTTTCAATATTTTTATTTTTAAGCTCTTCTTCCAAACGCGCAATTTGATTGTTTTTGGCTTCATTTTGTGCTTTTACGCTCACTAATTCATTTCTTAAATTTTCATTTATTTCACATACTTCATTATATTTAGCCAAAAGCTCATTTACTTTATCTGTCATTGTGTTGATTATTCTTTCATCATACATAATTTTTTGCCTTTATTGATTTTATATTTTAGAGTATTTTAAACACATATTGTAACAAAAAAAAATTTAATTTTGCATAGCTTTTTGTTTTAAAATTTAAATTTTTAGAAAAAATTTTGTGTAAAATTAGTAAAAATACAAGTTAGGAAAAATTATGTTTGAACTTACTAGCGAATTTAAGCCAAGTCCTGATCAAAAGCAAGCTATTGATGGTATAGTAAAAAGCATTAAAGCAGGTAATAAATACCAAACCTTGCTAGGTGTTACAGGTAGTGGAAAAACTTTCACTATGGCAAATATCATTAAAAACTTAAACATGCCTACTCTTATCATGAGCCACAATAAAAGCCTATGCGCGCAACTTTATAGTGAATTTAAAGGCTTTTTTGCAAATAATCATGTGGAGTATTTTATAAGCTATTATGATTATTATCAACCCGAGGCTTATATACCAAGAACCGATGTTTTTATAGAAAAAGACAGCTCTACTAATGAAGACTTAGAAAGATTAAGACTAAGCGCAAGTGCTTCGCTTTTAAGTTATGATGATGTTATTTGCATAGCTAGTGTTTCAGCAAATTATGGTTTGGGAAATCCAAGTGAGTATGTGGGTATGGTTTTGATTTTAGAGCTTAATATGCAAATAAATCAAAAAGAACTTTTAAAAAAACTTGTAGATATGGGTTATAAACGCAATGATAATTTCTTTGACAGAGCTGATTTTAGAGTCAATGGAGATATAGTAGATATATATCCAGCTTATTATGAGGATGAAGCTATTAGACTTGAATTTTTTGGCGATGAACTTGAGGCGATGTATCATTATAATATCTTAGAAAATAAAAAAGGTAAAGACTTAAAAAAATTTATACTTTATCCAACTAGTCAATTTAGCGTAGGTGAAGCTAGACTTAAAGAGGCTATAAAAGGTATAAAAGCTGAATTAAATAAACGCCTTGCTTATTTTGAAAATGAAAATAAACTCGTAGAAGCACAAAGACTAAAACAAAGGGTAGAATTTGACCTTGAAATGCTTCAAAGTACTGGCATGTGCAAAGGAGTTGAAAATTATGCCTTGCATTTAACAGGGCTTAAGAGCGGCGATACACCTTATACGCTTTTTGATTATTTTGCCATTAAAAATCAAGATTTTTTAGTCATTGTAGATGAATCTCATGTATCTTTACCACAATTTCGCGGAATGTTTGCAGGGGATAGAAGCAGAAAGCAAACTTTGGTTGATTATGGTTTTCGCTTGCCAAGTGCCTTAGATAATAGACCTTTGATGTTTGATGAATTTATTAATAAAAATTGTAAATTTTTATTTGTTTCAGCCACACCTGCACCTTTAGAACTAGAATTAAGCAAAGAAAATATTTTTTATCAAATCATGCGTCCAACAGGGCTTTTAGATCCTAAAATAGAAATCAAAGATAGTGAAAATCAAGTAGAAATTTTATACGATGAAGCTAAAAAAGTTATAGAGCGTAATGAAAGAGTTTTAATAACCGTTTTAACTAAAAAAATGGCTGAAGAGCTTAGTAAATACTACTTGGAACTTGGCTTAAAAGTAAAATACATGCACTCAGAAATTGATGCAATTGAGCGCAATGAAATCATCCGTGGCTTAAGAAGTGGTGCTTTTGATATTTTAATCGGGATTAATCTTTTAAGAGAAGGACTTGATTTACCTGAAGTTTCCCTTATAGCGATTATGGATGCAGACAAGGAAGGCTTTTTAAGAAGCACCACTGCACTCATTCAAACGATGGGACGCGCGGCTAGAAATGTCAATGGAAAAGTATTACTTTTTGCTAAAAAAATCACAAAATCTATGCAAGAAGCTATCGATACTACCAATGAAAGAAGAACCCTACAAGAAGCTTATAATAAAAAGCACAACATCACACCAACCTCAGTAAAAAGAAACATAGAAGAAAGTTTAAAACATGAGCTTGAACAAGGAGAAATTTATCGTAAAGGCAAAGAACTTGAAAAAATGCCTGCGAAAGAACGCGCTAAAATAGTAAAAGAATTAAGAAAACAAATGCTAGAAGCAGCTAAAAATCTTGAGTTTGAGAAAGCGGCAATGCTTAGAGATGAAATTAATAAATTAAGAACTTTATAATCCCTTAAATAAGGGATTATTTATTTGCTCTTTCTATATACTCTCCACGCACAGTATCAACGCGGATTACTTCCCCTTCTAATACATGGAAAGGAATTTGCACTACTGCGCCTGTTTCTAAAGTAGCTGGTTTTTTGTTTGAGCCTTGAGTATCACCTTTAAAATTTGGTGCCGTTTCAATAATTTTAAGTTCCATTACTTGAGGCACTTCCACACCAATTGCTTTTCCATTGTGAAATAAAACATCTACCATGGTTCCATCAAGCATCCATTTTTTAGCTTCACCCACATCTTCATCGCTAATTGCAACTTGCTCATAAGTTTGAGTATCCATAAATTGACAATTTTCACCATCATCGTATAGATATTGCATTTGCTTTTCTTCTAAATTTGGAGATTCACATTTATCCCCTGCATGGAAAGTTTTTTCCAAAACCTTACCATCGATAAAAGATTTAATTTTAATACGAACAAAAGCAGGACCTTTTCCTGGTTTTACATGTTGATATTCTACGATTTTAAAAGGAATACCATCAATTTCTATTTTTAAACCTTTTTTTAAATCTCCCATTCCATAAGAAGCCATATATTTTCCTTAATTTTAAAATTAAAAAATAATTGTAACAATTAAGGCTTATAAAAAGCCTTAAATTTCTGCATATTCTGCAAAAATACAAGCATCAATAGCTCTTAATTCCTCAAGCAAAGCTTTTGAAATTTTCGTATCAAGCAAAATTACAGCCAAAGCTTTTCCAAAGCCATTTCTACCAAGTCTAAAATCAGCTATATTGACATTATTTTTGGCTAAAATTCCGCTAACATTAGCAATAACTCCTGGTATGTCATTATTGTTTAAAATTATCATTTTCCCTTTTGGTTTAAAATCTACATCAAAACCATTCAATTCTACTATTCTTTGTTCATTTTCACCAAAAATAGTTCCTGAGATAGAAAGGTTAGAATTATCTGTAATTACTTTTATAGTGATTTTATTACTATAACCACTACTTGGTAGAATACAAGAAGAAAGTTCTACGCCCTTATCTTTAGCTACAAAATGTGCGTTAATATAATTAATATTTTCACCTAAAATACCTCTTAAAACACTCACTGTTGCAAAAGTTAATAAAGACTCATTATACTCGCTAATTTGTCCTTCACTTTCAAGTTTAATAGCCTTAATAGGAGTTTTATCAAGCTGAGCAGCCAAAAAGCCCATTTTGGAAATAAGCTCAATATAAGGTGCTACAAAACTTGGTAAATCTTCAGTTTTAATCGGTAAATTTAAAGCATTAGGATAAGAAATTCCTCTTGCAGCATTTAAAGCTTGCTCGCATGCTTGGATAGCGATATTTTCTTGACTTTCTAAAGTGTTTGCACCAAGATGAGAAGTAACAGAAACATTTTCAAAGTCTAAAAATGGATGATTAGTTGCTGGTTCTTTATTAAACACATCGATACCAAGCCAAGCTATTTTACCACTTTTTAAACCTTCACACAATGCATCTTCATTATAAAGACCACCTCTGGCACAATTTATCAATCTTACCCCATCTTTCATTTTAGAAATTTCTTCAAAAGAAATCATATCTGTTGTTTCTTTTGTTTTTGGCGTATGTATGGTAATAAAATCACTTTGAGTTAAGATTACATCTAAAGAATTCACACACTCTATACCCAAATCAGTCATTTTAGAAGCTACCACATAAGGATCATAAGCTATAACTTTCATACCAAAAGCTTTTGCACGTACAGCCACTCTTGAACCTATATTACCAAAACCTATAACTCCTAAAGTTTTATTCATAAGTTCAACACCATACCACTTTTCTCTTTCCCATTTTCTTTGTATTTTTAAAAAATTATGAGCATTTACAAAAGATCTTGCAGAGCATAATAAATGATTCATAGTAAGCTCAACTGCTGCTATGGTATTAGCCGTTGGTACATTCATTACTATAATGCCTTTTTTAGAGCATTCATCTATATCAACATTATCAACCCCAACGCCTGCTCTAACTAAAGCTTTTAAATTAGAACATGCATTGATAAATTTCAAATCCACATCCGTTGAACTTCTAGTAATAGCAACAACTACATCATTTAATTTTGTTAAAAGTTCATCTTTAGGTAAATGTGCTGCTTCGATAAGCTCAACATCATCAGCTTTTCTTAAAAGTTCTACGCCTTTGTCTAATATCGCATCACATACAATAATTTTTTTCATAACCAAACCTCCTTTAATTTTGCATTTATGTTATAAATTTTTAATTTGTCGATCAGTGTATTTAATACTTTTTCATTATTTGTATCTAAATAAATTGCCACTTCATCTTTACTCTGTGTTAAAGTGTATTTGATAAAAAAAGAATGCAGAGTTTGCTTTAAACAAAACATAGAATAAACATCATTTTTATTTACATCGAGCATATAAAATTTTTGTTTTGGCTTTACTACAGAATCATCCATATTAAAACTCATATAAAATTCATTTGCTGCTGGAGAAAAATCATTGATTTTAATATTTGAAAGTTTATCTTGCCAAGTTTGTGGTAACTCTTTTTTTATTTCATCAAAAGAATATTTAACATTTTGTGAGATAGGTAAATTCCCAATATCTACATATCTCACCATAAAAATAAAAGCAATAAATAAAATTAGGCTTAAAAAACCTAAAATACCATAAAGGGTATATTTTTTCATTTTTTATTATAAAAGTTGATCTTTGATAATATCACCTAAAGTTACTTTGTCATTATCATTGATTTCATTTAATGCTTCTCTTTCTTTCATTCTTGCAAGGCTTTTTACGCTTAAACGAATTCTATTTTTCTTTTCATCAATGAAAACAATCAAAGCTTCTATTGTATCACCTACTTTTAAACTTGAAAAATCAATATTTCCCAAATCCTCTTTATGAATAAGTGCATCAACGCCTTCTTCAAGCTCTACAAAAACTCCAAAATCTTTAATATCTCTAATTTTACCAGAAATAACATCATTTACTTGGTGTTTTTGAGCATAAACTTGAACAGGACTTTTTTGTAATTCTTTAGTACTTAAAGAAATTTTTTGATTTTCTTTATCTAGTCTAATGATTTTAACTTCTACAACATCACCAACTTTATACATATCTTTACATTTATCACTTCTATTCCAAGAAGCATCTTCATTATGCAACAAACCTTCTAAATTAGCAATTTTTATAAAGGCACCAAAATTAGTCACGGAAGTAACACTGCCTTTTAGCACATCACCTACTTTATACGATTTTAAAAACTCATCAAAAGGTTTTGCTAATAAATTTTTTAAAGAAACTCTAAGTCTTCTTTCTTTAGCATTAATTTCAATCACTTCCACATCAAGCTCTTGACCTTCATTAATATAATCTTTTGGATTTTTAGCATTTTTATCCCAAGAAATTTCACTTATATGTAAAAATCCTTCTATATCATTTCCTAAATCTACAAAAGCACCATATGGTTCTATATTTGAAACCGTAACTTTAATAGTATCACCAACTTCTAAACCATCTTTAATTTCATCCCAAGGATCAGGCATGGCAAGTTTTATAGATAAAGAAAGATGTTTTTTATCTTTATCATATTTAATCACTTTTACAGGAACTTTATCACCTTCATTATACAACGAACTAGGATTTACTGGTCCTTTATAAGAAATTTCACTATAATGAACTAAACCATCAACACCACCTACATCAACAAACATACCGTAAGTAGTGATTTTTTTAACAACACCTTCTATAATTTCTTCTTGATTTAATACATTTGAAATAATTTCTTTGCGTTTTTTTCTTTCCTCATCTACTATTTTTTTTCTAGAAACTACTATACTCTGAGCTTCTTTATCTATTTTTATAATTTTAACTTTAAAAGTTTTATTGATAATATTATTTGAATCTTTAAAACTGCTTTGTGATTTTGGTAGGAAAAACTCCACTCCATTTTCATCCACAGCTACAAAGCCACCTCTATTTTTACCAATGATTTTTACATCAAATATACTTTCATCATCTTTATAATTGTTAATAAATTCTTTAACTTTTTGTTTTCTTAAAGCTTTTTTATGAGAAAGTAAAGATCTGCCACCGCGAGAACCTACTATAGCAACTTCTAATGTATCACCTTCTTTGAAGATAAATTCGCCTTTTTCGTTTTGAATTTCTTCTGCTACTAAAATACCTTCTGATTTTTGTCCTACATTTACAAATACCTCATCGCCTTTAATCGCGACAATTATACCTTGTGTAGTTGCCTCCTCATCAGACTTAAAAGATTCTTCAAGCATTTGCTCAAAATCTTCTTCTATGATAATATCCTCTAGTCTGTTTTGAACTTTTTTGTTCACCTCGCTCATTGTGGTCCTTTGTTTTAAATTTTAATTGTTGATTATAGTATTGTTTTCTTTAAACTTAGTTAATTTTGGCGTATTCTTTGATTTTTTCCAAAACCAAATCAATCACCCAATCAGGTGTAGAAGCACCCGCACTAATGCCACATTTTTCTTTACCGCTAAACCATTCTTTCTGAATTTCTTTTTCATTTTCGATTAAATAACTATCTTCACAATAGTTTTTTGCTATCAAAAAAAGCTGTTTAGTATTGGCTGAGTTCTTCCCTCCAACTATTATCATTACATCACTTTTTTTAGCAAGTTCATTGATTGCTTCTTGATTTTTAAAAGTCGCATCACATATTGTATTAAAAACACGCACTTCCTTAACCCTAAGCATTAAAAAATTTACAATTTCCATAAATTTTTCTATCTTTTTTGTAGTTTGTGATACTACTGCAATTTTAGAAGGCAATTTAATATCAAGCAATTCTTTTTCATCAAGCACTACATAAGCTTTAGTACTTACATAACTTCTAACCCCTTTTACTTCAGGATGATTTTCATCCCCAAAAATAACAACTTCATAACCTTCATTGCTCATTTGCTCACAAATTTTTTGAGGTTTAGTCACAAAAGGACAAGTTGCATCAAAAATTTCTATATCTTTTTGCTTTAATTTTTCTAAATCTTGCTTTGTAATACCATGAGTTCTAATGATGGCTTTTTTTTCTGTGCTTAATTCATTGATATCATTTAATGTTTTAACATTATAATTTTTCCAAAGTCTTGTGATTTCTTCATTATTATGAATTAAAGGGCCTATGGTAGCTGCATCTTTAATCTGCTCGGCTTTTTTAATAGCTCTTTTTACTCCAAAACAAAATCCATAACTTTTTGCTAATTCAATCTCCAATCTTAGCTCCTATTTGCTTTAAAATCTCAATAAAATTTGGAAAAGAAGTTTTGATGCATTCACTATCATCTACTTCCATTCCACATCTTAAACCTAAAATTAAAAAACTCATCGCAATTCTATGATCTCCAAAGCTTTCTATTTTAGCATTTTTAACTTCGCCACCTTCTACTTCAAAGCCATCTTCAAATTCTTTTACTTTTATGCCACATTTTTGCAAATTTAATACAATTGATTTGATTCTATCACTTTCTTTTACGCGCAATTCTTTAGCATTTTTTATAATGCTTTTTCCTTTTGCACAAGCAAAAGCTATAGCCAAAGCTGGAATTTCATCAATCAACCATGCGATATTTTCACTCACATTTACCGCCTTTAAAGGCGTACTTTCAACACAAATTTCTCCAATACTTTCAAAATCTTTATTAGTAATATTATAAGTGATCTTTGCACCCATTTTTTCTAAAATTTTAAAGGCTTCAATGCGTGTTTTATTTAACAAAACATTTTTTAAAACTACTTTTGAATAAGGTAAAATACAAGCAGCTAAGGCAAAATAAAAGGCTGATGATGGATCATTTGGTACACATACTTCAAATGCTTTTAATTTTTCTTTTAAAGGATTGATTTTGATAAAAGTTTTATCCTCATTTAAATACTCAATGCAAGCTCCCATTTTATTAAGCATAATCTCACTATGATCCCTTGAAAGCTCAATTTCTTTAAAATAACTTTCTTTTTTGGCAAATAAAGCTGCTAAAATTAAAGCTGATTTTACTTGAGCTGAAGCAATATTACTACTAAAGTCAAAACCATCTAACTTAGCCCCTTGTATGCAAATAGGCGCTAAATTTGCATTAGCTCTTCCAAAAATCTTAGCTCCTAAACTCATCAAAGGCCCACTCACTCGCTTCATTGGCCTAGCATTTAAATAACAATCTCCACTAAGAACAAAAAATTCATCTTCAATAGCACTTAAAAAACCTATTAAAAGTCTCATAGCTGTACCTGAATTTCCACAATCTAAAACGCAATTTGGAGATTTTATATATTTTGGAGCTTTAATATAAATTAATCCATCAATTTCTTCAACTTCAGCTCCTAAAGCTTGAATGATTGCTAAAGTATGTAAAGTGTCTTGTGCTTTTAGATAATTTTTAATCTTACAAGTTCCTTGAGTAAGCAAAGAAAAAATAGCAAAGCGATGAGATATAGACTTATCAGAAGCTATATCTTCAAGCTCTACTTTAAAAGAATCAATAGGACTTATCTTCATCGAAGTTTTAAACCATGCTCATCATCTAAAGCTTTGATGATTTTATCAATATATTCAAGGATAATATTATCTTCTAAGGTTTTTTCAAAATCTCTAAATACCAAATTAATAGTCAAGCTATAAAAATCGCCTAAATTTTCATCTGTATATAAATCTACCACTCTAAAGCTTTCTAATCTTTCGATATTTAATTTAGCAATAGTGTGTTTGATTTTTTCATATTCAAAACCCTTAGGTATTACTATACTTAAATCCCTGCTCATAGATGGAAATTTAGAATATGCTTTAGCGGTTTTAAAGTCTTGTTTTAAGCCTTCCAAATCAAGCTCGCAAATATAAGTTTTAACCAAATCCCTTTCATTTTCTATACTTAAATGCGCTCTACCTACAAAACCTATACGCTTGCCATTTTTATATACATTTGCTTGTTCATATGGACTTAAAAATGCATATTCTGATTTTTGTAAACTAAAATCACCTATAATGCTTTTTAATTCTGCTAAAAAGGTATAAAAATCCACTAAAACAGGCTTGGCCTTATTTGTGATTTTAGCTTCTTCTTTATAACCACTAAAGATCATTGCAAATTTAGCATGCTCATTTGAAAACTCATCAAAAACACTACCACACTCAAAAAGTTTAATTTTCTTTTTTGAATTTCTTAGATTAAAGCTTACTGCATTTAAAAGATGATTTATCAAAGTACTTCTTAAAGTATTAAGTTCGTTAGTAATAGGATTAATGAGTTTGTTTTTAATACATTTAAATCCTAGCTGACTTAATTCTTCTTCATTATCTAAAACATAATGCACACTTTCAAAATATCCATTGTTGCTTGCTTTTAATCTTAAATTTTTAAGCTCTTGATAATCAAAATATACTTGATTTAAACGATTTTTTTCTCTAAATTCTAAAGCTTTTGATGGGATATTATCAATACCGATAATTCTTACTATTTCTTCACTAATATCAGCTATATTTACTATATCACTACGGTGAAGTGGAATTTTAATATTAAATTGTTCATCATTTACCACACTTATTTCAAAGCCTAGTTTTCTAAGAATTTTGACTAAATTATTTTTATCTATAGGCATACCAATGATTTTATCAACCTCTGCACCAAAAATCCCAATAATATTTGCTTCATTTTCTTTAAAAACTTGTTGGCTTCCTGAAAAAACACTCATTGCACTAATTTTTAAGCACTCATTAAATAAATACTCCATTCCCAAAGAAAGCTTAGGCTCACTGCCTCTTAAAGAACGATATATAGTGTCATTTTTCTTTTTATAAAAAGCTATTGCGTTTGCTATAGTTTGAGGATGAGTATAGCTTGCTTCTATAATGATGATTTTACTCTCATCATTGATTTTAAATTTATCTTCTTGCTCTATACCTGCTAAAGCAATCAACTCATCTTTATAATAAACCCCATATTCTCCATGTTCTTGAGTTTTAATCTCTAAAACAATCTTTTCATCAATTTGACAATCTTGACAAAGCTTATGAAAATCATAAGCACAAAAAATCACTCCACTTGCATGAGTTGCATAAGTTAAAAGATTTTCTATGTTGTTATTTTTATATGCTTCAATCAAAGCAAGGCGAATTTGTATCGTGATATTTAACTTAAATTCTTCTTTAATCTCTAGTGCCTTATAAGCAAAAAATCCTTCAACATCACTTTGATTTTTAACACTTAGTATTCTTCCTATACCTACGCTATTTTCACCTTCTTTTAAAGGATTTAATTCTTTTAAATTTAAATCAAGTGCTGCACTTAAATCTCTAGCAACACCATATAAACTCAAGCAATCCCCGCGATTTGGAGTAAGTTCTATTTCAATTAATTCATCATTAAACAAATTATATTCATTAAGAGCTTTTCCTAAAACTAACTCTCCCATACTTTCATCTAAAACCATAATGCCTTCATTACTTTTTCCAAAACCAAGCTCACTAGAAGAGCAAATCATACCCATAGATTCAACCCCTCTAAGTTTGGCAGGTTTTATCTCAAGTCCGCTAGGAAGCACTGCACCTACTAAAGATACGGCTACAAATTGATCTTTATCAACATTTTTTGCACCGCAAACAATTTGTAAAATTTCATTCCCAACATCTACTTTACAAATATTCAATTTATCTGAATTTTCATGTTTAACTTTTTCTAAAACCTTACCTATTACAACTTTTTGGGGAGCTTTAACACTTTTGAAACTATCAACCTCTAATCCTATGGAATTTAAAGTATTTACTATAGTTTGTGTTGATATTTCACTTAAATCAATCCATTCATTTAACCAATTTCTACTAATAATCATCTAAATTGCTCCAATAATCTTAAATCACCTTCAAACATAGAACGCAAATCAGGAATTTTATGTAAAAGCATAGCAAAACGCTCCACACCCAAACCAAAAGCATAACCACTTACATTTTTATAACCAACAAATTTATAAACATTAGGGTCAACAACGCCACATCCTAAAACTTCAAGCCATCCTGTTTGCTTACAAACCCTACATCCACAACCTTTACAAAACACACAAGAAATATCTACTTCAGCAGATGGCTCTGTAAAAGGAAAAAAGCTTGGTCTAAAACGCACTTTTACATCGCCAAACATATGTTTTAAAAAATGCTCTAGCATATCTTTTAAATTTGCAAAATTTACCTTATCGCCTTCTTCTACCACAAGTCCTTCTACTTGATGAAACATAGGCGTATGAGTAATATCAAAATCTCTTCTAAAAACTGCACCTGGTGCTATCATTCTAATAGGTGGTTTTTGAGATAGCATAGTTCTAATTTGCACTGGAGAAGTTTGAGATCTAAGCAAGGTTTTATCTTCAAAATAAAAAGTATCTTGCATATCTCTTGCAGGATGATTTTGTGGTAAATTCAATGCTTCAAAATTATGAAAATCATCCTCGATCAAAGGCCCTTTTTCTATACTGAAATTTAAAGCTGTAAAATATTCTATGATTTTATCCATAGTTTGCATGATTGGGTGCAAAGCACCTGCATTTGAAGTTTCATCAAAAAAGCTAAAATCTTGCACATCTTGTTTCATTTTTTCATTTAAAGCTTTTTCTTCTAATTCTTTTAATTTTATTTGATAAGCCTCATTAAATTCATCTCTTGTTTTATTTAAACCATTGGCAAATTCTTTTTTTTCTTCACCTTGCAAATCTTTTAACTTTGCAAATTCTAAAGTCAAAATACCCTTTTTTCCTAAAACACTTACTTTTATATTTTCAAGCTCTGCTAAAGTATTTACAGAAGTAATTTTTTCTATCATATCTTGCAATTTTAGCTCCAACTAAATTTTTTTTAAACATTCTAATGTAAAATTATTTAAAATTAGCAAAAATAATAAAAAAAGGACTACTAAATGAGAGAAAAAACCGTATTTGAACTAATCGTAGAAGGAAAAATCCCTGCTAATAAAGTTTTAGAAAGTGAAAAATTTTTAGCTTTTCATGATATCAATCCTAAAGCACCTATTCATATTTTAATCATTCCAAAAGAACATTTTGAAAACTTTCAAGAATTAAGACCTGAATTAATGAGCGAAATGACACAATTTATCCAAGAACTAGCTACTCTTTTAGGGCTTGATAAAAGTGGGTATAGATTAATCACAAATTGTGGAAAAAATAGCGGACAAGAAGTTTTTCATTTACATTTTCATATGTTAGGTGGATTTGAGCTTCCAAAAAATAAAGAAACCCAAATCAACCCTCAATCTTTATTCTAAAAAGAGCTAACTCTTTTTAGATAGCAGGACCAGCTAGTTTAAATTCTGCTCCTTCTTTTACATCTTCATAGCGTTTGAAATTTTCTATAAACATTTTTGCAAGCTTTAATTTAGTTTCTTCATAAGCTTTTTTATCCTCCCAAGTATTAACAGGGTTTAACAACTTACTTTCTACACCCGCTAATTCTTTTGGAACTGCAAGATTAAATAAATCATAGTTTTCAAACTCGCAATTTTGTATGCTACCATCTAAAATCGCATTAATGCAAGCTCTAGTAGCTTTAATGCTCATTCTTTTACCTACACCATAAGCTCCACCGCTCCAACCGGTATTTACCAAATAAACATTTACATTATGCTTGCTGATTTTTTCGCCCAAAAGTTTTGCATAAACAGTTGGGTGTAATGGCAAAAACACTTCTCCAAAACAAGCTGAAAAAGTCGCAACAGGTTCGGTAATGCCTCTTTCAGTACCTGCTACTTTAGCAGTATAACCACTTAGAAAATAATACATTGCTTGTTCTTTACTAAGCTTACTAACCGGAGGTAAAACACCAAAAGCATCCGCTGAAAGGAAAATGATATTACTAGGATGACCTGCACTAAGGCTTGGCTCGTGATTTAAAATATGCTCTATCGGATAAGAAACTCTAGTATTTTCAGTTTTAGAACCATCATTGAAATCAACGCTTAAATCATCTTTTAAAACTACATTTTCTAAAAGTGCATTTTGCTTTATAGCTCCATAAATTTCTGGTTCACTTTGAGGATCAAGGTTAATACATTTTGCATAACAACCTCCTTCAAAATTAAACACACCCTCATCATCCCAACCATGCTCATCATCGCCTATTAATTTTCTTTTTGGATCAGTTGAAAGAGTAGTTTTACCTGTACCACTAAGCCCAAAGAAAAGCACTACATCACCTTTTTCTCCAACATTAGCACTACAATGCATAGAAAGTTTATTTTCTAGTGGAAGCCAATAATTCATCATAGAAAAAATTCCTTTTTTCATCTCTCCACCATACCAAGTTCCACCAATTACTGCTATATTTTTTTCTATGTTAAAAATGACAAAAACCTCTGAATTTAAACCATCTTTTTTATAATCTTCATTAATACATTTGCAAGCATTATACACCACAAAATCAGGTTTAAACTCACTAAGTTCTTCTTCTTTTGGACGAATAAACATATTTTTTACAAAATGTGCTTGCCATGCAATTTGAGTTACAAAACGCACAGCCTTACGACTTTTTAACGAAGCTCCACAATATGCATCTTGGATATAAATATCACTATTACTAAGTTGTTTTTTAGCTTTTGCTAAAAGCTTTTCAAATAATTCCTCACTAATAGGCTGATTAATCTTACCCCAAGCAATGTATTTTTGCGAAGGATCTTGTTTTACAAAATATTTATCTTTAGGACTTCTTCCAGTAAAAATTCCTGTATCTACACTAAAGGTACCATTTTTAGTACATACACCTTCATTATTGTTTTTTTCGTGCTTTAAAAGCTCATCATAACTAAGATTGTGAAAAACTTGTCCGATATTTTCTAAGCCTAAATTTTCTAAACCTTTCATCTTTACCTCCTTATTTATAAGTCATTAAAGCTTGACCTTCACTTACACTCTCACCAGTATTTACTAAAAGTTCTGCAATTTCTCCATCTTTACTTGCACTAATCTCAATTTCCATTTTCATAGCTTCAAGTACAGCTACAACTTGACCTGCCTTTACACTATCATTTTCTTTAACTAAAATTTTAAATACATTTGCATTCATACTTGCAACAATAGCATTATCACTTACTTGAGTTTTTGCAACTTTTGCATTATCTGCACTTACTTTTACAGCACTTTTAACATTAACATCTCTATCAAACCCTGCACTTACTTCTACATGGTATTTGTTACCATTAACTGAAACGGTAAATTGATTTTCATCGATAAGACTTGATTTTAATTTGCTATTTTTTCTAACATTAACCTTAGCTTCGCCTTTTAAGAAAGCTATGCCTTTTTCTTTACAAGCTGCAACGATAAAAATATTTTCTTCACTTGTTTCTAAATTTTCTTTTTCTAATAAGTTTTTAATATAAGCTGTACTTTTGCTCTCATCAGCATCAGCAATATCTGTGGCTAATTTTGTAGTTGGTTCTAATTTTAATTGCTCGCTTGCAAGCTTAATTACTTCAGGATCTGGAGCAACGGGAGTTTTTCCAAAATATCCTAAAACCATTTTTCCATATCCATCTGCAATTTTTTTCCAAGGACCAAACATTACATTATTAAAAGCTTGCTGGAAATAAAACTGCGATACAGGAGTAACAGAAGTACCATAACCACCTTTTTCTACTACTTCTTGCATAGCTTTTATAACTTGAGGAAATTTATCTAAAATATTATTATCTCTCATCATTTGTGTATTAGCAGTTAGTGCTCCACCCGGCATAGGTGAAAAAGGTATTAAAGGATTCACCGCTGTTGCTTCAGGTGGTAGAAAATAATCTTTTAAACAATCTTTTAACACTTCTTCGTATTTTAAAATTTTTTCTTCATCTAAACCAAGATCAAAATTGCTTCCTTTTAGAGCATGAAGCATTGTTAAAATATCAGGTTGAGAAGTACCGCCACTAACAGGAGCTGCAGCTAAATCTATACCATCAACACCTGCTTCTAAAGCCGCTAAATAGCATGCTATGCTTACCCCTGCGGTTTCATGCGTATGTAATCTTATATGCATATTTTCAGGCAAGTTTTTTCTAGCCATTTTAATAACTTCATAAATTTTATTTGGATTTGAAGTTCCACTTGCGTCTTTAAAACAAATACTATCAAAAGGAATTTGTGCTTGTAGGATTTCTTTTAAAATTCTTTCATAAAAAGGTACATCATGCGCACCTTTACATTTTGGAGGTAAATCCATTAAAGTAATGGTAATTTCATGTTTTAAGCCATGTTTAACTATACATTCTCCACTAAATTTTAAATTATTTACATCATTTAATGCATCAAAATTTCTTATTGTAGTTGTGCCGTGTTTTGCAAACATTTTTGCATGCAAGTCAATAATTTCTTTACTACCTGTATCAAGTGCTACGGTATTAACCCCTCTTGCAAGAGTTTGTAAATTTGCTTCTTTTCCAACGATGGCTCTAAATTTATCCATCATTTCAAAGGCATTTTCGTTTAAATAAAAAAATAGGCTTTGAAACCTAGCTCCACCGCCAAATTCAAAATGTTTAATGTCTGCTTCTTTAGCTGCTTCTAGGGCAGGAAAAAAGTCATTCATTAAAACTCTAGCACCATAAACAGATTGAAAACCATCCCTAAATGTGGTATCCATCACATCAATTAACTTTTTAGCCATAATTTTTCCTTATTTTTACATCTTTGCAATTATAACTCTACTTTCTTAAAAAATAAATTTATAAAATTTGATTTAACATAATGATAATAATCGCAATAGGTGCAAGAAATCTAAGTAAAAAATACCATACTTCAAAAATACTTCTACTCATAAACTTAGAAAATAAATTGTAAATTTTTATTTTTTCCACAAAAAATCCTACGAAAATAGCACTTGCAATAGCTCCAAGTGGGAGCATAAAATTAGAAGTTAATTTATCTAAAATATCAAAAAAACTTAAACCAAAAAAACTAAAGCTAGCCCCATAATTAGCACTAAAAGATAAAATACAACTCATTCCCAAAAGAAAGACTACAAAGCCTATAAAAACCAAAGCTTTTTTTCTTGAAATTTTATATTCATTTACAAGATAAAAAGTAAAAGGTTCTATCATAGAAACTGCTGAAGTAATCCCTGCAAAAAATAAGGCTAAGAAAAAATAAAAAGCTAAAAAATGTCCAAAGATAGCACCTAAATTAGAAAATAAAGTTGTTAAAGATATAAATACAAGCCCAGCTCCTTCTGCAGGATTAGCATTAAATTTAAATATAAAAGTAAATACAATAAGTCCCATCATCAAACCTATACTGATATTTAAAAGCACAATTATGGCCGAACTTGTAATTAAATTTGTATCGTCTTTTAAAGAGGCTGCATAAGTGGTAATACAACCTATACCTAAACATAAAGTAAAAAAAGCAAGACCTAAAGCTGTTAAAACAGAATTTAAACTAAGCTTGGTAAAATCAGGGTAAAACAAATAAACAAAAGCTTCCTTAAAACCATCTTGAAAAAAACAATATACTAGCATTAAAACAAGCATAATAAACAAACTTGGCATAATCCAAACATTAAGTTTTTCTATACCGCTTTTAACCCCTCTTGAAACAACAAACAAGGTAAGAAAAAAAGCAATTAAAAAATACAAACTACTTTCTAAAATACTATTTTGTATTAAATTTCCAAATAAAGCTCCTGCTTCTTGAGTATTACTAGGTAGATAATAAATCGAAGTTATCATGTATTTTAAAACCCAACCCATAATAACAAGATAAAAAGATAATACAAAAATTCCACCGAGCATAAAAAATCCAGCAAATTTCCATTTTTGAGCATATTTAGTTGCTAAGCTTTTATAAGCATTTACAGGATCACTCTGACTTAATCTTCCCATAGCAATTTCAGCCAAAAATACACAAAATCCTATACTAATAGTCAAAAGCAAATACAAAAGCACAAAAGCAAAACCACCATTTTGGCCTACTAAGGTTGGAAATTTCCAAGCATTTCCAAGCCCTATAGCTCCACCTGCTACTGCTAATACAAAACCTATTTTAGAAAATTTATCATTCATTTTAATACCTTAGAAAAAAAGCTGTCTAGCCATAATTAAAATAACCGCTAATGGAGAAATGTATCTTAAAAAGATATACCAAATTTCAAAATATATCCCACGCATAAATGGGTAAAATAAAGTTTGTAAAGCTTCTTTTTTAAGCACAAAACCCACAAAAAATGCTGTAATTAAAGCAGAAATTGGCATTAATAAATTTTGTATGAAAAAGTCTAAAATATCAAAAAAACTTTTCCCAAAGAAATTTAAACTTGATGCACTTACATGATAAAAAGAAAGTATAGATAAACTTCCAAGAAAATAAACAATCATACCCACAAAAACCAAAGCTTTTTTTCTTGAAATTTGATAACGATTTATAAGATAAAAAGTAAAAGGTTCTATCATAGAAATAGCCGAAGTAATCCCTGCAAAAAATAAAGCTATAAAAAAGGCTATGGCTAAAACATTTCCCAAAAACCCTAACTTTGCAAAAAGCGTTGTTAATGATATAAATATAAGTCCTGGACCTTGTTGAGTAGGATCGGCTCCGAATTCAAATATAAAAGTAAATACAATAAGTCCCATCATCAAACCAATGATAGTATTAATAATGATAATATTTAAAGCACTGCTTATAAAATTTGTTTTATCGGGCAAACTTGCTGCATAAGTTAAAATCACACATACACCCAAAGACATACTAAAAAATGCAAGCCCTAGTGCATCTAATATAGAATTAACACTTAATTTTGAAAAATCAGGTACAAATAAAAACTCACTTGCTTTAGAAAAACCATCCATACTAAAAGAATATCCAAGCATTAAAATAAGCAGTATAAATAAGCTTGGCATCATCCAAACATTGAGTTTTTCTATACCACTTTTAACACCTTTTGATACTACATAAAAAATTACTATAAACACAAAAGTAAAACATATAAATTGAGATAAAACATCATTAGAAAGTAAATTTCCAAAAATAGCGCCTGCTTCTTTTGTATCTTTAGGTAATTCAAAAAACCCAAAATAAGCATATTTTGCTATCCAACCTATAACAACACTATAAAAAGACACTAAAATAATAGCACCAAGCATAAAAAATCCCGCAAATGACCATGCCTTTTTATTTTTTGGCGCTAAAGTATAATAAGCATTTACAGGATCTTTTTCACTAAGTTTTCCTATGCTAAGTTCAGCCAAAAATATCACAAAAGCCACACCCAAGGTTAAAAGTAAATATACCACCACAAAAGCTGAACCACCATTGTTACCCACTAAAGTTGGAAATTTCCAAGCATTTCCAAGTCCAACAGCTGAACCTGCTACCGCTAATACAAAGCCTATTTTAGAAAATTTTTCATTCATCTTTTAACCTTAAAAAAATAATTGTTTTGCCATGATTAAAATCACAGCTAAAGGCGAGATATATCTTACAAAAAAATACCAACACTCAAAGTATTTACCCCTCATATAAGGATAAAATAAAGTTTGTAAAGCTTCTTTTTTAAGCACAAAACCTACAAAGATTGCACCAAATAATCCACCTAAAGGCATCATTAAATTTGAAGCAATAAAATCTAATATATCAAAAAAACTTTTTCCAAAAAATTCTAAAGAATCTTTACTCCACTCAATTCCTGATAAAATACACAAACTTCCCAAAAAATACACAATGAAAGCTATAAAAATCAAAGCTTTTTTTCTTGTAAAATTATAAGAATTGATTAAATAAAAGGTTAAAGGTTCTATCATGGAAACTGCTGAAGTAATCCCTGCAAAAAACAAAGCTATAAAAAAAGCCACAGCTAAAATATTTCCCAAAGGTAAAAAGCCAATTGGGTCAATATTTGAAAACAAACTCATCAAAGATACAAAAATCAAACCTGGACCTTGTTGAGCTGGATCTCCATTAAATTCAAATATGAAAGTAAATACAATAAGTCCCATCATAATACCAATAATAATATTAATAATGATAATGTTAATAGTGCTTGTAATAAAATTTGTTTTATCAGATAAACTTGCAGAATAAGTTATAATTGAACCCACTCCAATAGATAAAGAAAAACAAGCAAGCCCTAATGCACTTAAAAATGCTCCTACACTAAGCTTAGAAAAGTCTGGAGAAAACAAAAACTCACTTGCTTTAGAAAAACCATCCATACTAAAAGAATATCCAAGCATTAAAATAAGCAATGTAAATAAGCTTGGCATCATCCAAACATTGAGTTTTTCTATACCACTTTTAACACCTTTTGATACTACATAAAAAATTACTATAAACACAAAAGTAAAACATATAAACTGAGATAAAACATCATTAGAAAGTAAATTTCCAAAAATAGCACCACTTTCTTCTATGCTTTTTGGTAAAGGAAAAAACCCAAAATAAGCATATTTAACAATCCATCCTATTATCACGCTATAAAAAGAAACAATCAAAATAGCACCTATTAAAGAAAAACCAACTATAGACCAAGCTCTTTTATGTTTTGGAGCTAAAGTATAATAGGCATTTACAGGATCTTTTTCACTAAGTTTTCCTATGCTAAGTTCAGCCAAAAATATCACAAACCCTACTCCCAAAGTCAAAAGCAAATATAAAAGTACAAAGGCTGAGCCTCCATTTTGTCCTACCAAAGTTGGAAATTTCCAAGCATTTCCAAGTCCAACAGCTGAACCTGCTACCGCTAATACAAAGCCTATTTTAGAAAATTTTTCATTCATAAAGATAACCTTAAATTTATAAAACTATAAAAATTTTTAATGTAGCTAAAAAAAACTTTAATTTATTTTAAAATATATAATATTAATTTAAATTTCAATAATTTTAAAGTTATATTTGTATATAATTTCGCTTTTATAAATCACGAGTAGGGATACGCAAGCCGAAAGGATTTAAATTTTTACAAGGAAAAACTATGAAAAAAATCGTATTTTTAATGCTAGCTTTAAGCGGTTTTGCATTTGCAGCTGAAGGCTCTATGAATCAATGGTTAGCTTCTTTTTCTATCTTAGCAGCAGGTTTAGGACTTGGTGTTGCAGCTTTAGGTGGAGCTATCGGTATGGGTAATACTGCAGCAGCAACTATAGCGGGTACTGCTAGAAACCCTGGTCTTGGTGGTAAATTAATGACTACTATGTTTATTGCTTTAGCGATGATTGAAGCTCAAGTTATTTATGCGCTTGTTATTGCTCTTATCGCTCTTTATGCTAATCCATTCCAAGCATTAGTAGCAGCTTAAAATTTTCAAAGCCCTCTTGTGGGGCTTATGCGGTTATGGTGGAATTGGTAGACACGCCATCTTGAGGGGGTGGTGCGCTCAGCGTGTGCGAGTTCAAATCTCGCTAACCGCACCATTTTTATTTTTTTAAGGATTATCAAAACAAAATGACTTTCTATATTTTAGTCAGTGCAATAGCTTTTTTAATTCTTTTTTTTGCCATAAAAAAATATACTCTAAAACTAGATGAACAAGCCTTACTTGAACCTATTAAAAATGATATTTATCCTGAATTTTGTGATCTGATTAATGAAGAGATAAGAAATATAAAAAATAATCTTTTACAAAATACCTTTACACTCCAAGATGAAAATTATAAAGATGAATTTTTAGAGAATTTAAGCAATATGAGTAGAAAACTTAATCATATCCAAACAATGAATTTAAGTAAAAGAAATAATGCTTTGTGGGAAGAAACACTTTTTGGATTTTTAAAAGAGCTTGAAGAACTTAACAAACAATATCTAAATGACAATGAGAAAATTAACGATGAAATAAGAAATTCTCTCCAAGAAAAATTTTATAATTTAACAAAAAGCTAATATAAACAAATTATTTATTTTAAAAAGCACTATATAATTCCGAATTATTTTATAAAGGGGTTTTATGTTTATCAACAAGAAAAAAATTAATGAACAAATTACTCAATTAGAGCAATCTAATCAAGCTTTTCAAGATATACTTAATGCTATTAGCAAAACTATGGCCATGATAGAATTTCAAACAGATGGAACTATTATTAATGCTAATGAAAATTTTCTAAAAACTATGAATTATTCTTTAAATGAAATCAAAGGTAAACATCATAGTATGTTTTGTTTACCAGAGGTTGTAAAGTCACAACGCTATGTTGATTTTTGGAGAGATTTGAAAAGTGGTATATCAAGAAATGGACTTTTTAGACGCATTGCAAAAGGCGGGAAAGATATTTATCTTGAAGCCAATTATCTTCCTATTTTAAACCAAAACAATGAAGTGTATAAGGTTATTAAATTTGCAAATGACATTACTCAAAGAAACTATGAAATGCTTGATCTAAAAAACACCATAGATGCCGCTAATCGTTCTATGGCTATTATTGAATTTAATCCTTATGGAGAGATTTTAAATGCTAATGAAAACTTCACTCAAACCATGGGTTATTCACTAAGTGAAATCAAAGGAAAACACCATAGTATGTTCTGCGAGGAAAAATTTAGAAATTCCAAAGAATATACAATTTTTTGGGAAGAGCTAAGAAGTGGTAAATTTCAATCAGGAAAATTCATACGCTTTGGTAAAAACAACAAACTAATCCATTTAGAAGCAAGTTATAATCCTATCAAAAATGATGATGGAGAAATTTACAAAGTTATTAAATTTGCAACAGATATTACCGAACAAGTTGTAAGAGATGAGGAAAAATTAAAGCTCATTAGTGAATTAGCTGAACAAAATGACAATCTCACTCAAGAGGGCGATAGTGTTATAGAAAATACGGTTCAAAATATTCAAGGCATTGCTGATATGATGAACAATAGTAGTAATCTCGTATCATCATTAAATGAGCAATCAGAAGAAATTAAAAATATTATTCAAACCATTAGCGATATAGCTGATCAAACCAATCTTTTAGCTCTAAATGCAGCTATTGAGGCAGCGCGTGCAGGTGAGCATGGTAGAGGTTTTGCTGTTGTTGCTGATGAAGTTAGAAATCTAGCTGAAAGAACTGGACATTCAGTAAATGAAATCACTACTACCATTAATTCTATCAGAAATGTAACAGCTGAAGTTGTACAAAGCATTAAAGATGGCTTAAGTGGCGTAAATCAAAGCGTGGATTTAGCCAAAGAAGCTAGAGAATGTATGGAAAAAATTAGAAATAGTTCAGCTCAAGTAGCTCAAGCTATGCAAGATAAATAAAAGTTTTTAGCTTAAAGGCTAAAAACTTTTCCTGCTATAAAACTTTTTTCTACCTTACCTTGCAAGATATCATTTGCATATAAACCTTCTCCATTAAAAGAAAGTTTTTCATCAAATACAACTAAATCAGCATCAAAACCAAGTTCTATTTTACCTTTATTTAATCCTAAAAATTGCGCTTGATTATAGCTTGTAAAATCACATAATTCTTTCCAAGTTAAGATACCTTCTTTTACTAAATATGTAAAACATAAACTCATATATATAGCTATGGCATTAACTCCAAAACCTGCTTCATCAAAAGCCAAATCTTTTTTAGTGTTAGGAGTATGCAAAGAACTTAAGAAAGTAATTTTCTTATCTTGAAGCAACTTTTTAAGATTTGTTACTTCATCTTTTGTTCTTAATGGAGGTAAAATTTTTGCTTGAGTGTTAAAATTTTCACAAGTACTTTCATCTTTGATTAAATGATGGATTGAAATTTCACTATATTGATCATGCAATAATTCAAATGATCTTGCAATTGCTAAAGAGCTAAAACAAGCTTTGTTTTTATAAAATTTCACTAGTTCTTTCATTTTTGCCACTTCACTAGTTTCAGCTATATTACTAATTCCTATAAGTCCTAATTCAAAACTTATTTGTCCATCGTTCATCACTCCATGATCATCAAAACTCTCATCAAAACACTTTAAAAATACAGGGGTTGATTTCATATTGGCATATTGCATACATTGTCTTAAATAATTTGCACCCAAAGCACTTGAAAGCTCTAAGCCTTTTGCACCCATATCAATTAAGGTAGCAATATTTTTTAATTTTTCTGTTTTATCTAATACATTAATAGTAGGTAAAACATTAATATCTAAAGATTTTAATTTATCAAAATAAAGCGCATAGCCTTGAGTGTTAGCTTCTAAACTATCTTTTAAAACAATAGTCCCTACCCCACCTTTTAAGCATGCTTTTTCAAGATCATATAATTTATCTATACTAAATTCATTATCAAGCAAACTAACATTTAAATCAATAAACGAAGGAAGTAAAGTTTTACCTTCTATATCAACAATATACTCATCATCATTTAAATCATTAGCAATTTGAGTAATTTTTCCATCTTCTATTTTAAGATCAAGCTTTTGCTCGCCATAAATTTTTGCATTTTTGATGATCATGATATTTCCTCCTTTGATGACATCAAATCTTTCAAAGATTCCCAAGCATTCTTACCCTCTAGCATTAAGACTACTTCGTTAACAATCGGGGTATAAATTTGAAATTGTTTCGATAAAGAATGTATAGCATAAGCAGTTTGCACTCCTTCAGCTACCTCTCCAAGTTCCATTAAAATATCTTTTATATTTTTGTCACTAGCCAAATTCAAACCTACTCTATAATTTCTTGATAAGTTACTTGAAGCTGTTAAAAATAAATCTCCAGCTCCACTAAGCCCTAAAAATGTTTCTTCTTTAGCATTAAAAAATTGTCCAAAGCGGTGCATTTCCACCAAGCCTCTTGAAACTAAAGAAGCTCTTGCATTATTGCCTAAATTTAAACCATCGCAAACTCCGCTTGCAATTGCTAAAACATTCTTATATGCACCACAAATTTCAGCGCCTTTAACATCAGAACTTGTATAGGTTTTAATATAATTTGGAAAAAAACTTGCAAATTGATTACAAAGCTCTTGATTTTTACCACTAACAACCAAAGCACAAGGTTTTTTTTCTAAAACTTCACTTGCAAAAGAAGGACCACTTAAAAAACAAAGTCTATCACTACTTATGAACTCACTAAAAACCTCATCCATAAATTTTAAACTTTTATAATCAATACCCTTAGAAGCTACAAGAATTTTTTGATTTAAATCTTTAAAATTATTTGCAAGCCATTCATGCATTCCTTGAGCATATAAAGCAAAAACTAAATATTCGTATTCTAAAGCTTCTTTGGTACTAACAAAATAAGAAAGATCTTTTTCGTGAAAAGAAGTTATTACGCATTCATTTTTAACGCTCAATGCATCATATAAAGCACTTCCCCATTTTCCTGCACCAACAACTGCTATTTTCATATTTAACCAAGTTTTGCTTTTAAAATTTCATTTACCTTAGCAGGATTAAATGCACCCTTACCTGCTTTCATTGCCTGACCGACAAAGAAACCAAAAAGTTTATCTTTACCACTTTTATATTCAACTACTTTATCTTCATTATTTGCTAAAATTTCATCAATAATCTTTTCAATAGCACCATCATCACTTACTTGTTTTAAACCAAGTTTTTCAATAGCATCATCAATTTCAACTTCTGTATTTTCAAATACATAAGCTAAAATATCCTTACCTGCTTTAGCGCTAATAACACCTTCTTCTATACGTTTGATCAAAACAGCTAATTTTTCTTGTTTTATAGGTGAGTTTTCTATAGTCAATTCGCCTTTTAGAAGCCCCATTAACTCTGTCGTAAGCCAAGTAAAACAAAGTTTTGGATTTAATTTTTGATTAATTAGATACTCAAAATATCTACAAAGCTCTAATGAAGAAACAATCACTTCACTATCACTTTCTTTAATGCCCAATTCACTCACAAATCTAGCTTTTTTCTCATCAGGAAGTTCAGGTATATCTTGATTTAGCATTTCATCATCTAAAATTACAGGTAAAAGATCAGGATCAGGGAAATATCTATATTCAGCAGAATCTTCCTTACCTCTCATACTTCTAGTAACTAAATTAACCGTATCAAATAATCTTGTTTCTTGCACAACTTCTTGATCGTATTTTCCATCTTCCCAAGCTTCACTTTGGCGTTTTACTTCATACTCAATCGCCTTTTGAATAAAACGGAATGAATTTAAATTTTTAATCTCCACTCTAGTATAAAGCTTATCATCACCTTTAGGACGAATACTAACATTAGCATCACATCTAAAACTACCTTCTTGCATATTTGCATCTGAAATGTCTAAAAATCTTATAATAGAATGTAATTTTTTCAAATAAGCCACTGCTTCATCGGAACTTCTAAGTTCAGGTTCACTGACAATTTCAAGCAAAGGCGTGCCTGCTCTATTTAAATCTACTTTTGAAAAATTACTCTCATGTATATTTTTTCCTGCATCTTCTTCTAAATGAGCCCTAGTGATACCTATGCGTTTATTTTCTCCATTTACATTGATAAATAACTCACCATTTTCTACTATAGGAATATCAAATTGCGAAATTTGATAAGCTTTTGGTAAATCAGGATAAAAATAATTTTTTCTATTAAAAATACTTTTTTTATTTATAGTTGCATTAACTGCTTTTCCAAATGCTATAGATTTTTTTACCGCTTCTTGATTTAATACAGGTAAAGCACCTGGTAAAGCTAAACATGTTGGGCATACATTAGTATTTGATTTTTCTCCAAAAGAAGTCGCACATGAGCAAAAGATTTTTGTTTTTGTATTTAATTGTGCATGAACTTCAAGTCCTATAACAACTTCAAACATTAAAATTTTCCTTAGAATTTTTTGTTTATTCTAGCGTTTTTTATTTCAAAAAGAGTTTAAAAAAGAATAAAAGAAGAAGATTAAAAAAGAAAAAAGCAAAAAATATTTTTTGCTTTTTAAAAATTAATGATGCTCATCAACTACAGTTGCACCTGCTAAATAAACATAAGTTAAAATCATAAAAATAAAAGATTGTAAAAATGCCATAAAAGTTAAAAGCATATAAGCAGGCAATGGCGCAACCCAAGGCACAAGAGCTAAAATAACTGCTAAGAATAAATCATCTCCCTTGATATTACCAAATAAACGGAAAGATAAAGAAATAACTCTTGAAAAATGAGAAACCACTTCTATAGGAAACATCAAAGGTGCTAGAATTTTCACAGGTCCCATGAAATGTGCAAAATACTTAAAAAATCCTTGAGTTCTAATACCTTCAAAATGATAATACACAAATACTATAATAGCCAAAGAAGCACTAAAATTTAAACTTGCTGTTGGAGCTTCAAAACCAGGGATGATTCCTATGATATTACTAAAAAACACCATAAAACCTATAGTTGCAACTAAAGGTAAATATTTTCTAGCAGCTTCATCGCTACCCATAGTATCCCTACCCATGCTTAAAATGCCTTCCATATAAGCTTCAGCCAAATTCTGACTACCTCTTGGGACAATTTGCATAGATCTTGTAGCAAGTTTTGCTAAAATCAAAGAAATCACAACCACTATACCCAAATGAAAAAAGTATGCAAAAGTGTGGCTAGAATCTATAAAAGAACTAAATAAAAATAAATCTTTCATTAAAAATCCTTAGCAGAATAAATATTTCAAAGCTAATATTATAAAAAAAAATTGCTTATATTTTAATGAAAATTCATTTTATTAGCACAAAAATATCCACCCAAAATCGCACCTGTAAAACCACCTCCAGGAAATATAAAAGCATTAGCAAAATATAAATTTTCTATACTTTTACTTTTATAATGCAATCTATATTTAACCCCTTCTTGATCTTGAGAAAATCCATAAATTGTACCCTCATAAGCTTTAGTATATCTTTGTATAGTTTTTGGCGTGGCTAATTCTTGATGGATTAAGTGTGAACTTAAATTTGGAAAAATCTCATCAAGCCTTTGCACTATGGCTTTTAATACTTCTTCTTTTTTAACTTTATAATCTTGCTTATTTAAATCCCACTCTTGATAATTTGAACTAAAAGCTACAACACCTATGTATTTATCGCTAGCCAAGCCACTATCAACCTTAGAATAATTCACAAAAGCCATAGGCCTTTGTTTAATATCTAGTTTTAAAATATTAGTGTTTTCATATGAACTATTTAAAAAATCATCTTCAAATATAAAATTACAATAATCCATATTTTCATAAATTTTAGAAATATCTTTATCATAAATAAAATAAGCGCTCACTAAAGAACAAGCACGCTTTTTAGATTCTATTGCTTTGATTTCTTGGGTTAAATTTAACTCTTTAAGCAAGTCTTTATATACGATTAAAGGATCGCAATTTGCGATGATATTTTGCGCATGGATGGTATGTTTTTGATTATTTTGAATGTATTCTACTCCATAAGCTTTTTGTTCTTTTGTGAGTATTTTAACAACTTCAGCCTTAGCTAAAACCTGCCCTTGATTTTCTTTGATAACCTCAGCCAAAGCATCACTTAAAGCTTGCGAGCCACCTTTAATATACACCCCACCATCATAATAATGCTTTTGAGCAATGCCATGAAAACTGAAAATAAATTCTTTACTATCATGATGATAATAACTCATATTTGCATTTAAAATCTTTTTTAGCTTATCATTTTTAATATAAGCATTTAAAACATCATAAACTTTTTTATTAAACAATCTATTTTTAATAAATATCCAAGCAGTGTCAAAAGGAAACAACAATAACTCACTTAATTTTAAATCCCAAGGAAATCTTCGAATAGCATAAGCTTGCGTTTTTATAGCTTTAAAATATTTATCTATACCTTTGCACTCTTGCGGAAATTCTTTTTTCAAAACTTCTTTTACTTTTTCTATACCATGAGGTAAAGTTAGATTATAATTTTTACTTTTAATACTCCATGCACTTGGTAAAGGTAAAATTTCAATTTTATCCTTTATGCCAAGCTTATCAAAAACCAAATGCTTCATATCAGTTTTTGCTTCACCTAGGTCCATCTCATGAAGTCCCGCATCAATCAAAGCGCCTTTTCTTTTAAAACAAGTAGCACAACCACCAATTAAAGAATGCTGTTCTAAAACTAAAACCCTTTTTCCATTTTTAGCTAAAAAAGCGCCTGCGCTTAAGCCTCCAAGTCCCGAACCTATAACGATTACATCAAATTTTACATCCATTCTAAAACCTCACGCAATTCTTTAGCTACAAAACATTTTAAGCCAAGTTCCTCCATAGGTTTTACAGGTACTATGGCATTTTTAAATTTTTGCATTTTAGCTTCTTTTAAACGCACATCAAGTGAAAATACTTCTTTGATTTCACCATTTAAACTAAGCTCACCCACAAAAACACTATCTTTACTCAAAGGGCGGTTTTTAAAACTTGAAATAATTGCTGCAACCACCGCTAAATCTGCTGCAGTTTCACTAATTTTTACCCCACCACTTACATTAATAAAAACATCATAATGCCCCAAGGGAATTTCAAGCTTTCTCTCTAGTAAAGCTATGAGCATATCTAAACGATTTTTTTCATAGCCTGTTGCACTACGTTTTGGATAAGCACTCTCACAAACTAAGGCTTGAATTTCTAGCACTAAAGCTCTGCTTCCTTCCATCACTACACTCAAAGCGCTACCACTTACTGCCTTACCACGCGTAAAAAATCTATTAGCTATATCTTTAGCACTAGTCAAGCCTTTGGAAGTCATTTCAAAAATACCAACTTCGGAAATATTTCCAAAACGATTTTTAAAGCCTCTTAAAATTCTTATTTCTTTATTGGCATCGCCTTCAAAATAAAGCACTACATCTACCATATGCTCTAAAATTCTAGGTCCAGCTATAGCCCCATCTTTAGTGATATGTCCTATGATAAAAGTGCTAATATTATTGGCTTTAGAATAGCGCATCAACTCAAAAGTAATTTCTCTAACTTGAGTGATACTACCTGCTGCTGAAGTAATTTTATTAGAATATAAAGTTTGAATAGAATCAATAATTAAAATTTCATAATCTTTTTTAGAAAGCTCGCTTAAAATATCTTCTAAGCAAAGCTCAGTAAGTAAAAATAAATTCTCACAATTTGCATTTAAACGATCTGCACGCAGTTTGATTTGAGATTTACTCTCCTCGCCACTTACATAAAGTACTTTTTTACCACTTTTAGCCAAATTCGAAGCAATTTTTAATAAAAGTGTGGATTTTCCAACCCCAGGTGAACCCCCAATTAACACCAAAGAACCCACAACAAGCCCACCACCTAAAACTAAATCAAGCTCATTATCATCAGTGCTAATGCGTGTGAAATTTTCTGCTATAACATCATTTATACATACTGCAGAACTTGGGGTGTTTGAGAGTGAATTTAACTCTTTTAAAACCTTAATTTGTTCTTGCTTTAGCTCAACAAAACTATCCCAAGAACCACATTCAGGACATTTGCCTAGCCATTTACTTTGTTGATTTCCACAAGCTTGACATTCAAATAAAATGTGTTTTTTAGCCATAAATTAAGCAAAAATCTCTTCAACTAAAGTTTTAACATATTCACTAGGGTTAAACTCATGAATTTGTCCTAATTGTTCCCCTACTCCTACATATAAAATAGGAAGTTCAAGCTCTCTTGCTATGCTAAATAAAGCTCCACCTTTGGCAGTTCCATCAAGTTTTGTAATAATCACTCCATCAAGTTTTACTAAATCATTAAAAGCTTTTGCTTGCAAAATTCCTGCTACACCTTGAGTGCCGTCAAGCACAAGGATTTTTCTATGAGGAGCTCCTTGCATAGCTTTATCACTTATGCGGACAATTTTTTCAAGCTCATTTGCAAGATTTTTTTGATTTTGCAGGCGTCCTGCTGTATCTAAAATAACCCTATCATAATTTTTTGCCAAAGCTTTAGAAATAGCATCATAAGCAACTGCCGAAGGATCATGTCCTTGTGAAGTAGCTATGATATCTATATTTAATTTTTGTGCCCATAATTTTAACTGCTCTATAGCTCCTGCTCTAAAAGTATCACAAGCTCCAAGTATAACTTTTTCACCATTTTCTTTATGCAAATGTGCCATTTTAGCAATGCTTGTAGTCTTACCTACCCCATTTACACCTAAAATCAAATCCACAAAAGGCTTAGCATTAGTAAGTTCGGGCTTATCATAAATAAAATAAGTCCCCATAACACGCTCTAAATCAGCCTTTTTAACCTCATCACTTGGAGGAAGATAGTAAATAATCTCTTCAACTATCTCATACGCCACATCAGCTTCTAAAAGCATCTCTTCAAGCAAATCTTTTGTAATGATTTTATTTGAAGCCTTAACTAAATGGATGCTTTCTAAAGTCTTTTTTAAACCATTCTTTAAAAATCCAAACATTACATTATCGCTTTTTGTATATCTATATCTAACATTTCTTCAGGAATTAAACCTAAATACTCTTTAATCTTTTCGCCTTTTGCATTAAACAACACCATTGTTGGAATAGAGCCGATATTTAAAACTTTAGAAAAAATAAAACTATTCTCTCCTAAAACCGAAGGAAAATTCATCTTTTCTTTTTGTATAAACTCCAATAATTCTTGTTTTTTATCTTCTTCTAAAAAAAGCGCTATGACTTCAAATCTATCTTGATATTTTTTATTTAAATTATTTAAATGTGGAATTTCAGCTTTACATGGCTCACACCAACTTGTAAAAAATACAAACAACTTAGCTTTTGCTGTATCATCAAAATTAAATTCTTGTTCATGGTATTTCACATACATTTTTCTACCATCTAAAAATTTCAAAGTAAAATCAGTATTTTCACTTTGACTTAAACTTGCATTATCGGTATTTTCATTACTAGAATTTTCTTTATCACTTGAGCATGAAGTAAAAAAAATCATAGCAAAAATTGCTAAAAAAATTTTAAATTTCAAGTCATATCCTTATGATTTTTTAAGCTTAAAAGTATAACATAAAAAGTTAAAAAACCAAGGAAAGCTTTGATAAAAAATGACTTTAGAATAAAACAGAAATTTAAAATGAAATCGAAACTAAAATTTCAATACAAAAGAGATTTTTTAGTTTTTCAAGAAGTAAATAAAATTTTAAAATCTTGTAAAAATTACAAAAATATCCTTATATATATTCCTTTAAAATATGAAATTAATCTTTATAAATTCAGACATTTTTTAACAAAAAAATACCGAATTTTTGTTCCATTTATGCAAGATAAAAGTTTAAAGGTAGTAAAATTAAGGTTAGCTCTTGATAAAAAGAGTTTTGGGGTATATGAACCAAAAGATTCTTTTTTGCAAACTCGTATAGATGTTGCAATCATCCCTGTTATAGGAGTAGATGCAAAATTAGGAAGAGTTGGTCATGGCCAAGGATTTTACGATAGGTTTTTTGAAAATATTTCTTATAGAAAACCTTTAGTTATTTTCACACAAATGATGGATGCAAAATCTCATCAAATTTTTAGTCAAGACCATGATATAAAAGGAAATTTTTATATAAACCCTTATAAAAAATATTTTAGGAAAGTTAAAAACAATGATAGAAATATTAGTCGCATTAATAGCCGTTTTCATAGGCGGAGGGATTGGATATATAGTCGCCAAAAAGATTAATGATGCAAATTTCAATATCTTTTTAGAGCAAGCAAAAGCAAAAGCAAAAGCTATTGAATATGAAGCTGAGCTAACACTTAAAGATGCTAAAAATTCAGTTGCTGAAGCTGAATTTGCAACAAAGAAAAAATTTGATGAAAAAATTCAAAAACTGCAAAAAGAGCATTCTATTAAGCTAGAAGAACTCAACAAAAAAGAACAAAACCTTCATTATCAAGAAAAACTTCATGAAGAAAACAAAAACAAATTAGCAAAAGAGCAGCAAACTATAAAAGCTTTACATGAAGAAAATGAAAATTTAAAACAAAGCTACGAAACAAAGTTAAATGATGTTTTAAAAATTCTTGAACATTCAGCTGGTCTCACACAAGAAGAGGCAAAAAGTATAGTCTTGCAAAAAGTAGAAGAAACCTCAAGAGCTGAAATTGCTCATATTGTTAGAAAATACGAAGAAGAAGCTAGAAATGAAGCCAAAAGAAAGGCTAATTTTATCTTAGCACAAGCTACTTCAAGATTTGCAGGAGAATTCGCTGCTGAAAGGTTGATCAATGTAGTAAATATCAAAAATGATGAGTTAAAAGGACGCATTATAGGCAAAGAAGGGAGAAATGTTAAAACATTAGAAATGGTTTTGGGTGTTGATATTATCATAGATGATACGCCTGGAGCAATTATAGTAAGTTGTTTTAATCTTTATAGACGTGCCATTGCTACAAAGGTGATTGAACTTTTAGTTGAAGACGGTAGAATACAACCTGCAAAAATAGAAGAAATTCATGAAAAAGTTTGCAAAGAATTTGAAGATAATATCTTAGAAGAAGGTCAAACTATAGTAATGGATTTAGGACTTAATAATATCCATCCTGAAATTGTTAAATTAATAGGAAAATTAAGATATAGAGCAAGTTATGGACAAAATGCTTTAGCACACTCTTTAGAAGTAGCGCATTTAGCTGGAATCATAGCAGCTGAGTGTGGTGGCGATGAAAAACTAGCAAGAAGAGCTGGAATTTTACACGATATAGGCAAGGCTTTAACGCATGAATTTGAAGGTTCTCATGTGGATTTAGGAGCTGAACTTTGCAAAAGATACAAAGAACATCCTATAGTGATTAATGCAATTTATGCTCACCATGGACATGAAGAGGCTACAAGTATAGAATCAGCTGCAGTTTGTACAGCAGATACACTAAGCGCTGCACGCCCTGGAGCAAGGCGTGAGGTGCTTGAGGCCTTCTTGAAACGAGTTAGCGAACTTGAAGATATAGCAAAAAGTAAAGAAGGGGTTAAAAAAGCTTATGCTATTAATGCTGGTAGAGAAATTAGAGTTATTGTTAATGCAAAATTAGTCAATGATGATGAATCTGTGCTTTTAGCTAAAGAAATAGCTGAAGAAATTCAAGAAAAAGTTCAATACCCTGGTGAAATAAAAGTTAATGTCATCAGAGAGCTTAGAGCTGTTGATTTTGCAAGATAGGGTTTTTCATGCAAGAAATGATTGATAATCTTAGCACTTATGGTTATTTGATTTTATTTTTTTATTCTTTTGGTGGAGGAATGGTGGCCATACTTGCTGCCGGGGTACTTTGTGCAAGTTCAACTAAACTTGATTTGCATTTGTGTATATTTTTAGCCTTTTTGGCTAATACCATAGGTTCAATCCTATTATTTATTCTAGGAAAATATTATAAAAAAGACATAATGCCTTATTTTAAAAATCATAGAAGAAAAATCGCGCTTGCTATGATAAAAATCAAAAAATATGGAGATTTACTTTTAGTAGTGCAAAAATTTATTTACGGGGTAAAAACTATCATTCCTATAGCAGCAGGCCTTTGCAAATTTAGCTTTGTAAGATTTTTTATCATCAATACCCTAGCTAGTTTAATTTGGGCTATAATACTTGGTTATGCTGGATTTATTTTTGGAAACACCTTAAAGGAGGCTTTTGAAATTTTTTCAAATCATCCTTATATAGCACCTGCCTTTATAATCACTTTAATTTTTATTATATGGTTATACTTATCACGCTTTTCTAAGAAAAAATGAATTTAAAATTCTCTATAGAAGATTCTTATAGAGAATTTTTAATTTTATTATTATGTTTTTTAGCAATTTTTAGCCTAAATCTCATTTATGAGTATAAAAAATACCAAAATTTTAAACTCACAAAACATTTATTGCTTAAAAATAATATCATTATATCTAGCTATCAAAAAACTAATAAAAAAGGTAAAAAATACCAAGTTTTTAAAATTAAAAATTCTGATTTTGTTTTTTACACTACTAGTTTTAAAGATCTAAATTTAAGTAAAAATGATATTATAAATCTTAGGATTATTACTAAAAATATTAACTTTAAAGATTATCTTAGTAAAAATTTTTTTGCGCCAAGTTATGATTTTCATAAAACTAATACTCAAAAAGAAAATATCTTAGTGGAGTATTTTTTAAATCAACATCAAAATGAAAAAATCAAAGAATTTTACGGGGCTTTATTTTTTGCAAAAAATGTATCAAGTGAGCTTAGAAATGATGTAAATTTTTACAATATCGCGCATTTAATTGCTATTAGTGGATATCATTTGGGCTTGTTATTTAGCTTTTGCTTTTTGATTTTTGCTCCTTTATATACCTTTTTTCACAAACGATATTTTCCTTATAGAAGTTTAAAACTTGATATTAGTATTTTTGCTTTCTTGCTTTTAATTTTGTATATATTTTTAATAGACTTTAGCCCTTCTTATATAAGAGCTTTATGTATGAGTATTTTTGCTTTTTATCTATTTAGCAAAAATATTAAAATTTTGAGTTTTAAATTTTTATTCTTAAGTGTAATTTTATGTATAAGCTTATTTCCAAATTTATTATTTAGCGTTGGCTTTTTGTTTTCAAGTTTAGGAGTATTTTATATTTATTTATATTTACATCATTTTAAAGATAATTTTTCAAAAAATTATATTCATATTGTTTTTATAAATTTTTGGACTTTTTTAGCAATGATGATTCCTGTATCATATTTTTTTCCACTTATTAGTTTCCAACAATTTTTAGGTATACCTCTAAGCATATCATTTGCTTTATTTTACCCTATAAGTTTATTACTGCATTTATTATCTTATGGAGATGTATTAGATGAAATATTATTAGCATTATTTGATTTTAAATTAAATAATATATTGTTACACATACCATTAGAAATTTATCTTATTTATATATTTTTATCCTTCATGGCTATTTTTCATCGTTATTTAGCTCTTTTTGTAATTTCTCTTGGTTTTATTCCCTTTATTTTCTTGATTTAAAATCAAATAAACCCTTAAACCCAAAAGATAAATAATCCAAGAAATATAAATCCACAAAAAGAAAAACAATATCACAGAAAAAGAACCATATACATTTAAATAAGTTTTATTATATACAGCATAATATACAAAAATCATCTTAGAAATATACCAAATCACAGAAGCACCAAAAGAACTAATAAGCAAAGTTTTTAAATCACCTTTTTTACTCACTGAACTTGAATAAGATGTAAAAAACAAAGCCCATATAATCACATAAGGTAAAATCTCAAAAAAATTTAAAGCAATATTAAAATCATCTAAGGTTTTTTGTATAAAACCTGAAATGTAAAAACTCACTCCAAGTCCAAGTGGAGTTAATGTTGCCAAAGTCCAATAAGAACTTATACTATGCCAAAGACTTTTAGAGTCTTCTTCTAAAAGCTTATTAATAACATAATCATAACCTGAAAAAAATGCTAAAGAAGTCAAAGCCATAGCTAAAAGACCAATTAAACCAAGATTGACACTATTTTTTAAAAAAGTGTTAATATATTGTGTTATTAATTCTTGTTGAGTTGGGATTAAAAAAGTAAAAATTAAATTTTTAATTCTTTCTTGATACATTTCAAAACTTGGAATTTGAGTAAAAACCCAAAAACATAAAAATAAAAGCGGTATTAAAGATAAAATAGTATAAAAACTCAAAGCTGCAGCATAATTTAAAATTTCTTTATCTCTTATGCTTAAAAGAATTTTTATGAAGTTTTTAAAATTCATCAAAGTCCCATTTTAAAAGGATTAAGTATATTATTTGGATCAAATGCTTTTTTGATATTTCTCATCAAGTCCATTTCAGCTTCACTAAAAGCAAGCTTCATAAAAGGAGCTTTTGAAATGCCTATACCATGCTCCCCACTTAAGGTTCCACCTAAAGAAACTGTAAGCTTAAACACCTCTTCTACAGCTTCGTAACCTTTTTTAACCAACTCAGGATTATTTTTATCACTTACCATTACATTAGTATGCACATTACCATCGCCAGTATGACCAAAACAAGGGATTTTAAAACCATATTTTTTAGAAATTTCAGCTATGCCTTTTAAAAGATCAGGTAGTTTTGAACGCGGCACTGTAATATCTTCATTAAGCTTTAAATTTCCATACATTGCTATACTTTGAGAGCAGTTTCTTCTAGCAAACCAAATATTGGCTGCTTCTTGCTCATCTTTTGCTATTTTAAACTCTCTTACGCCAGATTCATAAAAACTCTCTTGCAAAATTTTTAAATCTGCTTCAATAGCCTCTTCTACATTGCCATCTACATCAGCGATTAAAATCGCACCCGCATCCATAGGTAAGCCTTTTTGGAATTTTTGTTCTAATGCTTGTATGCTTAATTGATCTAAAAATTCCATAGATACAGGAGTCACACCTTTAGCTAAAGTTTTATAAACTGCATTCATTGCTTCATCAATGCTGTTAAAAATCCCCATAGCTGTCTTTTTAAACTTTGGCAAAGCTACTAGTTTTAAAGTAATCTCACTAAGCACAGCCAAAGATCCCTCACTTGCTATTAAAATTCCAGCTAGATTATAACCCGCTACATCTTTTATAGTTTTTTTACCTGCTCTAATGATTTCTCCATTAGGTAAAACAGCTCTTAAAGCCATTACATAATCTTTAGTTATACCATACTTAGCAGCTCTCATACCCCCTGCATTTTCGCTTACATTCCCCCCTAAAGAAGAATACTCCATACTAGCAGGATCAGGTGGATAAAATAAACCATATTCTTTTGCTTTTTCTTGTAAAGCCATATTTATCACACCAGGCTGCACTACTGCAACTAAATTTTCAAGATCAATTTCTAAAATTTTATTCATATGTTTTTCAAAGCTTAACACTACTCCACCATTAATAGCTAAGCTTCCACCGGTAAATCCACTACCTGAGCCCCTAGGAATAACGATGATTTTATTTTCATTACAATATTTTAAAATTTGACTAATATCATTTTCATCTCTTGGAAAAAGCACTCCATCAGGTAAATAATGCTTTTTAGTAGCATCATAACTATACGCTCTTTTGTGGATAGGATCAAAATGAGCATTTTCAACCCCTAAAAGATCTTGAAAAAATTTTTGATGGATTTCTTGCATTATTTTTCTCTAGTTAAGCTAATTAATTTTTCATAATATACATAATAATTTCCAATTGCTTCATCATTTAAGCTAAAAATATCGCTTTTATAACCTGTAATTCTTGAATAAAATGGAATTTGCAAACTTTGAGCTTGAGGTATGTTAAATTCTTCTATCTTGCCAAAATCTTGACAATCAACTATCTCAGCTTTATTTTCTAAAGCTACCACTAAAAGCCCAACAGCATTTTTTGAACAAAAAGATCTAAAATCTGATCTTCTTGGAGTTTGGCGGTATTCTTGTATCATATGAGCACCAAATAAATCAGGATGTAAAAAATAAAGTCCATTTAATTTTTGAGCTATAAAATCATACACATTTTTATCAGGAGCTATAATCAAGGCTCTATCATATAAATAATTTAAAACTATTTTATCGCCTACTTGTGGCAATACATTTGGTAAAGGCATAGCATCTTGAGCTAGCATATCAAAAACTTTAAATTGTAATTTAACTAAGCCATTTTCACGCCCTATCACACTAGCTCTTGCAATAATTGATTTTTGTGTATCAATTTCATGCACAACTATACCACTTGAGTGCAATAAAATTCTAGGATCATCTTTTATATAACCATAAATATCATCTACTTTTTCAAGTTTTGTTTGTATTAAATCAAAATTTTTAGCTTGCAAAAATGCTAAAAAACAACAAAGTATTAAAATAATTCTTGACAACTGATACTCCTTAAAAAAGTGTAAAAATTAAATTATATTGTATTTTCCTTACAAAATTGTAAGAAAAATTAAGTAAAATACAAATTTATGTTTAAATTTTTAGAAGGCTTTAAAATACCATGAAAAAAATTTTCATATCTTTACTTATATCGATAAAACTTTTTGCTATTTCAAGTGTTGAAGAACTTTCTTGGGAGAATGGCAAAACTTTACTTGATTTTTTACAAGATCACTCCATACCTTTGAATTTATACTATAATCTTGATGCTGAAGATAAAGAACTAAGTGCAGAAATTGCAAGTGGTATTAAATACCAAATGTTAAAAGATGATCAAGGAGAATTAGAACAGGTTTTAATCCCAATCAGTGATGATTTACAAATTCATATTTACAAAAATACTGAAAATAAATTCGTATTAAGTTTTACTCCAATTTCTTATACCAAAGAAAAAAGAACTATTCGCGTAGCTATTAACAACTCAGCTTATCAAGATGTTTATGATGAAAGTGGTAGTGTAACCTTAGCAAGAGCTATGGTAAGAGCTTTTAAAAATAGTGTTAATTTTAAAAATGTTAGAAAAGGCGATAGTGTAGTATTAATTTATGAGCAAAAAAGAAGACTAGGAAGACTTTTTGGCGATATTAATATCCAAGCAGCTTTAGCTAATATTAGAGGTAAAGAATATTCTGTATTTTTATATAAAGATTCTTATTATAATGCTCAAGGAAAAGAGCTTGAAAATTTCTTTTTAACTAAACCTGTCAAATATACAAGGATTTCAGATCGTTTTACTAGAGCAAGATACCATCCTATATTAAAACGCTATAGAGCACACCTAGGTATTGACTATGCAGCTCCAACGGGTACTCCAGTTAAAAGTGCAGGAGATGGAACGATTAGCTTTGTTGGGACAAAAGGTGGTTATGGTAAAGTTGTTCAAGTAAAACACATGTCAGGCTATATGACTTTATATGCTCATCTTAGTCGCTTTGCAAAAATCAAACGCGGACAAAAAGTTAAACAAGGACAAGTGATTGCTTATGTAGGCTCTACTGGTATGAGTACTGGACCACATTTGCATTTTGGACTTTATCTAAATAATAAAGCAATTAATCCTGAAACTATAGTTAAAATTCCAAAATCAAGCTTAAGTGGAAAAAACAAAGAAGAATTTTTAAAAATGGCAAAAGAGTATGAAAACCGCTTGCAAAGCATTGATGAAAATTATAAAAATCCACCAAAAGAACAAAATATAGAAAATTCTATGGAGCTTTGAGATGATGAATGATTTTTTAGAAGCACAAGAACTTTTAAAAAATACTTTCAAAGATCAAAGTACCTATGAAATCAATGAAGCCTTAAAAACTATCAAAAGGCATGATGAAGAGCTTTATTTAAAAACTCTTAAATCTTTTGATACTTACACACTTGCAAATGTAGCTACTATAACACCTGAACATATCTTAGAAAATATTTTAGAAAACTTAAGTATTATAAAGATTGCAAAAGCAGTAGAAGAGCTTGAAAGTGATGATGCAACAGACTTAATTAAGCGTTTTGAAGAACTAAATCCACAAAAAACTTTAGCTATTTTAAACCGCTTAAGTTCAGAAGACAAAGAAGAAATTTTACGCCTTAAAAATTATGATGAAAATACCGCTGGTGCTTATATGCAAACAGAAATTTTCACAGCCTCTATTAATGAAAGTATAGAAAAGGCCATTAAAAGATATAGAATTTTAAAGCATTCAGGACAAGTAGATCAAATTTTTCAAGTTTATATCATAGATAAACAAGGAAAACTTTGCAATGCTATCAACCTAAGCGATCTCTTGCTTTGGGATTTTAAACTAAGTTTTGCAGATATTATTAAAAACAACAATGAAAAATATAAATGTTATAGCATTAAAGATCATGAAGATATACAAAAGGCTATTGATATAGTAGAAGATTATGATTTAAGTGTTTTGGCTGTTATAAATGATGATGGAGTGCTTTTGGGTAGAATTACTTATGATGATATTCATGATTTAATCCAAGAAAATGCAACAGAGCAAATTTATAATTTAGCCGGAGTTGATGCAGATGTTGAAGAAGAAAGTGCTTTTAAAGCGGCTAAAGCAAGAGCTTTTTGGCTCATGATTAATCTTACAACTTCATTAATTTCAGCTAATATCATCAGTCTTTTTTCAGGTGAAATAGAACAACTTGTAGCTCTAGCAGTACTTATGCCTATTGTAGCTTCCATGGGAGGTAATACAGGCTCACAAGCCTTAGCAGTAACAGTTAGAAAACTCTCACTCAATGAAGTAGAATTTAAAGATGCTAAAAAAGTTATATTAAGAGAGAGTGGAATTTCTTTATTAAATGGGCTTATATTTGCTAGCGTTATGAGTATTATAGCTTTTATATGGTTTAAAACAGCCCTTTTAGGACTTGTTATAGCTTTGTCAATGCTAATCAATCTAGCCTTAGCCGGTTTTGTAGGCTCTTTTGTGCCATTAACTTTGAAAAAATTTAAAATTGATCCTGCGGTAGGTTCAAGTGTTGTGATTACTGCAATTACTGATGGTTTGGGTTTTTTCAGCTTTTTACTTTTAGCTAAGATGATTTTATTATAAAAAGGAAAATTGTGTCAAGCATTATATATAAAAAACAAAACATAAAACTCACAGGAAATCAACTACAAATTGGCGATAATGCTCCAAAAGTGACTTTAAAAACTAAAAATCTTGCCTCAGTAGAAATAGCACCACCTGGAAAAACTCAAATTTTACTAACTTTTCCTAGCTTAGACACTCAAGTATGCTCCAAACAAGCTAAAGAAACTAACAAAAGATTGGCATCTATAAAAAACATTGAAGTGATTGTTGTTAGCATGGACTTACCTTTTGCTATGGATCGTTTTTGTGCAACTGAAGGAATTGATAATATCATAGTTGCAAGTGATTTTGCCTTTAAAGATTTTGGCACTAATTATGGAGTATTAATACATGATAGTATATTTGCAGGATTATTAGCAAGATCAGCTTTTGTAGTTAAAGATGAAAAAATAATATACAAACAGCTCGTAAAAGAGCTGATGGGAAAAATTGATTTTAAAGATTTAGAGCTTTTTATACAAAACGATTATCGCTATTCTTTAAATTAACCTTCAAAATTGGTAACTATAAAATCTTCTTTTGGAGCTTCAATAAAGCACGATTTTTCTTTTAAGAAAAGCAAATCCACATGCCCTACAGGACCATTTCTATTTTTACCTATAATAAGCTCAGCCTTTTCTTGCACAGGATTTGGCATAAATTTTCTCTCATAGGTTTTGCCTTCATTTTTAGCTTTATTTTCTCTTTCTTTTTCTTCTTGCTCTCTATAAACCTCATCCCTATATACAAATAAAATCGTATCTGCATCTTGCTCTATAGCGCCACTTTCTCTTAAATCACTAAGCATAGGACGCTTATTTGCTCTACTTTCTAATGAACGATTAAGCTGTGAGAGTGCCACTACTGGCATATTTAATTCTCTTGCTAAAAGCTTTAAGCCTCTTGAAATTTCACTCACCTGCAAATGCCTATCATTAAAAGCTGAGTTACTCATCATAAGACCGATGTAATCAACTACACAAAGCTCAATACTCTCATCTTGAGCCTTAATTTTGCGTAAAATTGAACGAATGTCTGCTATACTAGCATAACCGCTATCATAAATATAAAGATTTTTTTGTGCATACTCATTACAAGCATCACCTACCCTACTCCACTCATCATCGTTTAAATCTGCGATTAGAATTTTTTGCAAAGGAATGGAAGTTTTTGCACTGAGTAATCTTTGCATGATTTGCGTAGCAGGCATTTCTAGTGAAAACATCACAACGCCTTTATTTTGTCTTAGTGTTTTTTCTATAAAATTTAAGCAAATTGTAGTTTTTCCCATACCAGGGCGTGCAGCGATGATTACAAGATCGCCGGGTTTAAAGCCTTTTGTCATTTTATTAAGCTCACTAAAGCCTGTATCAAGTCCTAAAATATCTTTGTTTTCAGCTTCTTTTTGCTTTTTAAACTCATCCATAAGTTCAGACATAACCATAGTCATATCTTTAATACTATTACTATTTACACGGTTTGTAAGATTAAAAATCTCTTTGCCTATTTCATCTGAAATTTGAGAAATGCTTTTATCTTCATTAACCCTTGTAGGTATAGTATAAGCAAAATTTAAAAGTTGGCGTCTAATGGACTTTTCTCTTAATTCATAAGCGTATTTGCTCACATCTGCTATGGAAGTAGTAGCTAAAACTTCAGCTAAAATTTGCTCATCTACTTTTTTATGTTTTCTTATAAAACTTGCACTTATAGGCTCACCTGCATTCACACAAGCTAAAATAGCTTTATAAATATCTTGATGAGCTTTGAGCGAAAAATCATTAATTTCAATATCCGAAGAAACACTAAAAAAAGAATCTTCACTATATATACAAGAACTTAAAATCGCCCTTTCAAGATCTAAATCAAAATGCTCATTATTTTGACTCATACACACCCCTAATTATAAATTTGCAAATAAATCAGTTGACAAATATCGCTCGGCTGTATCATTTAACATAGTCAAGACTTTTTTATCAGGGTTTTCTAAAGCAATTTTTCTAGCCATATATACATTTGCACCACTTGAAATTCCTGCCATTATGCCATTTTTACCAAGCTCTAAGGCTGTATTTATAGCATCTTCATTGCTTACACAAACTATCTCATCTATGATTTTTTGATTTAAAATTTTAGGGATAAAATTTGCACCTATACCTTGAATTTTATGGCTTGCAGCGGTATTTTGACTCAAAAGTGGCGAAGATGCGGGTTCTAAGGCTATGATTTTGACATTAGGATTGTGTTCTTTTAAAATTTCTCCTACCCCGCTAATAGTTCCACCTGTGCCAAAACCTGCTAAAAAAATACCAAGATCAGGTAAAGCTTTTAAAATTTCTAAAGCAGTATTTTTTCTATGTGCGTTTTTGTTGTTGATATTTTCAAATTGACTTATCATAAACGAATTTGAAATTTCACTCAAAAGCTCATTAGCTCTATCAAGCGCTCCTTGCATGCCTTTACTTGCTTGAGTAAGTTCTAGCTTTGCACCAAAAAAACTCATCATTTTTCTACGCTCAATACTCATAGACTCAGGCATAGCTATGATAAGTTTAAGCTTTAAGCTTGCACAAATCATCGCTAAAGCTATGCCGGTATTTCCACTTGTAGCTTCTATAATGGTTGTTTCTTGATTGATTTTACCTTCATTTAAAGCTTGTTTTATCATCTCCACAGCCGCTCTATCTTTTATAGAATGACTTGGATTAAAATACTCGCATTTAGCGTAAAGATTTGGAGCAAATTCTTTTAAAGAAATAATCGGGGTATTACCTATACAATCTAAAATATTATTATAAACTGACATTGTTTTCCTTGTAATTTTTTAAAAACAATATCAAAAGAAAATTAATACTTAACTATGAAGAAAAACGCAAAAGTTAGAAACTTTTGCGCAAAGAATTATTTTTTAGCTTTTTTAGCAGTTTTAGCAGCAGCAACTGCGTCTTTAAGGTTTTTACCTACTTTAAATTTAGCAACTTTAGTAGCAGGTACTTTGATAGTAGCACCAGTGCTTGGTACTCTAGCTTCTCTAGCAGCTCTTTCAGCTACAGAAAATGTACCAAAACCAATAAAGCTAATGCTATCACCTTTAGCTAATACATCAGTAATAGTAGCGATTACTGCATCAGTAGCTGCAGTTGCATCTTTTTTAGTTAGCCCAGCAGTTTGAGCAACTTGAGAAATAAAATCTGCTTTAGTCATAAAAAGCTCCTTGATTAAAAATGATTGTTAAGTTTAACACATTTATCAAGCTTTTGCAAGAGGTTTAAACCCAAATCACAAAGAAAAATATGCTAAAAAAATGTTTTTGCTAAATTTATTACCACTTCAGGCTTTAAATCTTTCATACATTTATGGTGTTTTAAAGGGCAGACCTTTTGCATACAAGGCATACAAGCTAAATTTAAATGTGCTATTTTAGCATTTTCTTGCCAAGGCGAGGTTTGACTAAATTTAGTCGAGCCAAAAATAGCCACCGTTTTCACCCCATAAACTGCACCTATATGCATAGGACCACTATCGTTTGTGATGAGCAAATCAAGCATAGAAATATTTTTACATAAAGCATAAATACTAGTTTTGCCACAAAGATTTTTTGATTTGATACCTTCTTTTAGAAAAAAATACTCAATTTCATCACAAATTTCTCTCTCACTTTCTACTCCAAAGATTAAAATTTGATGAGTTGAGCTAAATTCTTTTGCTACCCTTGCAAAATAGCTCGCTTCCCATCTTTTCGCACTTCCAAAATGTGCACCCGGGTTTATACCTAAGATTTTTTGAGTTGATTTTGCTTTTATAGGGAGTTTTAAAGCATTTGAAGTGGCTTTAAAATTTAAGGCTTTTTCTATGAAATTTAAGTATTTTAAGACTTGGTGTTCTTCTTTTAGAATATTTTTATCAAAATAAAATCTTTTTTTTGCTTTGATTAGATTTAAAATGATCTTACTTGAAAATGCCGAGCGAAATGAAAAAGCTAGATCAAATTTACCAAGATTTTTTCTAGCTTTTAAAATTTGCTTATATCTTTGCTTTTTATTTTCTACTAAAATTTGAGCATTTTCAAAGCGTTTAAAAAGCTCTGTGCTCACAAAAGAACCATAAAAAGTAAATTTAGCTTGAGGGTATTTTTCTTTTATAGCATAAATAGCCGCACTAGCCATCACCGCATCGCCAAGCCAAGTAGGAAGGTTGATAAAAATATTCATAATTTTCCTTAAAAATAAAAGCTATAATTATATCATCACTTTATTTAAAGAGCTAAAATGAGTCAAATTTCCATCATACTACCAACTTATAATGTAGAAAAATATATAGCTAGAGCATTAGAAAGTTGTATAAACCAAACTTTTAAAGATATAGAAATCATTGTAGTAGATGATTGCGGTAATGATAAAAGTGTAGATATAGCTAAAGAATATGCTAGTAAAGATGATAGGATAAAAATCATACATAATGAAGAGAATTTAGGAACTTTTGCTAGTAGAAATATAGGTGTATTAAATTCAAGCTCACCCTATATAATGTTTTTAGATCCTGATGATTATTTAGAGCTTAATGCTTGTGAAGTTGGGCTTGAAAAAATCAAAAATGTAGATATGGTAGTGTTTGATGCATATGTACATAGGGTGAAATTTAAGAAATTTTATAGATTTAAACAAGATGGGCTTTTTAACAAAGATGAATTTTTGGAATTTTTACTTAAACAGAAACATTTTTGCTGGAGTGTTTGGGCAAAAGTATATAGGAAAAATTTGATTTTAAAAAGTTTTGAGTATGTTGATTTTAAAGAAAAACTTTGTTATGGAGAAGATGTGCTTTTTAACTATATAATTTTTATGCTAAGTGAGAGCTTTTTTGTATCGCAAGAATGTACATACCGCTATGAATTTAATGAAAATGGTAGATATGAAAACAAAAATAAAGAAATTTTATGGCAAAATTACGAGCATAAAAAGCAAAGTTTAAAATACATTAAAAAATTAGCTAATATTTTTCAATATAAGCATTTTAATGAAAAAATATTAGAAGTTTTAGAAAAAGAAATTTTAGGATTAGAAAGTAGAGTTTGGAAAAAGTAAAAGTTTTTATCATCAATCTAGAACGCTCAGAAGATAGAAAAAATTTTATGCAAGAACAAATTCAAAAACTCTTCGCGTGTAATCCAAATTTAAAAAATCAACTAGAATTTGAATTTTTTAAAGCCATCGATGGTTCTAAAAATGAGCATTTGCAGTTTAAAAGTCACTTCCCATGGTGGTGTCAATTTGTACTTGGGCGTGAACTTAGCGATAGTGAAAAATCATGCTTTGCATCTCATTATAGTTTATGGAAAAAATGTCAAGAACTTAATAGCCCTATCATCATTTTAGAAGATGATGTCATCTTTAGCGATGAGTTTTTAAACAACTCAAATATCATTGAAAAATTACTAAATAGCAATTATGAATACATAAGATTTTATTATCTTTTTGATAAAAAAATACACCATTTAAATAATAATTTTTATATAAGTTACGAGAATACTGGTGGCACGCAAGGATATTTTATACACCCAAATGCTGTAAAAAAGTTTATTAAAAAAGCGAGATATTGGTTTAAGCCTGTAGATGATTATATGGATATGTATTATTATAATAAAATACAAAACATTATATATAAACCATTTTTGCTTGACTTAAATCATGTAGAAACTACCATAACACAAAGAAAAAAGAAACTTAGCATACCATCTAAAATTATAAGAGAAATTATAAGATTTTATTTTTCAACTTTAAAAATTATTTATAAATAAAAAATTCTTTGCTTTTAAATGTGCAACTTGCAAGTGATAATTATTAGATTTCTACCAAATAATAAAAACAATCATTCTAAAGCAAAATTATTATATGTATTTATAATTCTATCTTTATTTAACAATTTCTCATCAATCCTTGAATTTATAAGGTAAGAAAATTGATCTTTAAAATCACTTAACAATATCCAATCATTTCGAATTTTTAATTTCCTATGCTGCTTTACAAATGGAAAATGCCAATTGGTTAATTCTGTATGATATATAATATGTTTTTTAAGTCTTAATATTTCATAAGATGATAAAGATTGATATTTGTATTTTTCTTTTTGTGGAATTTCCTTCCATTCGAAACTATCTCCTAAAATAAGCACTTCTTCCCACTGCAATTGTATATTTTTAACAAGCCAATGATCGGCAACATCTATATAATAATTAGGTACTATATAAACTTTATTTTCACAAATAGCAAAATTCATTCTTGCTATACTAACCACATCGTTATCTTTTTTGGGTATATAAAAACTTTTATATAATTTTTTAGCATCATAAATATGATCTACATCTATTTTTACAAGCCATTCTCCTTGAGGAATAAAACTTGCAACATAATTATAATAACTATAAAGTTTATTTTCTTCACTTTGAGGATTTTCAATTTGTACTTCATAAGGGTATTTTACTGGTATAAAAGAAGGGTATTGTTTACAAAATTCCAAAATAATTTCTTCACTTCCATCAGTACAATCATTATATCCTATAACGCCTCTTTGTATTGCAGGCAATATACTTTCTAATGAAGCTCTTAAAGTAATAGCTTCATTTTTGACTCTTATAAAAGCCCAAGGATTTAAAGAAGATTTTGTATCTTTTGAGTTTGGATCAAAGTCAAAATAACCATTATGCCCCCCCCCCATTAATGGTTTTATTAATTTTATAAAAATACTTATTATTGTATGTTTTTATTTTATTTAAAATATTTTTGGGTAACTTAAAATCAGTTTTTTGTAAAGATATGGTTTTATTGTTTAAATTATATCTTATCTTTTTTCTTATAGATTTTATTGGTATAAATATAAGCAATAAATTTATAAATATTTTTCTAAATTTCATATTTTTTAATGTTTCCTTATACATAATAAAATAAAAAGAAAGTATATATGAATAATCCTTTAATTACAATTATCATCCCAATATATAATGTAGCACCTTATTTAAGAGAATGTTTAGATAGCGTAATAAATCAAACTTATAAAGATCTAGATATTATTTTAGTAGATGATGGAAGCTTGGATATGTCTTTGGAATATTTGAATAAAGATGAAAGAATATTTTTAATCTCCAAAGAAAATTGGGGATTAAGTTCTGTAAGAAATATGGGATTAGAATTTATAAAAGGAACTAAATTAAGAGATTTTTTTTGAAAACGAAGAAAATATTATCAGTTATGAAAAATCAAATAATTTTAAAATAGTATAAAAGAGCTCGTAAAAGAATAAAAAAACTTTACCAAACTTAGTAAAAATATAGTCCAAACAAAGTTAAAAAACATTAATGATTTTATCATTCAAGATTTACCTGATGATATTATTCATTTTTTTAGATTCTGTGATTATTTAAAGCTTAATACATACGAGCTTAGGTTTGAGAAAATTAAAAATATTGATATGAAAACAAAAATAAAGAAATTTTATGGCAAAATTACAAACATAATTAATAAAATACATAAATAAATTTTATTTGTTTTTTAAGTTAATATAAAAATCTTTAAAAAATAAAAGGAGATTTTTGGATAATAATCTAATAAAAGACTTTCAAAGAAAACAAAAATGCATTTTTATACATATACCAAAAACAGCAGGAACAAGCATAGAAAAAGCTATTTTTCAAACAGGTAAATGGCTTAGTGGACACATTAAAGCTCAAGATTACATACAAAGTGATCCCAAAGAATTTAAAAATATTTTTTCATTTGGATTTGTAAGAAATCCACATGATAGACTTGTTTCTGCTTTTTTCTATCTTAAAAAAGGAGGTGGTAACATAGAAGATTTGCAATGGTCACAAGAACATATGCGAAAATACAGCTCATTTGAGCAGTTTGTTTTAGATCTAGAAAATATAAAAATTAGAAATAAAATTTTTAATTGGATTCATTTTATCCCTCAATATTGTTTTCTTCGCGATAATCAAAAAAATATATTGGTCGATTTTATAGGAAAAGTAAAAAATATTCACAATAATTTTCAATTTGTTTTATCAAAATTAAATATAAAAAGAACATTAACAATATCCAATCCAAGTAGCCATCGACATTATTTATCATATTACAACAAGACAACTTATAAAATTGTCTACAAGCTTTATCAATACAATTATAAATTATTTAACTATAACTCCGAAGAAGAAAAAATAAAAGAAGATTTTTCTTTTTTCTTTAAAGTTCAATTATTCCTAAAAAAAATATGCCATAATTTAAAATTTTACTTTCATCATCCTAAAAAAAATTTTCAGGATAGAACATGAGTCAAATTTCCATCATACTACCAACTTATAATGTAGAAAAATATATAGCTAGAGCATTAGAAAGTTGTATAAACCAAACTTTTAAAGATATAGAAATCATTGTAGTAGATGATTGCGGTAATGATAAAAGTGTAGATATAGCTAAAGAATATGCTAGTAAAGATGATAGGATAAAAATCATACATAATGAAGAGAATTTAGGAACTTTTGCTAGTAGAAATATAGGTGTATTAAATTCAAGCTCACCCTATATAATGTTTTTAGATCCTGATGATTATTTAGAGCTTAATGCTTGTGAAGAATGTGTTAAAATTTTAAACAAAAATGATAAAATAGATTTAATATGGTTTGATTTTTTATATCGTTTCAATAACACTGTAGTAAAAAATAAAATCTTACAAGATAATATTTTTTCTATTAATGAATACTGTCGATATGTAATATCACACGACGGTTTATGCTATTGGACTCTTTGCTCAAAAATAATAAAAAAAGAAATCTACACAAAAGCAATGACTCTTTTAGAATATATTAAAACAAAATTAACCATGGCAGAAGATGCTTTAATGTATTTTTTTATCATACAACATTGTAAAAACATCCAAACAAGCTCTCTTAATATATATTATTATTATCAAAACAGCACAGGTTCCATGCTAACAAATAATAAAGAAAGAATTCAAAGCTATATAAAACAAGAAACACAAATCATAAAAATAATGAACAATTATCTAAAAAACAATAAGCTCGACACTCTTTTATGTATTTTCCTTACTATTCTAATACAGAATATCAAATTTGGACAAAACGAAAGAAAAATACAACTATATAAAAAAAATTATCTAACCTACTTAGTATACTTCAAATTACCCTTAAAAATAAATAGAAAAAGAATTATACTCTTAAAAAAATATCTAAAATTTATCTTTAATAAAAAGTTTTATCAATGAAAACAACACTTTCCATCATCATACCAATATACAATGTGGTACCTTATTTAAGAGAATGTTTAGATAGCGTAATAAATCAAACGTATAAAAATTTAGATATTATTTTAGTGGATGATGGAAGTGATGATGAAAGCTTAGATATAGCTTTAGAATATCTCAATAAAGATGAAAGAATATTTTTAATCTCTAAGGAAAATGGAGGATTGAGTTCGGCAAGAAATATGGGATTAGAATTTATAAAAGGAACTAAACTTAGAAGCTTTTTTGAAGATAATAAAGAACAAGATATAATCTCTTTTACCTCAACTCATACCTTTGACAAAAATACAAAAATAATCAGCAAAAAAGCTATAAAATCAAATTTTATACAAATTCAAAAAAGATACATAAAAACAAATATAGAAAATATAAATGATTTATTAGTGCAAGAGCTACCAAATTCTATAATTCACTTTTTAGATTCAGATGATTATTTTTTAAATGATTGTATAGAGCTTTGCGTGAAAGAAATGATTGAAAAAGATTTGGATATTTGTACGCATGGGTTTGAAGAATATCATGAAAAAAATTCTTGTTTTTTAAAAAAACCACCAACAGACCTAATGCAAAAAAGTAAAAAAATATTTTTTAATACCGGTATAGAACTATTGCAAGAAAATAACTTTTTTCAGTTTTATTTTGCTTGGCAAGGAACTTTTAAAGCTAAAATTTTAAATCAATATAATCTTCGTTTCACACATGGAATTTATCATGAAGATCATGATTTTGGAACTATATTGTTTTGCTTGGCAAAAAAAGTTTTTTATATCAATACAACCTTAATGATATATAGAATTAGAAAAGGCTCCATAACAAATATCCAAAATACTTTAATACCGCAAAAATTACCTAAATATCTAGAGCCACTAAAAGAGCATTTTAGTGATTATAAAGAGCTTAGAGAATATTTTAGAATTTATTGTCTTGTTAAAATAGCGAAACAATTATATATTTTTAATATTGATATTAAAAATGATTTTTTTAAAAAAAGCATCAAAGATTATTGTATGTATTATTTTAATATGCAAATAGCTAAAGATCCTCTAAAAATCAAAAAAGAAATTATTTTTTTTAAAAAAAATATTGAAATTTATAAAAAATACCTGAAATTCAAAATGATTATTCGTCATCCTAAAAAAATTTTTCAGGATAGAACATGAGTCAAATTTCCATCATACTACCAACTTATAATGTAGAAAAATATATAGCTAGAGCATTAGAAAGTTGTATAAACCAAACTTTTAAAGATATAGAAATCATTATAGTAGATGATTGCGGTAATGATAAAAGTATAGATATAGCTAAAGAATATGCTAGTAAAGATGATAGGATAAAAATCATACATAATGAAGAGAATTTGAAACTTTTAAGAGCAAGATATGAAGGTGTTAAAGTAGCAGCTTCACCTTATATTATGTTTTTAGATCCTGATGATTATTTAGAGCTTAATGCTTGTGAAGAATGTGTTAAAATTTTAGATAAACAAAAAGTTGATTTAATATGTTTCAATTATTACGAATGCGATGATTATAAAAAAGAATGGAATTTTTTTGAAAGTGCATTTTATAATAATGAAAATTTTTGCTATTTTTTATTTTCAAGGTATCCTAAATTTAGTTGGAATATTTTCAATAAAATATTGAAAAAAGAGTTATATCTTAAAGCTTTTAATACAATTAGTCTTCAACCAAATGAAAAAAATACTATGGCTGAAGATTTTTTATTGGTTTTACATAGCCTAAAATTTATAAATGCAATTGGTATCACAAAACAATATTTATATAATTATAATATTTCAAATGAAAATTCATCAACTAGGGAAAAAAAAGATCTTAATAAAATTAAATCTTATATCCATGACTTATCTTTTGTTTCAGAAAAAATTTCAAGTCTTACTCAAAATCAAACAAATAAACTTCATTCACTGATTTTTAAAATCGCTATATACGATCTAAACATCCATAAAATAGATTTAACATATAAATACACAAATAAAAATTTTTTTGAAAAAATTTTCCTTAAAATACAAAGAAAAAAAATTAAAATTAAAAAAAATATCCAAATAAAAAATGCTAAAAATATCCTAAAGGAAGCAAATGTATCACATTGTTTTTAGTGCAGATGAAAATTATATTAAATACACAGCTGTTTTGATTACAAGTATTATTAAAAATACAGATAAAAATAAATTTTATCAAGAAAACGAAATATATTATTTTCATATTTTAAGTAATTCTATTAGCAATCATACTAAAAATAAACTTCAAAAATTAGAACAAGAACTTAATTTAACTTTCCCATGTAAAATACAAATTCATATTCAAAACGATGATAATTTTAAACATTATCCTATCAGTGGAGCTGCTCATAGCTCAAAACTTCCTTATTATAGATTAAAATTAAATTCTATATTAGATGATGAAATAAATACTTGTTTATATTTAGATTCTGATATGCTATGTTTGTGTGATATAAGAGAAATTTTTACTATCAACTTAGAAGGAAAAATAGCCGGTGTTGTAGGCGATCCTGGCTCTAAACGTACAAAAATAAAATTTAAAGAAAACAACCAAAAACACACTTTGCATTTTGATGAAAATTATTTTAATTCAGGTTTTTTACTTATCAATCTAAAAGAATGGAAAAAACACAATATAGAACAAAAATGCGAGGATTTAGCTAGCAAATGCTACTACATAAAAGCCGCAGATCAAGACTTACTTAATGCCACCATAAAACCACAATATCAGCTAAAGCTTAATTTTTCATATAATTTCAATATTATTACTCTTTTTTATGCTATATGTAAAGATGAACAAGCAAATAGACTTAACTACACAAGAGATGAATTTACCAAAAGTGCAAAAACACCTAAAATTTTACATTATGGAGAAAAACCTTGGAAATTTTTAAAATCATACACAGATTTGCAAGGTAAAAATATAAATGATTATTGGTGGCAAATAGCAGAAAAAACACCTATTTTTAATGAAGAATTACTTGAACAAAAAGCAAACATTAAAGATTATTTGCTTTATAGTGCTTTGGGATTTGAGCTTTTAAAAGCTATAAAAAGTTTTAATTTTGCAAAAATATCATCTTTAATACATAATACCAAGCAAGATGAGTATTTTTTAGAAAAATCACAAAAGATTAATGATGATATTTTTGGACTTTGTTGCATGCTCGGAGAAAGTATTTTATATGCAAGAAAAAACCAAAAAAACACTTTCAGTGTTTTTTTAAAAGCTATCAAAATGCTCAAAAATTTTAAAAAATACGCAAACAAATCAAGAGTTTAACAACTCTTGCCATTTTTGCATAACTTTTTCTTTAGAGAAGTTATAAGAAATATTTTCTTTTGCACTTTGTCCCATTTGTTTTCTTAATTTTTCATCATCCATAAGTAAACAAAGCTTATTTGCAAATTCTTGCAAATTACTATCCTCGATTAAATATCCACTTTTACCATTTTCTATAATATCACTTGGTCCTGTATTTATGTCAAAGGCAATGCTAGGAATTTGATAATTTGCACTTTCTATTAAAACCATTCCAAAACCTTCCCATTTGCTTGTCATTACATAAACGCTAGCATTTAAATATTCTTTTTCTATGTCTTTAGTAAAAGGTTTTAAGATAATTGAATTTTCTAAATTATTTTCTTTTATTTTATTTTCTATAGTATTTTTAAACTCACCTTCTCCAACTATAGTTAAAGTCCATTCTTTGTATTTTACATTTTTTTGCACAAGCTTCCAAATTTCAATAAGTCTTAAAAACCCTTTCTGATCCTCTAAAGCCATTCTTCCAACACTTAAAATATTTTTAATCTGTAGTTTCCCTTGCAATGAAGTTTTAGAGTATAAAAAATTTGGTATAACCCAAACATTCTTATGATATTTTCTCCACTGATTAATTTGCTTGGCTGATAATACCACTAAAGCATCAAAATAATTATTTTTTCTTCTATATTTTTTTAGACTCATATGAATAAAATTAATATATTTTGTATTTTTATTTTTAAAGAAAGGAAAATGAGGACAATTATTAAAAATCATCACATCAGCATCTTTATATCTTTGTTTTAACAAAAAACACTCATAATGCTTGTAATATAACTTATAAAATAATCTTTCTTTTTTTACATCAGCTCTTGATTTGCTATGCAAGTAATCTATTTTAATATTGTCATTTAATTCATAAGCTACATCAACTCCTTGTTTGTAAAAACTAAAAATTTTTACATCATATCCAAGCTCAAAAAGTGCATTTGCCAAATTTACAACAACCCTTTCAGCACCACCTCCTATAGTGATATCCCCAATAAGTAATAAAATTTTCATTTCCAAGTCACTTTTTTATTTTTTATAGTTTCAAGATAAATTTGATGATTGATTTCAAGCATATTTTTGCTATTTTCTTCATGGTAGATATGATAAGCCAGAGCATTAAATTTAAGCCTTTTAAACACTCCCTCATTAAATAAAAATCTCGCTACAAACTCGCTATCTTCCCTACCCCAGCCTATAAATTTTTCATTAAATCCCTCAATGGCTTCAAAATCACTTTTATAAAAGCTCATATTGCAGCCTCTTATACCTTTAATAAGTTGTGATTTTTTAAAAAATTTCTTAGCTAGTTTTGAAAATTTATATATACATTTAGCTAAAAAAATATTTCTTTGATTTTTAAAACCCTTTTTATTAAAAGCCAAACTAAAATCATTTTTGCTTAAAAGTTCTTTGCTTTCTTTTTCATTTAAAATCACCCTAGAACCTTGCAAAAATACTTTTTTTTGTGCAAATTTCAAATGATCAGCTACAAAACTTTTTTCTAAAACCATATCTCCATCTATAACGATTATATATTCGCTTTTAGAAGCTTTAATAGCTTTGTTTCTAATCTCACTTAGTCTAAACCCCTCATCTTCTTGCCAAATATGCTTTAACTTACAAGGAAAATCTTTCTGATAAGCTTGTATAAGTTTAGCCGTATCTTCCCTGCTTCCATCATCAGCTATTAAAACCTCATCTGGTAAAGGCTCTAAGTTTTTAACGCTATCAAGCACCAAAGCAAGTCTTTCTTTTTGATTATAGGTTGTGATGATTAAAGCACAAGTTTTTGGCTTTTGCTTTTTTAACTCATATAATTTCATATATTTAAAAAAAGCTCCAAGACCATTGCAAGTACTTATGATAAAGCCTTTATAACCATAAAAAATTCCCTTTTTTAAAGCATAATTTCTAAAAAAAGTCCAAATTCCTCTTAGCAAAGCCTTGCAAACACTACTTTCTTTATGTAAATTTTGCAAAGCCCAAAGCTTAGAATATTTTTGAAGCTTATCTAACAAACTATCGATATCATCAAACGCAAAATGCCTCAAACCATTTTGCAACTTAATCTTTTTGCTATCTTCATGTAAAATTAAACTCTCATGCACTAAATTTTCATTAAAATTAGTATGGGTTTTATTAAACACCCGCATTACATGATCGGGCCACCACCCACAAGCTTTAATCCACTCTCCATTATATAAATTTTCTCTTGGTAAGGCTATAATATCTTCTTTATTAGGCTCAATTTGCCCTAATTCTTGTAAAAATTCTTTCTTAGCAAGCTCATCTGCGTCAATATTAAAAATCCAATCATTGCTAGCATAACTTATGGCTAAATTTTTCAAAGGTCCAAAACCTATAAATTTATGCTGATAAATCTTGATATTTTTATAACTTTTACTAAACTCATAAGCAATTTTTAAAGTATCATCATTGCTATCATTTTCTATCAAAACTATCTCGCCAAATTCTTGCAAAGATTCCAAGCAAGCTTTTAAAGTTTTTTGAGCATTTTTAACAATTATTATCACACTAATTTGCTTTAAATCCATTTTATGTCCTATAAATATAATTCATGATTGTATCTTTTAAATCTCTTATGAAAGAAAAAATACTCATCAGGTTTAAATTTAATCATCTCTTCACAACACTTTGCTTGATACTTAGTAAGCTCTTCTATACTTGCCTTGCTTGCATCTAAAGCCTTAAAAGTTTTTACAAAAAATTTCTCATCTTTTTGATACACAAAACAAGGTAAAATCATAGCATTTGTTTTTTTAGCAAGCACACTTGCACCTGCTATGAAATTTACTTCTTGGTTAAAATATTGTATTTTTACACTTTCACTATCCACTGCATCTTGATCGGTTAAAATTCCAAGCGATCTACCTTCTTTTAAGGCTTTTAGCATTTTTCTAAGCCCGCCCTTTTTTTCTATAAGCTCTATATTAAATTGCGTGCGATTTTTACTTAAAATTTTATCCATTATCACGCTATCAAGTGCTCTTCCAACTATGGAAATTCCTTGAAATTTAGCTCCAAAAGACAAAGCCAAAAGCTCCCAGTTACCATAATGAGCCGTAGTTACAATCAAGGGTCTTTTACTTTGCATTATATTTAAAATTTGCTCCTCATCATCAAAGCAAATTTTATCGATAATTTCTTCTTTGCTTGCATTTTGATTTTTGATAAAATCAATCCCAAATTTAGCAAAATTTTTATAGATATTAAGACTAGTTTCATCACGCCATTTTTGATCTTTTTCAGGAAAGCAAATTTTTAAGTTTATGTCAATGATTTTGCGGTGTTTGTGATTAAGCCTATAAGTGATCAAAGCAATCAAATTTGCAAAAGAGTTTAAAAGCTTTGAAGGTAAAATCTTCACAAGGGCTTTTAATATATAAAAAAGGCTTAGATATACATAATTTATCATTTTTCTAAAAGCTCACAAGCAAGTTTAAAAATATCTTTTTCATCGATATTTTGTATGCAAAAATCACTCTTATCTATATGCTTTGAATGCAGTATTTTTTTACCTGCATTGATTGTTTTGTTGATATTTGTTTCATAAGCATTTCTTTGACTAGGAGTAGCACCAAAAATCGTTATAGAAGGCTTATTTAATGCAAAGGCTAAATGAGTAGGCCCACTATCATTTCCGATAATCAAATCGCTTGCTTTAGTTAAAGCACAAAGCTCACTTAAGCTTAATTTTGGCGCAAGTTCTATTTTCAAATGCTTTAAATTTAAAACTATATCTTTAGCAAAATTAAACTCATTAACATTACCCCAACCAAGCATGATTTTTGCACTAGTAAAATACTCCAAAAGCATTCTACAAAGTAGTATCAAACGCTCTTTTGGGTAAATTTTATTAGGCATAGATGAGCCTACATGTATGAGTATATTTGGCGCACTTTCACTTAAAGAAAGCCTTTGTTCTAAGCTTTCTTTTAACTCATCATCTACGCTAAAACAACTTTGTTTTAACTCTATATCGCTATGATCAAAATGCTCATTTAATACATAAGCTACCAAAGAAAGATTACGCACGATAATATTTTCTTCATAATTACACGCAAATTTATGCGTATAAAAATTGCTCGCAAAGCTCTCTTTTATGCTTTCTTGATCAAAACCAAAGGTATTAGCACATAAAAATTTACTCACTAAAGCAGATTTAATCAAACCTTGCAAATCAATCACAACATCATATTTATTTTGCCTAGCTTCAAAAAGCATAGCAAAAACTTCTTTGAATTTTCTATCTTTTAAAGGCAGGGCATATACTTCATTGATCATTGGATGATCTTGCAATAATCCTGCAAATCTTACATCTACAAACCAATCAATACTCGCCTTAGGATAATGCTTTTTAATAAATTGTAAAACAATTACTGCATGGATGATATCTCCAAGTGCGGATAATTTAACCAAACCTATTTTCATATGCTACTTTATTTTTAAATTTTCTGTTATGATTTTAACAAAGATTTTTTTAAAAAAAGGTTTATCATGCAAGAATATATTTGCGTTTTTGATTGTGAGAGCATTCCTGATGTAGAATTGATAAAACATCTTTATGATTTTAATGGCGATGATTTAAGCATTAGCAAGCAAGCTTTAGAAAGACAAAAAGAAGAAAGCGGAAGTGAATTTTTACCCCTGCCTTTTCATAAAGTTGTAAGCATTTGTGCAGTGATTGCAGATAAATTTGGAAATTTCATCAAAGTCAATAAAATCAAAGGCGCAAACGAAAAACAAATACTAGAAGAGTTTTTTAACTTCATAGACAAACACCAACCCCGCCTTGTAAGTTTTAATGGTAAAAGCTATGACATGCCTTTGCTTGTTATAAGAGCATTAAAATACAATATCAACGCAAGTGCTTATTTGGACGCAAGCGATAAATGGAATAACTACAAAAGCAAATTTGTAGAAAATAAACATTGTGATTTATTAGAATCTTTAGGAAGTTTTGGTCAAAAAGGCTTAAGACTTGACACGCTTTGTGCTATGGCAGGACTTCCTGGAAAATATGATGTGCATGGAAATGAAGTATTAGAACTTTTTTATCAAAACAAATTAGAAAAAATTCACGAATACTGCGAAAGTGATGTGTTAAACACCTATATGCTATTTTTAAAATACGAACTCATTAAAGGTAATTTAACCCAAGAAGATTATCTTAATATTTTAGAAAATTTCAAAGAAGAACTTTTGCAAAAACATAGCGATAAAAACTATCAAAAGCCATTTTTAGAGGCCATAGAAAAAGAAAAGAGCAAGTTTTAAATTAATTAAGAAAAGTATATTAAAATAACTATTATTAAATATCACAAAAAGGATAAAAATGAAAATTTTAATCACCGGTGGCGCAGGATACATAGGCTCTCATACTTTAAAACAATTTTTAGAAACAAATCATGAAATTTGTGTATTGGATAATCTTTCAAAAGGTAGCAAAAAAAGTTTGGATGAACTTTCTAAAATCAGACCTTTTAAGTTTTTTGAGCAAGATTTAAGCGATTATGCTGGGATTAAAAAACTTTTCAAAGAGGAAAAATTTGATGCGATTGTGCATTTTGCAGCTAGCATTGAAGTTCCTGAAAGTATGGAAAATCCTTTAAAATACTATATGAACAATACCGCAAATACAAGTAATCTAATCCAAACTTGTTTAGAAACAGGTGTGAAAAAATTCATTTTTTCTTCAACCGCAGCGACTTATGGAGAGCCACAAATTCCTATCGTAGATGAACAAAGCCCATTAGCACCGATTAATCCTTATGGACAAAGCAAACTAATGAGCGAAAAAGTCTTGCAAGATGCTAATATGGCAAATCCTGAATTTAAATACTGCATTTTAAGATACTTTAATGTAGCAGGTGCTTGCATGAGTTATCCTATAGGTCAACGCTATCCAAAAGCCACTTTACTTATCAAGGTTGCTGCTGAAGTAGCCACAGGAAAAAGAGAAAAACTTTATATTTTTGGCGATGATTATAACACCAAAGATGGCACTTGTATTAGAGATTTTATCCATGTTGATGATATTTCAAGTGCGCATTTAGCTGCTTTAGAATACCTAGAAAATAATGAAAGTAATATTTTCAATGTAGGCTATGGACATGGCTTTAGCGTAAAAGAAGTTATTGAAACCATGAAAAAAGTAAGCGGAGTAGATTTCACAGTAGAACTTGCGCCAAAAAGAGCTGGGGATCCTTCTGTGCTTATTTCAAATGCGGATAAAATCAAAACTCTAACCAACTGGAAACCAAAATATGATGATTTAGAATTAATCTGCAAAAGTGCTTATGAGTGGGAAAAACAGTGTTAAAAAAACTTTTTTTTATACTCAATGCTCATGATAAGAAATTTTTATTTGCTTTGCTAATTTTTTCTATTTTTATAGGATTCATAGAAAGCTTTGCTATTTCTTTAATCATGCCTTTTGTATCAGTGGCGAGTAATTTTGAGCTTTTAGAAAAAAGCTCCTATTTTCAACCTATATATGAGTATTTAAATTTACCAAGTTATAAGATTATTGCTTATTTTGGCTGTATATTAATCGCCTTTTATATTTTTAGAGCCTTTTTAAATGCCTTTTATTTTCATTTGCTTGCGCGTTTTTCTAAAGGGCGCTATCACAGCCTTGCTTGTCGTATTTTTGATAAATACTTACATCTTGAATATGAAAATTTTACTAATAAAAATCAATCAGAACTTTTAAAAACTATTACTCAAGAAGTATTTCATTTAAGCACTTTAATTAGTGCTTTTTTACTTATGCTAAGTGAAAGCTTTGTGGTGTTTTTACTTTATACTTTATTGCTAATTATCAACTATAAAATCACCCTAGCTTTAAGTGCTTTTTTACTTTTAAATGCTTTTATTTTGATTAAAATCCTCTCACCCTTGGTAAAAAAAGCTTCCATAGCTAGAGAAGAGGCGATGAAAAATTATTTTGAAATTTTAAATGCAAATTTAAACAACCTTAAAATCATCAAACTCAAAACCAAAGAACAAAGCACACAAAAGCTTTATGAAATTCAAAGTGGGCTTTTTGCCAAAGCAAATATTAGCAATGAAAGCATGTCAAGCATTCCTAGAATTTACCTTGAAGGTATAGGTTTTTGTATGCTTTGTTTTATCGTAGTGTATTTAGTTTTAAGATATGAAAGTGATATTTCATCTATCTTAGCAACTATTACTATTTTTGTGGTGGCTCTTTATAGGCTTATGCCAAGTGCTAATCGTATCATCACAAGTTATAATGAAATTACATATTATAAGAACTCTTTAGATATTATTTATAATATGCTCAATGAAAAAGAAGAAAAACTAGGCGATGAAAGTATTGAATTTAAAGAAAAAATCGTTTTGAAAAATCTTTTCTTTGCTTATAAGGGGAAGAAAAATTTATTTAAAAATTTAAATTTTGAGCTTAAGAAAAATGAAAAAATCGCTTTTATAGGTAAAAGTGGAAGTGGTAAAAGTACTTTAGTTGATCTTATCATAGGGCTTTTAAAACCAAGTGATGGAACTATTTTTGTAGATGGAATTAAGCTTGATGAGAGCAATATAAAAAGTTTTAGAAGTAAAATTGGCTACATACCTCAACAAATTTATCTTTTTAATGATTCTATTGCTAAAAATATTAGCTTTGGAGAAGAAGTAGATGAAGCGCTTTTACACAAAGTGATCAAACAAGCTAATCTTGAAAGCTTTGTAAATTCACTTGAAGATGGAGTGCATACTAAGGTAGGTGATTCAGGTTCGTTTTTAAGTGGAGGCCAAAGACAAAGAATAGCCATAGCAAGAGCGCTTTATCAACAACCTGAAATTTTAGTTTTAGATGAAGCAACTAGTGCTCTTGATCAAGAAAGTGAAGCAAAAATCATGGAAGAAATCTATAAAATTTCAAAAGATAAAACCCTCATCATCATAGCCCATAGGCTCTCAACTATACAAGGTTGCGATAGAGTATTTGAAGTAAAACATGGGCATTTAAAGGAACAAGTATGAAAATCACTTTCATCATAGCTACTTTAAATTCAGGCGGTGCTGAAAGAGTATTAGTCACTTTAGCTAATGAACTTTGCAAAAATCATGAAATAAATATTATTAAATTTCACAAAGAAGACTCTTTTTACAAGCTTGAGCCAAAAATCAAACTTTTTACCCTAGAGCAGTTTGACTTTTCCACTCTTTATAATAAAATAGCCTCACGCATTAAAAAATTCAAAGCCTTAAAACAAGCACTTAAAGATCATAAAAGCGATGTTTTTATCTCATTTTTAGATACAACTAATATTGCTTGCATTTGGGCAAACAAAGGTTTAAATACACCTTTAATCATTAGCGAGCATAGCTCTTATACTTATTTAAAATCTAAAATTTGGAAGTTTTTACGCCGTATAAGTTTTCCTCATGCAAATGCTTTAACCGTGCTAAGTAATGATGATAAAAATTACTATGAAAACTTTGTTAAAAAAGTTATCAATATGCCAAATCCTTGTCATTTTAGCCCTGTTAAAGAAAATTTAGAAAAAGAAAATAATGTCATTTTCGTAGGCAGACTTGATCATAATAAAAATGCTTCTATGTTTTTAAAAGCCATAGCAAGGCTAGATACAAATTTACAAAATCAATACAATTTTTTCATAGCAGGCGATGGAGAATTAAGACAAGATTTAGAACAAGAAGCCAAGAATTTAAATATCAAAGTTAATTTTCTAGGTAAAGTTGAAAATATGCAAGATCTTTATAAAAAAGCAAAAATAATCTGCCTTTGCTCTTTCATAGAAGGCTTGCCAACGGTTTTGCTTGAAAGTTTATATTATCAAGTAGCACGCATTAGCACTAAATACACAAGCGGCCATAAAGATTTAATTGATGATGGAAAAGATGGATTTTTAGTAGATTTAGATGATGAAAAAGCTTTAAGCGAAAAACTCGCCCTTTTAATGCAAGATGAAAATTTAAGAAAAACACTAGCGCTTAATGCACAGCAACGATGTAAAGATTATGAAGTGGCCAATGTAGCACAAAAATGGCTTGATTTAATCAAAGAAGTAAGGGTTTAAAATGAAAAAACTAGCAATTTTTATTTATTCTTTAGGAAGTGGTGGCGCTGAAAGGGTTGTATCTACGCTATTACCTGTGTTAAATTTAAAATATGAAATACATTTAATTTTAATGAATGATAAAATATCATATGATATTCCTGAAGTTAATATCCACTACCTTGAAAAATCAAGTCCAAGTGAAAGTAACTTAGCTAAATTTTTAAAACTACCCTTGCTAGCTATAAAATACAAAAAACTTTGTGAAGATTTAAAAATCAACTTGCAATTTGTATTATTAAATAGACCTAATTATATTGCGTTAATGGCAAAATCCCTAGGACTTAAATCAACCCTTATTATCAATGAATGCACCACTCCAAGTGTGATTTATAAACATAATAATCTAAATTCTTTTATCAATAAATTTCTTATTAAAAAACTTTATAACAAAGCAGATTTAATCTTAGCAAATTCTATAGGAAACAAAGAAGATTTAATACAAAATTTCAATATAGAGGCTAAAAAATGCGATATTTTATACAATGCCATAGACTTAGAAAACATCATAGAAAAATCTAAAGAAAAAATAGACTTTAAAGATCCTTTTATATTAAGTGTTGGAAGGCTTGATCATGGTAAAAATCATGCTATGCTTATAAGAGCTTATGCAAAAGTTAAAACTGATTTAAAATTAGTCATTTTAGGCGAGGGCATTTTAAAAGATGAGCTTTTAGCTTTAATAGAAACTTTAAATTTAAAAGATAAAGTCTTTTTACTAGGTTTTGATAAAAATCCTTATAAATACATGAGCAAATGTGACTTTTTTGCTTTTGCTTCAAGTTTTGAAGGCTTTTCCAATGTTTTAATCGAATGCCTAGCTTGTAATACTGCCGTACTTTGCACTGATCATAAAAGTGGCGCAAGGGAGCTATTTTTAGATGATGAGTTTGGACTTTTAGTAAAAGTAGATGATGAAAAAGCCATGCAAGAAGGCTTAGAGAAAATGTGCAATGATGAAGCATTAAAAGCTTCATATAGACAAAAGGCTTTTTTGCGTGCAAAAGAATTTGATAAAATTAGCGTAGCAAAGCAATTATTTGAATTTTTCAACAAGGCATAAAATGAAACTGCAACAAAATTTCACTGATAATAATTCTATAAAATATACTTGTATTTTAATCCTTATAGCCTTTGCTTTTAGTGTTTTGTGTAGGTTATACTGGGCAGCTTGGGCAAGTGAGTTTTATGAGTTTTTCTTTAATGATCAACTTATGATTACTACTAATGATGGCTATGCTTTTGCAGAAGGTGCAAGGGATATGATAGCAGGTTTTCATCAACCTAATGACTTATCTTATTTTGGAAGCTCACTTTCTACTTTAACTTATTGGCTTTATAGTATTTTGCCTTTTAGCTTTGAAAGTATTATTTTATATATGAGTACTTTTTTTGCTTCTTTGATTGTTGTGCCTATTATATTAATCGCAAGAGAGTATAAACTCACTACCTATGGCTTTATAGCAGCCTTACTTGGAAGCATTGCAAATAGTTATTATAACCGCACTATGAGTGGGTATTATGATACTGATATGCTAGTGTTAGTTTTGCCAATGCTTATTTTGCTTACCTTTATACGCTTAACTATTAATAAAGACATTTTTACCCTACTTTTAAGTCCGGTTTTCATCATGATTTATTTGTGGTGGTATCCATCAAGTTATTCTTTAAATTTTGCTATGATAGGACTTTTTGGTCTTTATGCTTTAGTATTTCATAGAAAAGAAAAGATTTTTTATCTAGCTATTGCTTTAATGATCATAGCTTTAAGTATACTAGCATGGCAATATAAACTTGCTTTGATTGTATTGTTATTTGCTATTTTTGCCTTTAAAGAAGAAAAAATTAATTTTTATATGATTTGGGCTTTGATTTTTATTAGCATTTTGATATTACATTTAAGTGGTGGCTTAGATCCTGTTTTATATCAACTTAAATTTTATGTTTTCAAAGCTTCTGATGTGCAAAATTTAAAAGATGCTGCTTTTATGTATTTTAATGTTAATGAAACTATTATGGAAGTAAATACTATCGATCCTGAAGTATTTATGCAAAGAATTAGCTCTAGTGTTTTAGTATTTATCCTTTCTTTTATAGGTTTTATCTTACTTTGCAAAGATCACAAAAGTATGCTTTTGGCTCTACCTATGCTTGCACTAGGTTTTATGGCTTTAAGAGCTGGACTTAGATTTACCATTTATGCAGTTCCTGTGATGGCTTTGGGTTTTGGGTATTTTTTATATGCTTTTTTTAATTTTTTAGAAAAAAAACAAATCAAACTTAGTCTAAGAAATAAAAATATCCTACTCATGCTCATTACATTTTTTAGCATAAGCCCTGCCCTAATGCATATTTATTATTATAAATCCTCTACTGTTTTTACTTCTTATGAAGCTAGTATTTTAAATGATTTAAAAAATAAAGTTCAAAGAGAAGATTATGTCGTTGCTTGGTGGGATTATGGTTATCCAATACGCTATTATAGCGATGTAAAAACCTTAATTGATGGTGGAAAACACCTAGGAAAAGATAATTTTTTCTCATCTTTTGTCTTAAGTAAAGAACAAATTCCAGCAGCCAATATGGCAAGACTTAGCGTAGAATACACTGAAAAATCTTTCAAAGAAAATTATCCTGATGTTTTAAAAGCTATGGTAAAAGATTATAACCAAACAAGTGCTAAAGATTTTTTAGAAAGTTTAAATGATAAAAATTTTAAATTTGATACCAATAAAACAAGAGATGTATATATTTACATGCCTTATAGAATGTTGCGTATCATGCCTGTGGTAGCACAATTTGCAAATACAAATCCTGACAATGGAGAACAAGAAAAAAGTTTATTTTTCTCTCAAGCTAATGCCATAGCTCAAGATAAAACAACAGGTTCTGTTATGCTTGATAATGGAGTAGAAATTATTAATGATTTTAGAGCTTTAAAACTAGAAGGTACAACTATACCTTTAAAAGCTTTTGTAGATATAGAATCCATCACTAATGGCAAATTTTATTACAATGAAATTGATTCAAAAGCTCAAATTTATTTACTCTTTTTAAGAGAATATAAAAGCTTTGTGATTTTAGATGAAAATCTTTATAATAGTGCCTACATACAAATGTTTTTATTAAATCAATACGATCAAGATTTATTTGAGCAAGTCACTAATGATGCAAGAGCAAAAATTTATAGGCTAAAAAGATGAAAATAGGAATTTTAACCCATAGTGCAATGAGTGTGTATTATTTTCGTCTTGCACTCATTAGAGCTTTAGAAAAAAATAATCATGAAGTTATAATCATCACTCCAAAAGATGATTTTGCTATTAAGTTACAAGAGCTAGGCTATAAGGTTTGCTTTTATGATTTAGCTAGATCAAGTGTCAATCCTTTAATTGTTTTTAAAAATCTACTTAGTTTAAAAAATACACTCAAAAGTTTAAATTTAGATCTTTTACAAACAAGCGCTCACAAAAGCAATACAACAGGTATTATAGCAGCTAAAATGGCGGGCATTAAATACACTTTTGGTTTGGTTGAAGGCTTAGGAAGTTTTTACATAGATGATGATTTTAAAAGCAAATTAGTAAGAATAAGCATTAATTTACTTTATAAAATTTCTTTTAAACTTGCAAATGGTTTTATTTTTGTCAATGAAAGCAATGCTTTATTTATGAAAAATTTAGGCTTAAAAGAAGAAAAAATCAAAATCATAAAATCCGTAGGGCTAAATTTAAAACAATTTTTACCTTTAAAAATTAGCACAGAAGAAAAACAAGCTTTTTTAAAAGAACACAATATGCCTGATAAACCTATCGTTTTAATGATTTCAAGAGCACTTTGGCATAAAGGAATTAAAGAATTTTATGAAGTAAGCCAAATTTTAAAAGATAAGGCAAATTTTGTTTTAGTGGGTGGAAGAGATGATAATAAATCTTGTGCACCATTAGAATTTTTAAACTCAAATGATGTTTTTTATCTTGGCGCAAGAAGTGATATTGCACATTTATTAAATTTATGCGATATTTTTGTTTTACCAAGCTATAAAGAAGGCTATCCAAGAACGGTTTTAGAAGCACAAGCTTGTAAAAAAGCATGTGTGGTAAGTGATGCTGAAGGTTGCATTGAAGCAGTGAATAATGCCATAGACGGTTTAATTTGTAAAAGCAAAGATAGCAAGGATTTAGCTGAAAAAATCGCAGTTTTACTAGAAGATGAAAAACTAAAAAATACTTTAGCACAAAATGCTTTTCTTAGAGCGCAAAATTATGATGAAAATATCATAGCTTTGAAATATCTTGACTTTTATAGGGGTTTTATAAATGTATAAAAATGGTTTAAAGCGTGTTTTTGACTTTTTTTTGGCTTTGATTTTATTGATTATTTTTTTACCCTTTATAGTGCTTATAGGTATTGTTTTAAAAATCGTTCAAGGAAGTGTGCTTTTTAAACAAGCAAGACCAGGATTAAATGAAAAAATTTTTTATATTTATAAATTTAAAACTATGAGTGATGAAACCGATGAAAATGGAGAATTACTTCCTGATGAATTACGCTTAAAGCCTTTTGGTAAGCTAGTTAGAAGCTTGAGTTTAGATGAATTACCGCAGCTTTTTAATGTATTAAAAGGCGATATGAGCTTCATAGGCCCAAGACCTTTACTTGTAGAATACTTGCCCTTATACAATCAAGAGCAAAAAAAACGCCACGATGTAAGACCAGGCATTACAGGTTGGGCACAGATTAATGGACGCAATGCTATTTCTTGGGAGCAAAAATTTAAATATGATGTAGAATATGTGCAAAATTGCTCTTTTTTATTTGATCTTAAAATCTTTTTTATGACCATTATTAAAGTTTTAAAAAGAAGCGGGGTTAATAAAGAAGGAGTAGCTACAACGGATAAATTCAATGGACACAACTAAAAGTATTTATATATATGGTTCTAGTGGGCATGGTTTAGTCTGTGCTGATGTAGCTAGAAATTTAGGATATGAAAAAATCATCTTTTTGGATGATAATAAAGGCTTAAAATATCACTCCAATTTAGAAAAACACGATATGTTTATTGCTATTGGCGCAAACTCTATTAGAGAAAAACTTTTCAAAAAAGCAAAAGATGATGGGTTTAGATTAGTTAATTTGATACACAAAAGTGCTATTATTAGCCCAAGTGCTTTTTTAGATGATGAGGGTATTTTAATCATGCCAAATGTCGTAGTTAATGCTAAAGCTAGTATTGCAAAAGGTGTGATTTTAAATACTGCTTGTGTGATTGAGCATGAGTGTTTTGTAGATGAGTTTAGCCATATTAGCGTTGGGGCTAAACTAACAGGAAATGTAAAAATAGGAAAGCGTTGTTTTTTGGGAGTTAATTCAAGCGTTATTCCTTGTATAAGTTTAAATGATGATATAACTTTAGGTGCAGGAGCAGTTGTAGTTAAAAACTTAACTTCTAAAGGTATTTATGCTGGAGTTCCTGCTAAGAAAATAAAGGAGGTAAAATGAGATTTTTTCTATCAGCACCACATATGAGTGGAAAAGAATTAGAATACATACACAAAGCTTTTGAAAGTAATTATATAGCACCTTTGGGTGAATTTGTTAATGCCTTAGAACAAAGTATTAAAGATTATACAAAAAGTTCTAACGCACTTGCTCTAAATGCAGCCACTGCAGCTATTCATTTAGCTTTAAGAGTTTTGGGCATCAAAGAAGGCGATATAGTTCTAGCTTCAAGTTTTACCTTTATTGCTTCAGTAGCACCTATTTCTTACATGAATGCTACGCCTGTATTTATTGATTGTGATGAAACTTATAATTTAGATGTAAATTTATTAAAAAAAGCTATCAAAGAAAGTCCTAAAAAGCCAAAAGCTCTCATTTTAACACACCTTTATGGTAATGCTTCTAAAATGGATGAGATTGTCCAAATTTGTAAAGAAAATGAGATTTTTTTAATCGAAGATGCTGCTGAAGCTTTGGGAAGTTTTTACAAAAATAAAGCTTTAGGTACTTTTGGGGATTTTGGAGTATATTCTTTTAATGGTAATAAAATCATCACAACAGGTGGTGGTGGCATGCTTGTGAGTGAAAGTCATACTAATCTTGAAAAAGCAAGATTTTATAGTACCCAAGCTAGAGAAAATTGCCTTCATTATGAGCATAAAGAATATGGTTATAATTATAGAATGAGCAATATCTTAGGTGCAATCGGTACTGCTCAAATGGAAGTTTTAGAAGAAAGAGTGAGTAAAAAGCGTGAAATTTATAGCTGGTATAAAGAATTTTTAAGTGGAACTTTTACTTTTTTAAATGAGCTTGAAAATACCAAGTCAAATCGCTGGTTAAGCACTGCTTTACTTGATTTTGATTTAAATAAACTTAATACTTATGAAAAACATTGTATATGTGAAAATAAAAATGTTCAAATTCAAGATAAAATTTTAAAAATCATACAAGTTTTAAAAGATAATAAAATCGAAAGTCGTCCACTTTGGAAGCCAATGCATTTGCAAGAACTTTACAAAGGCTGCGATGCTTACTTAAATGGTAATAGTGAGTTTTTCTTTAGTAATGGAATTTGCCTTCCAAGTGCAACTACTATGAGCAAAGCTGATGTAGAGGAAGTTTCTACTTTAATCTTAAACACCTTAAAGGACTAAGATGGATTATAAAAGCAAACGCTTAGGATTTTTTCTAGGTGCTGATATTTTACTTTTTGTTATAAGTATTTATTTGTCTTTTTCTTTACGCTTTAGTGCAGACATCCCAAGTGAATTTTATGAAGGTATGTTTAAAAGTGCTGTGATTTTGATTTTACTTAAAATCATTTTTCTAGCTTTTTTTAAAATTTATCAAGTTGCTTGGAGATTTTTCTCCCTTAATGAAGCGCGTAAATTAGTCATCGCTTTAGCTTTGGCTGAGCTTGTATTTTTAGCAATTTATTATTTTTATGATGATTTTTTTAATCCTTTTCCAAGAAGCGTTATAGGAATAGACTTTGTTTTATCTTGTATGCTAATTGGAAGTTTGCGTATAAGCAAAAGAATGATAGTTGATTTTAGAAAGCCAAAATACAACGAAGAACATCCTTGTATAGTAGTTGGCGCCACTTCAAAGGCTTTGCATTTATTAAAAGGAGCTAAAGAAGGGAGCTTAGGACTTTTTCCTGTAGCTGTGGTAGATGAGCGTAAAAATTTAATAGGTACTTATTGTGATAAATTTATAGTTGAAGAAAAAGAAGCAATCAGAAAATATACCGCTGAAGGAATTCATACTGCTATCATTGCTTTAAAACTTGAGCAAGAAGAATTAAAAAAGCTTTTTGACGAACTCATTGCTTATGGGATTAACGATATAAAGCTTTTTTCTTTTACGCAAAATGAAGCAAGAGATATAAGTATCGAAGATTTATTGGCGCGTAAGCCAAAAGATTTGGATAATGCTTGCGTGATTGATTTTATCAAAGATAAAGTAGTTTTAGTTAGTGGAGCTGGTGGAACTATAGGAAGTGAGCTTTGCAAACAATGCATTAAATTTGGTGCAAAACACTTAATCATGCTTGATCATAGTGAGTATAATTTATATAAAATAAATGAAGAATTAAGCTTACATAAAGAAAAAATCGAACCTATTATGATGAGTATATTAGACAAAGAAGCGTTAGAAAAACTTTTACAAGAAAAAAACATAGATTTGATTTTACATGCAGCAGCTTACAAACATGTGCCTTTATGTGAGCAAAATCCACATTCAGCTATTTTAAATAACATCATAGGTACTAAAAATTTAATCGATCTTGCAAAAGCTTATAAGGTTGCTAAATTTGTTATGATAAGCACTGATAAGGCTGTAAGACCGACTAACATCATGGGTTGCACAAAAAGAATTTGTGAACTTTATACATTAAGCTCAAGTTGTGAAAATTTTGAAGTAGCTTGTGTGCGTTTTGGTAATGTTTTAGGGTCAAGTGGAAGTGTAATACCTAAATTTAAAGCTCAAATTGCAGCTAATGAGCCACTTACTCTTACTCATCCTGATATAGTGCGTTATTTTATGTTAGTAGATGAGGCTGTGCAACTTGTTTTACAAGCTGCGGCTATTGCCAAAGGTGGAGAATTATTTGTACTTGATATGGGTGAGCCTGTTAAAATCATGGATTTAGCTAAAAAAATGCTTTTACTTTCTAATAAAAAGTTAGAAATCAAAATCACTGGGCTTAGAAAAGGCGAAAAACTTTACGAAGAGCTTTTAATCCATGAAAATGATTTAAAAACTCAATATGAAAGTATATTTGTTACCACTAGTGATCTTAAAGATTTAAAAATTTTAAATCAAGAAATAGAAAAATTACTCCACAGCACAGATCCTGCAAAAGTTTTAAAGGAGATTGTGCCTGAATTTAATCACAATAAAAACGGAGAGTGATTAAATTCTAATTTTATTTTAAAATGATATAATATAAACTTTTAATTGATTAATAAAAATAAAAACGATACAATTACAGTTTTATGTAATTACATCAAGATAAAGGAAAAAAAGTGAAGTTATTAGTAGTTGATGATAGTTCTACCATGAGAAGAATAATCAAAAATACCCTTGTAAGATTAGGCCACAAGGATGTTTTAGAAGCTGAACACGGGGTTGAAGCTTGGGATTTACTTTCACAAAATGATGATATTAAAATTTTAATTACTGACTGGAATATGCCTGAAATGAATGGCTTGGAATTAGTAAAAAAAGTAAGAGCGGAAGAAAAATATGCTGATATGCCAATTATTATGGTAACTACAGAAGGTGGTAAAGCAGAAGTTATTACCGCCTTAAAAGCAGGCGTAAATAACTATATTGTAAAACCTTTTACTCCTCAAGTGTTAAAAGAAAAACTTGAAGATGTTTTAGGAACAAACGAAGGCTAATTATAAGTTTTTATGCAAACACATTATTACGAACTTTTTTTTCAAACAGACAAGGAATATTTAGATTTATTCCTTGATCTTATCTTTTCTCTAGAGATAGACGCTATAGAAGAAAAAAACAATGGTATTTATATAAGATCAGAAGAAGATATAGAACTCATTAAAATAGCCTTGCATGATTTTCATCAAAAATTATGTCAAAAACTAAATACTCATATTAATTACCACTCTACCTTAGAAAAAAAAGAAAATAAAAATTGGATAGAAGAGTATAAAAAAGGTATACAAGCTTTGACGATCGATAATATCCATATTCACACCACTTGGCAAGAAGCTAAACAAGATAAAATTAATATCATTATAGATCCTGCTCTAGCTTTTGGCTCAGGACATCATGAGAGTACTTATACTTGTATAGAATTTCTACAAAAATATACAGATAATTCCAAATTTTGCTTAGATATGGGTTGTGGAAGTGGAATTTTAAGCATTATCATGGCAAAACTTGGAGCCAAAGTACAAGCTTGCGATACAGATGAATTAGCTATAGTTGCAAGTAAAGAAAACGCAAAATTAAATCAAATTAGCTTTGATGATATTTGGGTAGGTTCTATTAATAAAAGCTTACATAAATATGATATAGTTGTGGCAAATATCATTGCCGATATATTGATCATACTAGAAAAAGATCTTAAAGAAAAAACCAAAGAAGGTGGAATTTTGATCTTATCTGGTATATTAAATAAATATGAAGAAAGGATTAAAAATAAATTCAAAGATTTCACTTTGTTAGAATGCAAACACAAAGGAGAATGGTTGAGTTTAGTTTATAAAAAGGAATTGCAATAATGAATAAAAAACCAAATGATTTAAAAGATAATCAAAACAATAATAACTTTTTTAACAAAAATCCCATTTTTATTTTTGCTATTTTTGCCATTGTGATGATTCTTTTATTTAAAGGATTTTCAGATGATGGTAGCATGGGTATTATGGACGGAGAAAACACTAAAAAAGTTACTTATTCTGAATTAAAAACTTTAATTGAAAATAATCAAATTGCCCAAGTTAATATAGGTCAAACTACTATAAAAGCTGTATCTAAAGCAGGAAATATGGTATATATTACCAAAAAAGTTCCAAATGATGCTACTTTTGTTCCTTTACTTGACTCAAAAGGCGTTTCCTATGGTGCTTTTAATGAAAGCAATTGGTTTATAGATATCTTACTTTCTTGGGTTTTGCCAGTATTTATTTTCTTTGGTATATGGATGTTTTTAGCTTCTCGTATGCAAAAAAATATGGGTGGATCTATACTTGGTATAGGAAGTTCTAAAAAACTTGTAAATTCAGAAAAACCGAAGGTTAAATTTAATGATGTTGCAGGTGTTGAAGAAGCAAAAGAAGAAGTTAAAGAAATTGTTGATTTTCTAAAATATCCTGAAAGATACATTAATCTTGGAGCAAAAATTCCAAAAGGACTTTTGCTTGTTGGTCCTCCAGGTACAGGTAAAACTTTGCTTGCAAAAGCAGTGGCAGGCGAAGCTGATGTGCCATTTTTTAGCGTATCAGGTTCATCTTTTATAGAAATGTTTGTAGGAGTTGGTGCTTCTAGAGTAAGAGATTTATTTGAAAATGCTAAAAAAGAAGCTCCAGCTATTGTATTTATAGATGAAATCGATGCTATAGGTAAATCACGTGCAGCAAGCGGTATGATGGGCGGAAATGATGAAAGAGAGCAAACTTTAAATCAACTTCTAGCTGAAATGGATGGTTTTGGTACCGAAAGCTCACCAGTAATTGTTCTAGCAGCGACAAATCGTCCTGAAGTACTTGATGCAGCACTACTTAGACCGGGGCGTTTTGATAGGCAAGTTTTGGTAGATAAGCCTGATTTTAAAGGTAGATGTGATATTTTAAAAGTCCATATGAAAGATGTTAAAATTTCACCTGAAGTAAAAGTAGAAGATATTGCAAGATTAACAGCAGGTCTTGCGGGTGCTGATTTGGCAAATATCATTAATGAAGCGGCTTTGCTTGCAGGTAGGGATTCTAAAAAACATGTGGAGCAAAAAGACTTAGTAGAGGCAGTAGAAAGAGCTATAGCAGGACTTGAGAAAAAATCACGCAGAATTAATGATAAAGAGAAAAAAATCGTAACTTATCATGAGTGCGGCCATGCTTTAATAGCTGAAACTACAAAAGGTGCTAAAAAAGTAAGTAAAGTTTCTGTTATTCCTCGTGGTTTAGCAGCTTTAGGATATACACTCAATACCCCTGAAGAAAATAAATTTTTAATGCAAAAACATGAACTTTTAGCTGAAGTTGATGTGCTTTTAGGAGGACGTGCAGCTGAAGAAATTTTCATTAAAGAAATTTCAACAGGTGCAAGCAATGACCTTGAGCGTGCAACTGATATTATCAAAGCTATGATTTCTATGTATGGTATGAGTGAAATTGCTGGCTTAATGGTACTTGAAAAGCAAAGAAATACTTTCTTAAGTGGTGGGCAAACTGTAAAAGATTATTCTGATAAAATGGCTCAAGATTTAGATGAGTATGTAAAGAAAACATTGGATGAACGCTATGCAGGTGTAAAAGAAATTTTAAAAACCTATAGCGGTGCTATAGAGGTGATGGTACAAGCACTCTATGAAGAAGAAACTATTGATGGTGCCAAAGTAAGAGAGATTATTAAAAACTATGAAGAAGAAAATAATCTTCCAACACGCCTAGAAGAAAAAGAGCAAGAAGCTACTAAGGAAGACTAATGAAAACAAATTTTATTGCAAAAACTGGTTGGAGTTTGCTTATAGTTCTAGCTATAGTTTTTGCAATATTTCAATTTATATGGGGATTTTCTTGGCTTTTATGGTGTATTTTTATATTTTTTATTTATCTTTTTAGAGCTAAAAAAATTGATTATATAGCAGATCTAAACACCATTATAGCTCCCATAGAAGGAAAAATCAAATGTATCAAAACAAGCTCGTATAAAGAACTTGGCGAGTGTATAGAAGTGCAAATTATCAATAATATTTTTTCCCAAGGAAATATCATAGCTCCGCTTGATATGAATATAGAAGAAACTAGAATAAGGCACGGACTTTTTTTATGTCCATTTATGAAAAATACAAATTTAATGGGTGAAAGAATGTTGTTTTTAGCTAATTCCAAGAGCAAACAATGGGCATTACGCGTTATTTTTGGAGCATTAAATAGAAAAGCTCATATTGATGATTTTGGTCATCATTTAAGCCATGGACAAAATATAGGTTTTATGTTTGATGGTAGTGTGAGTTTATTACTTCCAAAAGACACTAGAATTTGCGTAAATGAAAATGATAAAGTACGCATTGGTACATTAATAGGGTATTTAAATCCATGAATTTTAAACTAATTTATATTTTACCTAATCTTTTTACAGCCGCTTCCATATTTTTAGGTATTATTTCAGTGATTGCTTCTATTAATCAAAACTTTGATAAAGCATTAATTTATATCATTTTATCATTAATTTGCGATGGTTTAGATGGACGCGTTGCAAGAGCTACCAACTCTACTTCTAAATTTGGAGTTGAGTTTGACTCACTAGCTGATTTAATAGCCTTTGGTGTAGCACCTGCTATGCTTTTTTATATGAGCATAGGTTATGAATATGGTCGTTTTGGCTCATTAATAGCTGGTTTATTTGTAGTTTTTGGCGCTATACGCTTGGCAAGATTTAATGTCACAACAGGAACTTATGAACCATCGGTTTTTATAGGTCTACCTATACCAACAGCAGCAGTTGTAAGTGCTTTATGGGTAAGTGCTTATTTATATTATGATTTTTTACATGATTTTTCTTTAATAATAATATGTATCCAAATGCTTCTAGCCTTTTTAATGGTAAGCAACATAAGGTATCCAAGTTTTAAGAAAATCGATTTAAAAAGAGCAAATGTTTTGAAGGTGTTAATCCTTTTAGTGATTTTATTTTCTATGCTTTATCTGTATTTTTTAGAAAGTGCATTGATTATTGCTAGTTTATATGTGCTTTATGGGATTGTTCGTAGTTTTTTTACCCTAGCTCGTAAATTTAAAAAATATTAATTTTATTTTCACTTCATTTTCTATCAATATACTTTTTATTATTTTTCAAAAAGGAGTAAAAATGAATAAAAACAAATTATTCAGACAAATTCACATTTACATTAGTTTATTTTTCTTACCACTTGCATTTTTATATGCAATCACAGGTTTTGCTTATATAGCTGGTTTTGATGGAGAAAGTGGAGCTAAAATTCAAAATTACAAAGTTCAAGCTATTATTCAAGAGGGTGCTGAAGCTGAATTTTTAATTGATTTTTTAAAGAAAAACAACTTAAAAATTCCTTCATCTTTAGAACCAAAACTCAACAAAAAAGGCGATGGCATAGAACTTGGGACTATAAATTATATAGCAAGTATTATAAAATTAGATGAGAATGACTATGAAATTACAACAAAAGATAGAAGCTTGCTTGGAAATATGATTTTGCTTCATAAAGATAAAGGTATGTGGTACTTTTCTGTACTTGGGTTAGCTTTTGCACTTGCTATGATAATACTTTATATTTCAGGACTTTTAATCACTATTATAGCTATACGCAAAGATAGAGGTAAACAAATAGCAGTTTTAGGTGCTGGTTTTATTATAACTTTAATCATAGCTTATTTCAGTGTATAAATTTAAGGTATATCTTATAAACAATAAGATATACTTTCCCTTTTAATACGGACAGATGGGTGAGTGGCTGAAACCACACCCCTGCTAAGGGTGCAGATCTCAACGGGTCTCGAGGGTTCAAATCCCTCTCTGTCCGCCACCTTATAAATTTCATTTTATTTCATCTATTTTAGTAATTTTTATTGTTATAATTAATACCATCAAAACTTAATAAATCTAAAGGCAAGCTTCACATACTATGCAAATTTACGCTTCTATTGACTTGAAATCTTTTTATGCATCAGCTGAGTGCGTTTTAAGAAATTTAGATCCTTTAACAACTAATCTTATTGTAGCAGATGAAACAAGAACGGACAAAACCATCATACTAGCAGTTTCACCCGCGTTAAAAACTTACAATATACCCGGTAGATTAAGACTTTTTGAGTTTAAACAAAAAATCCATTTAATCAACCAAGAAAGACTAAAACAAGCTCAAAAACACCACTTTAAAGCTAAAAGTTTTAATATATTGGAACTTGAAAATGATTTAAATTTAGAATTAGACTACATTATTGCTAAGCCTAGAATGGCTACTTATATAGAATTTAGCACAAAAATATACAGCATTTATTTGAAGTATTTTGATGCTAAAGATATTCATATATACTCTATTGATGAAGTCTTTATCGATCTTAGTTCTTATATTGAAAAATACAAACTTTCAGCTTATGAGCTACTTACTAAGGTTTTACTTGATATTTCACACACAAGTAAAATCACCGCAACAGCAGGTATAGGCACAAATTTATACTTAGCTAAAATTGCTATGGATATACTCGCTAAAAGACAAAAAGTAGATGAAAATGGCTTGCTTATAGCCTTTTTAGATGAAAAATTATATAGATATAAATTGTGGCAGCATAAACCTTTAAAAGATTTTTGGCGTATAGGTAAAGGTATTGCCTTAAAACTTGCAGATTTAAACATTTATACTATGGGAGATCTTGCAAGATTTTCTTTAAAACATGAAGACTTGCTTTATAAACACTTTGGTGTTAATGCTGAACTTTTGATCGATCATGCATGGGGTATTGAAACTTGCACAATGAAAGATATTAAAAATTACAAATCACAAAATCACTCTAAAATCATGGCTAAAGTTTTACCTTTTGCATATGATAATAATCAAACAATAAAGGTTTTAAAAGAACTTGTAGATCATTTGGTACTTGAACTTATACAAAATAACCTTAAAACAAACCATATCACACTAGATATACAATATGATAAAAGCAATTTAGAAAATTCAAGTTTTTTGAGTTCTTATAAAGGAGCTATTACTAAAGATAATTACGGAAGAGCTATACCTAAAAATGCTCACGGAAGTATGAATTTAGAAAATTTTACCCATTCTTTAAAAATCATCAACAAAAAAACCTTAGAACTTTTTTATAAAATCAGTGATAAAAACTTAAGTATTAGAAAAATCAGCCTAAGTTTAAATAATATCACAGATAAAGCTCAAGAAAATTTCCAAGAATTAAATTTATTTAGTGATTTTAACGCAATTTCACAAGAAAAAAATCAACTTGAAAAAGAAGAAAAGCTCCAAAAAGCAAGACTTCAAATCATGCAAAAATTTGGTAAAAAAGCTATTTTAAAAGCTTCAAGCTTGGATGATGAGACTAAAGAAATTACTTCTTTAATAGGAGGTCATAATGCATGATGATTATAAAGATATAATAGATATAAAATATCAAAAATCAAAACAATTTCCACCAATGTCAAGAGAAAAAAGAGCGGCACAATTTGCTCCATTTTCAGTACCAAATGGCTTTAGTAAAGCTATTTTAAAAACGCAAAAAGATATGGAAAAAGCATTAGAAAATAGTAAATATCAAGAAGAAAGCTAAGTTCTTCTTGATAAAATTTTATTTTGCATTAGAGTATTTTTCAAACTCTCCACTTTCATCGATTTCATTGCCATAAAGTTTGTGTAATTCATAGTAGTATTTTACAAATTCCTTACACTCTTCATCAAGTGGTAAAAATACCCCATCTTCTAAAACACAAAATTCATCTAAATAATTTTTAGCATCTTCTTTTAACATATAATGTCTTGCTAGCTTATAATAATTTTGCATAAACACAGCCTTAAAACTCTCGTAAGCTTCCTCATCAAATTTAATGTTTAATTTCTCATTTGCAAAAGATAACACCCCTGATTTAAACAACAATGACAAATGAATCAAACCTTCTGTATAATAAGGCTTAACCTCCTCTACTCTTTGCCAAGCAATCAATCCTATAGCCCTTTTAATAAGCTCATAAAATACAGGAAGCTTTAAAACATCTTCTTCATGTAAAAAGAAATTTACAAGCCCGCCCGCAGTAGCTTTAAACTCTTCTATATTTTTAAACACGCCACTTTCATTCATTTTCTTTTCGCTATCATTTGCCACAAAGAAAATATGCCCAAACTCATGACCTATGGTAGAAACTTCATAAATTCTTTTCCATAATTTTTCATTGTAAAATAAAATTTCTCTACCATAATCTAAAAATTCTTTTTCAAATACCATAGAAGAAAGCTTCATAAAAGGCTTGGTTTTAGCATTTTCATAAACATAATTTAAAAAAGCAAAGATCTTTTTACCTGCTATATTGCTTACATACTCATCATTTGGCACTACTTGAGCGGAAAAAAGCCCCTTAAGCTCTGCTCCATAAAAAATCATAGGCATACAAATATAAAGCTGAGTTTTTTCAAGATTAAAATTCACTTCATCAAACAAAGCTTCATCTTCTTCATCTAAATTTGCATACACTATTGCAAAACTTTCTTTGATTTTATCTTTAAACTCACTCCCATTAAAATCACTCACATCTTCTAAGCGTATATCCCACTCAAGAGCTACTGCATGCGTATAAGAGTCTTCATAGTATTCTAAAGGATGGCCAATTTGCAATGGACATTTTACTTCCATCCACGCAAGCTCTGCTTCTTGCCATTTTTTAACCACTTCATTATTATCTTTTTCACAAAAAGCAAATTTTAATTTTTCTATATAATCAATATAAGCATTTTTTTCATCATCTAACGTGCAATTTCTTAGTTTTTCTAAAAGTTTATCAAACTCATATTCAAGCTTTAAAACTTCATTTTCAAAAGCTTTTGCATAAGGTAAAAACCTCCAAAGTGTTCCTATTTTAACTAAAGCTCCATAGCTTCTTTCACAAATTTCACCATCTTGATTAAGCTGATAAAGCTCATTTTGTTTTAAAAACTCCAAAGCATCGCTTAAATTTGGAAATTGTTCTTTTAAGATTTTATTATTTGTATCTAAAATTTGCTTGCTCCAAACAAGCTCAAAAGAATTCATAACTACGCCTATATTATGCACACCTTGAACTAAAGCCAAATAAAACTCATCAAGTAAATTTTTACTCTTAATCTCATCGATTAAATCTTGATGTTCTACTTCATAAAAGGCTCTTACTAAAGAAAAAACTTTATATTTTATTTGAGAAATTTCTTCTTCATTTAAACCTTTTTTCTCAAGTTCTTGGACTAAATTTTCCTCTTTTAAATCCACCAAACGACGCAACATTGCTAAAACATTGCTTTTTTCATTTTCAAGATTAGCTAGTTCTAAAGCTCTATCTATCAAAGGATGACTTTGATTAGTTTGAAGTATATTATAAAGACTATTGATATTTTGTTTCCTATTTTTCACAATTTTTGCTATTTGCTTAAAATCATTCATTTTTTACCTTTCTTTATTTTTAAAACTTAATTATAATGCTTTTTTTAAAACACAAGGAGAATGTATGAAAGATATGGGAGAACCTAAACTAAGAGTTATAGCTATGCCAAGCAATACAAACCCCGCTGGTAATATCTTTGGTGGTTGGATCATGTCACAAATTGATCTAGCTGGAGCCATTGCAGCAAGGGAGCTTTCTCCGCAAAGAGTAGTAACTGTAGCAGTGGATAAAATCATTTTTAAAGAACCAATTTTCGTAGGTGATTTGGTATCTTGCTATGCAAAAATCATCAAAGCAGGTAATACTTCTATCACCGTAGAAGTAGAAGTAGTTACCCAAAGAGCCAATGATTATGGCCGTGTATATTGCATGCATGTAACTTCAGCTGTGGTAACTTATGTAAGTGTAGATAAAGACGGAAATAAACTTCCTATTGATGCGGATTTAAAAAGATTGCACGGCTTTTGATATGTTTTATTGTATTTTCAAAAAAAATTTTATATCATCACAGAAAACTTTCTAAGGCTTATATATGCGCGGATATAAAATATTTTCTGGTTCAGCAAATGAGGAATTTGCTAAAAAAATCTCAAAATACCTTTCACTGCCTCTAAGCAATGCGGGTGTGAAGCGTTTTAGTGATGGTGAAATTAGCATTCAAATAGATGAAAGCGTGCGTGGTAAAGATGTATTTATCATTCAAAGTACTTGTGCTCCAACAAATGATAATCTAATGGAACTTTTAATCATGACAGATGCTCTGCGTCGCTCAAGTGCAAGCTCTATCACAGCTATCATCCCTTATTTTGGTTACGCTAGACAAGATAGAAAAGCAAGTCCTAGGGTGCCTATTACTGCAAAATTAGTAGCAAATCTTATAGAATCAGCAGGGGTAGATAGAGTAGCTACCATAGACTTACATGCTGGACAAATTCAAGGCTTTTTTGATATACCTGTGGATAATCTTTATGGGAGTATTATTTTTAATGATTATATTAAAAATAAAAACTATAAAAACCCTATCATCGCAAGTCCTGATATAGGCGGTATAGCAAGAGCTAGGAGCGTAGCAAAAGCTTTAGGACTTGATATAGTTATAGTAGATAAAAGACGCGAAAAGGCTAATGAAAGCGAAGTAATGAATGTCATCGGTGATGTAAAAGATAAAGAAGTGATTTTAGTAGATGATATTATCGATACAGCAGGAACCATAGTAAAAGCTGCTGAAGTATTTAAAAGCAAAGGTGCAAAGTCAGTTATAGCTTGCTGTACCCACCCTGTGCTTAGTGGCGTAGCTTATGAAAGAATAGCCAAAGATGCGCTTGATGAGCTAGTAGTAACTGACACTATACCTTTAAAACAACAAATGGATAAAATCAAAGTCCTAAGCGTAGCACCTATTTTTGGTGAGGTAATACGCAGAGTTTATCATAATGAAAGTGTGAATTCTTTATTTGTATAAATTCTTTGCAAGGATAGCCTTGCAAAGAAAACTTATTTTCTATTTAGATTTATAATAATTTCTAATAAAAAAATTCATCAAAAAACACCACATATAATCAGCCAACATATAATGCCCGTTAAAAATATCTTGTGAAAATCTTGCATGTGCTATTTTATTTCTAATATTAAAACCATCTTTACAAAACAATAATCGCAATTCTTTTACAGTATCTTCCTCTAAAAGATTTTGTGATTCAATTTTGTCTAATAAATTTTCTAAAGTTTCATACTCTTGTATTTGATGATTTTTTTTGTCATTCTTTATAATATCTTCGCCTATTATATGTCTTAATATAGCCTCAATGCTTACTGAAGCATATATAAAAAAGTCCATATAGTCTTTGTGTATCCCAGCACAAAACATTCTAGCTATAATTTCTTCATACCCTTTTGGAATTATATTATTATCGCAAGTTAAATAATAAAAATATTCTTTATTTGGGTAAAATCTTTGTAGCAATTTTGATTTTAAGATATTTATCCAAGGATAAGATGTCGTTATATAATTATAATATTTCCTAAATAATCCAGAATTATCAATATTTTCTCTTAAATTATCACTATCAAAATACATCACACAGCTCAATAAATCGACAATAGAATTCTTTTCTTCTATTTTTTTAAAATTTGTTTTTAAGCATGGATAAATTCCATAAAAGCATTGAAATAAATTAGAATTTAAAAAACTATCCACATCATTTTCAAATCGCCCTATTGCTTCTTGAATTTCTTTTGGAATATTAAAACATACGGGTTTAAAATCAAAAGTGATTTTTTTATTATTTTCTTGTATTAGTGAATTAATTTTTGATATTTGTTTTTTATTTTTTATTTTTTGAGCATATTTTAAAGCACTATCTAAAATTCCCATTTTCATATCAGATGACTTAATTTTAGAAAATATCAATAAAAACATATTAACTATTTTTTGATAATTGTCCTTTTCATTATTTTTATCTATTAAATGCAAATTTTCATATAAGCCACATATAACATCAGAATTTGATAATAAATAATTATCTTGGTTTATCTCATTGATATGTTTAAGTTTTATTTCAATGATTTCATAAAGTTTTAATTCTATCACTTTTAATTCATCTTTAGTATAAAAATTTTTATATCTTTTAATTAAATTTTCAAATAATTTTATAAAAGCAAAATCTATATTTTCAGATTCTTTGCTATGTAAATAATTATTTATAGCTTCTTTTAGTTTTTTTATATATTCAAATTCTTTTTTTAAATTAAAGATATGATTTACATCAAGTGCAAATAACACCCCTTCTTTTAGCCCATAAGAATTTTTTAGAAATAATTTATCTAAAAATAAAATAGTATTTTTTATAATAAGCCTAGCTATTTCAGGCTTATTTTTTATATTTTTATATTCTATCAATAAGCATGTTGCAATTTTTAATTGCAATAAAGGATTTTTTACATCATAAACTATATTATTAAATTGCTCTAAAACTTCTTCTTTTAATATAAAATCATTATATTTATACTCAAAATAATTAGGATTATAGCTATAAAAATAACATAAAAAATTAATACTATCTTTATATATTATATTTTTTTCATTTTCATTGATTTTACTTATTAATTCACTAAATAAAACTATATTTTCACAGCCATTTAAGTCTAACTCGAGTAAATCGCTTATGATCTTTGTATCTTCCATCTTAATTCCTTAATAATGCTATATATTCACTTTGTTTTTCGTTTAAGACTTTAAAAGTGCTTATCATGTAAGAAAATTCATCATCACTTAAACTATAAAGTTCTTTAACTAATAAGTCATTTTTTGCTCTTAAAATATCATAAGCTTTTTTAGTTTTTGGAATTTCATCATCTTTTATGTTAAATTCTTGTTTTAGCTCATCAAAATGATGATTTTTATCATTATAAAGCTGTAAAAGCAAGGCATTTTTAGCTAGGGTTTTATAGATTTCATTGTTTTGAATTTCTTTATCACTTGGTTGAGGCAGAGGAATTCTTTCTAAATAGGTTTTGCTTACATTGATTTGCACCATATTTCTTATGATAAAATCAACCACTAAAGAATTTAACAAAGCCAAAACAAGCAAAATTCTTTCATAAGACACTACATCTATACAAATTTCATCATCTTTTAAAATATATAGTTTTGGTACATTTGCAAACATACTATGTCCAAAACCACAATTTTTTGGTAATAAAGAAGCTATCAAAGTTCTCTCATCAGTATCTCTTGCAACAGCCCTATAAGCAAATCTAAAAAATTCTCTATCATACTTTATCAATTCAGGCTTTAGTTCTTTGCTGGTGGCCTTTTTAGCTCTTAAAAGTTCTTTGCTTTTTAAACGCTCATCAAATTTAGCCTTTTCTAAAAAATAAGTAGCTTGGCTAAAATTTGCATTAAATTGATGTATCATTTTACCTTCATATAAGGGCAAAAGTCCTTCCCTAAACTCTTCTATAAACAAATCTTTATCATTTGTCATATCAAGCTCTCTTATAAAATCTATATAATCAAAAGACAAGGTTTGAAAAGCATTATAAGATTTTCTTAGAATTTCTAAAGCTTGCTTGTCTTTTAGCTCCATTAAGGCTAGGTGAGTTGGGCTTAACTTTTTGATATCTTCTAAATTTAGAGTTAAAATTTCATCTTTGTTTTTTAATGAGTTTATATCTGTTTTATAAAACATCGTTTTGATTTTATGGGCATTATTTGCTTGCGTGTTTTTTATAAGCATAAGAGCAAATTTATAGCTTCTATGAACATCTATAAAGATAGCTTTGTTGTTTTCAAAACTATAAAAATATTCTAAAGTTTTATTTTCTAAAATTTCTTTTCTTAAAGTCAAACTTCCATCTTCAAACATCAAAGCACTAGGAAGCACATAAGCTAAATTTCCATCTTGTTTTAAAAGAGAAAGATTTTTTCTACAAAAAGACGAAATAAATTTCCATCTCCACTACCTTTATTTAGCGGATAAGCTTTTTTATAATACTCGTTTAAATCATTTATATATGCTTTTTGTTTTTCGTAATTTTGCTTTATATAATCTTTTGCTAGCAAATTGTCTTGAATTTCTTTTTTCTTGCTAGCAATTAAGCTTCTATAATCGCTTTTATATTGTGGAAAGAAATCATCATCACTAAATTTAGTTTTATCCCAAGGTGGATTACCTATGATAATATCAAAGCCTTTAAAGACTTGATTTTCTATGATTTCAGGAAATTCTAACTCATAATTAAAGAAGTTAAATTCTTTTTGATATTTGCTAATGATAGCTTTTGCTTGTTTATTTTGGCTTAAATTTTGTATATCATCTTGACTTAGGGCTTTTAGAATTTGTAATTCTTCTTTGTTAGCAAAATGAAGTGAGTTGATATAGTTTAGATATAAATTTAACTTATCAAGTTTTGGTATGATTTCATTTTGATAGATTTGTTTGGATTGTTTGATTTGTTCTTCGTTGGTATCTTGTAGATTATCAAGCTTTTCAAATACTTCTTGTAAAATTTCAAATTCTTGAGTAATGGAATTTGTGAAAATATTTTCTTTATTTTGCTTTATTAAATTTTCAAAATCACTTATACTTGAGCCTAGCAAAGCATTGCCACATTTTATGTGATGTTCTATAAAAGAAAGTGGGGTTCCAAAGATAAAACTATCTATCCAAAGACTAAGCTTAGTAAGCTCTATACTAAATGGATTTAAATCCACTCCATAAATAATGCGTTTTAGCAAAAGTCGTTTTAAAACATCACTTTCATCTAACTCATAATCTTGCGTGAAATCTTTTATATGATTTGCGATATTTTCTTTTTCTTGTTCGTGGAGTTGCTTTAAATTTGTAAAATGTTCAAAATCTGATAAAACAATATGCGTGATAGCATTTAAAACTCCAACTAAAAAATGCCCACTACCGCAAGCATTGTCTAGAATTTTAAATTTCAAAATGTTTTCATTGTTTAGTTTGTCTTTTAAAGCACTTTGGATTAAAAAATTAGCAATAGATTGAGGTGTATAAAAGCTTGCACTTGCTTTTCTTGAGTTGCTGGTATTTTTTAGATAAATTTGTCCTTTTTCATAAAAGGTATATTTTTCTAATTTTTTTGATTTTTCTAAAATTTTAAAGTCATAATTATCAAAATAACACTCTATTTCTTTTGATTTTTCTTTATAGCTTACATAGTAAATATCTTCATTTGCTACTTCAAAAAAGTAAGAAAGTAAGCCTTCATAAATCGTGCCTAAATGCTCTATGCTTAAGGTTTTATAGTCTCTTTTAAAAGTTAAATTTTTATCTTTGTAGTATAATAATTTTTCTAAAATTTTCTTCAAGTCTTTATCACTGAAAATCTTTGGTGTGCTTAAAAGAGTGGTTTTGCTCTCATCAAACAACCCGCCATTAAAAACAGGCATGTCAAAATTGCCTTTGCCTTTATTATAAATTTGAAATATCATTTCTAAATCACCAAAGCCAGCACTTGAGCTTTCATCATCGCTTAAATTTTACAATAAAGTTTTTATGCTAATTTTGCTTTTGAAGTATTTATGCTTTTTTAAGATATTTTCAAATTTATCTTCAAAATAAGCAATAAATAAAAGCCTAAATACAAAATATAAAGAATTTTCATAGATTAGCTTTAAATCAGCTTTAGTTTTGTTATAAATCCTAGAACCTATAAATTCAAATAAAGATTCATTGCCATTAGTTCCATAGATAATAGATTTTAGATCATCTTCTATTTTTATTTTTGATTCTTTATTAACTTGTAAAGATTTTTCTATGTGTTTTTCTTCTGTATAACTTGTTGAAGCAAAAATACTATAAAAATACGCAAAAGCTTGGTAGTTTTTATCTTTTATGATTTGTTCTAAATTTATCTCATAAAATACCTTGTTTGCACTAAGTGTAGAGTTATCATAAAAACGTCAAAATCTACCATTAGTTAAAAAGCCATAATTTTTCTTAAGATTACTAAGATATCTTAAAATTTGAAAATGGGGATTTTCTTTTACTTTTTTATTATCTATTTGCACATCATAGGCTTTTGATTCCATGATGATAGTAAATTCATTACTTGATTTTTTTGTTTCTTTGTCTAAATTTTCATAATTTACTTTTATATTTTCATCACTAAAAAGCAAAAAATCGGGCTTTTCTAATTTACCTTGTATGATCTTTTCATCTTGTCTTATAAATTTCCACCCTAAAATGTCTAACACTTTTGATATAAATTCATCTTCAAATTGATGTTCATTATAATTTTGAAAATTTCTTTGAGTGGCGTTGTATAGACAGATTATATTATCTAAGGTTGTTTTATATGTGTTTTCATTTTTAGTAAAATTATAAATATTTGGAAAATCCACCTCTAGAGCATAGTTGGTAAAAAGATTATTATCAAGATATTTTTTAATTTCTTCATAAAAATTCATAGAACAGCCTTAGTATTTTTTAAAATGATAATAAAAAAGAACTTTTTAAAATGCTAAGAAATACTATCAAGCTTTATAATGAATTTAAATTTAGAATTAATAAAAACCTTACCATCTATCTAAAAAGAAGCCTTCCTTGAAGTCCTATCAATAATAAGAAACCTTTGATGAAATTAAATTATTAAAATACTAAATTCTAATAAATTGATATATGAAAGATTAAATTTGGTGGAGACGAGGGGAATTGAACCCCTGTCCAAAAATAAAACAACCACGGCATCTACATGCTTAGCAAAGGTGAAAATTTCATCTAGCCAAACTCACCTTCCAAAATTTCAAGCTAGACTAAGACTTTAACTTCAATCAAAACTTGTCAAATTTCAATCTACACTATCGAAAATGACCAAATCCTAAGCTAGATAGTATCACTTAAAATTCAGGCTCAACTGAACTTACGCAGCTTTAGCGTAAGCAGGAGCAAATTTAACGTTGTTTGCGTTTAATTTTAATTTGAGCTTTATACGCTTTGCTCAAAGCGACATGCCACCAAGGCCACTCTACTCCTGTCGAAGCCAAGTCGTCCCCGTTATTTAGAAATTTTATCAGGAACATTTGCAATTTGAGGGTTAAATACACTTAAAAAAGAAGCATTTTTTTCATAATCACTGCAATATCTATCAAGCTGCTCACCCACTAAAAACATCCAATCCACAAATTCATCGCTAGCAGGCCCATCAAATTTAGCTGCTTCTTGCATAATTTCCTCACAAAATGTACAAAAATTTGCAATCTCATCTAAATTTAATCTTTTAGCAGCCCAAACTACATTGTGGATATTTTGCTCTAAGTCTTTTAAAGCTTCTTTGTATTTTGAGCTATCGCTGCTTAGCTTTACTATCAAAGGCTCTAAAACATCGCAAAGACTTCTAAAAAAATACAAAAAACGCTCGATTTCTTCAAGCTCGTAATCTAACTCTAATTGCTCTAAAATTCCCATAAAAACTTCTATAATCTAAGTTTAAATGTTTATTTTAGCAAATTTTAGATAAAATTAAAATTTCTTAGCAAAATAAAATGGAAAAAATATGGATAGAATCGTAGAGATTGAAAAATTCTCCCCTGATGAAACTTATGAAACAAGCCTTAGACCTTCAAATTTTGATGGCTACATAGGACAAGAAAACATTAAAAAAAATTTAGAAATTTTTATCAAAGCTGCTAAAAAAAGAAATGAATGTCTAGATCATATCCTTTTTAGCGGGCCTGCAGGACTTGGTAAGACAACTTTAGCAAACATTATCTCATATGAAATGAATGCAAATATCAAAACTACCGCTGCACCCATGATAGAAAAAAGCGGGGACTTAGCTGCGATTTTAACTAATCTTAGCGAGGGAGATATTTTATTTATCGATGAAATTCATCGCTTAAGTCCCGCCATAGAAGAAGTACTTTACCCTGCTATGGAGGATTTTCGTCTTGATATTATCATCGGTAGTGGCCCTGCTGCACAAACGATAAAAATCGATTTGCCCAAATTTACTTTAATAGGTGCTACTACAAGAGCAGGTATGCTAAGTAATCCTTTACGCGATCGCTTTGGTATGCAATTTCGCTTGGAATTTTATAAAAATGAAGAGCTTGCTATCATTTTAGAAAAAGCAGCTCTAAAGCTTAATAAAACTTGTGAAAAAAAAGCTTCTTTAGAAATAGCCAAACGCAGTCGCTCAACCCCAAGAATAGCATTAAGATTGCTTAAGCGTGTAAGAGACTTTGCTGATGTAAATGATGAAGAAATCATTAGCGAAAAAAGAGCTAAACAAGCACTTGATTCTTTAGGGGTAAATGAGCTTGGTTTTGACGCGATGGATTTGCGGTATTTAGAGCTTTTAACTGAAGCTAAAAGAAAACCTATAGGACTTTCTAGTATAGCTGCAGCATTAAGTGAGGATGAAAATACCATAGAAGATGTGATAGAGCCATATTTACTAGCAAATGGCTATATAGAAAGAACAGCCAAAGGTCGCATTGCAAGCTTAAAAAGCTTTGATGTTTTAAAATTAAAATATAACAAAGGTTTATTTGATGAAAAGTAGTAATTTTTTCTTGATTAGTTTTATTTTGATCATTTTATTTTGGGTACTTTTTTTATTTAAACCTTTTTTGATGAATATAGCCATAGCAAGTTTAATGGCTGTTTCTACTTCTAATGTTAATGTTAAATTTTTAAGTATTTTCAAAGGTAAAAAAGTCGTTGCTGCAGCAGCTACTACTGCTTTTATGCTGGCTTTATTTTTTATCCCTTTTGTATATGCTATTATAGAGCTAGCAAAGGCTGCAAAAGGTTTTGATATAAGCTATTTTCACAATACCATAGAATATTTTAAAAATTATTCCCTACACCTACCCGAATCTTTAAGCTTTATAGAACCCAAAATCAAAGAAGCATTAGCAAGTATTGACTTAAATTCTATCTCTAAAAATGTTTTAACCTATCTTTCAAGCGCAACTAAATTTGGCACTAAATTTCTAACTGACATGGTATTAATTTGCGTATTTTATTTCTTTGCTAATCTTTATGGAGCCCAACTCATTGGCTATATAAAAAGCATAGTGCCTATGAAAAAAGAAGAAACTCAAGGCATTTTAAGTGAAGTGAGTAATGTAATGTCTGTGGTGTTTTATTCTATGGTGCTAAATGCCATTTTACAAGGGGTGCTTTTTGCTATCATTACTAAATTTTATGGTTATGATGCGATTTTAATGGGAATATTATTTTGCTTTAGCTCTTTAATCCCTGTGGTAGGTGGAGCTTTAGTTTATGTGCCTGTCTCTTTATATGAATTTGCAAATAACAATCTAAGCGGTGCTTTAGTGATTTTCATTTATAGCGTGGTAATGATATCTTTTATCGCAGATACTTTAGTAAAACCCTATATCATTAAATGGATCAATGAAAAACTTGTTCAAATTCCAACACAAATTAACGAACTTTTAATTTTCTTTGCGATGATAGCAGGAATTTCAAGTTTTGGCTTTTGGGGTATTATCCTTGGACCTGCTATTTTAACTTTCTTTATTTCTACTTTAAAATTATATGTGATTTTAAAAGAAAAGCATTTTGTATAAAAGCGATTATTTTTCAATAATCGCTAAAATTTCTTCTTCGCTTGTAAGTTTTTTGTTGTATTTAATCACTAAAAATTTAGAGTTTTTATACACATCTAAAACTCCATTTATGCCTTTAATCATATTTAAATCATGTTTTGTTTCTAAAGATAAATAGACATTTTTAAAATCTGCCGGACTTTGTAAAAACAAAAGCAATACAAACCAAATTATAGACAAAGCTATCAAAATAAAAGCAAGAGCAACTAAACTAAAATGGTGTAAAAAATACCCTCCAACGACACCACCTAAAAAGCTTCCAAAATAGCCAAAAGCATTAAACACACCCAAAGCTGCGCCTTTTTCATTTACCTTAGCAAATTTACTTGCACAGCTTTGCATAATAGGCTCATGTAAATTAAATCCTATAAAAAACACTACAACACCCACCATAAACACTAAAGCATTATGCGAAAAAGCAAATATAATATAAGCAATGATAAAAAACGCCACACCTAAAAGCAATATCTCTTTACTTAAGCCTCTTTTTTCTCCCAAAGATCCTGATAAACCCATAGCTAAAAACCCAAGCACCATAGAGCTAACATAAACATGCCATAAATTCTCACTCGGGTAATTAAACTCATGTACTAAAACCAAAGGAATACTTAAAAACGCAATACTCATAAGCATTTTTTGCATACAATTAGTAAGATTCATCAAAGCTAAGTTTTTTTCTTTTAAAAGTTTTTTTAATGGGGTTTTAGTATTTTCATGTACTATTGTATGCTCTTTTGGCACAACGCTAAATAAAAGCACGATACAAATTAAACTCAAAATAGCACTTAAATCAAACAAACTTGAAAGTCCAAATTTAGCACTCATTAAAGGAGAAAGCACTAAAGAAGCTGCAAAAGAAAGTCCTATAAATGAACCCATGATAGCCATAGCCTTACCGCGATTTTCTTCATTGATAAAATCACTTATCATAGCAGTAGCTACTGCTCCTATGGCTCCTGCACCTTGTAAAAGCCTTCCAAACATCATCGTATAAATATCATCAGCATATGAACATACCAAAGAACCTATGATAAACACCACAAGTCCTATTAGCATAGTTTTTTTACGCCCTATTTTATCTGAAATAATACCAAAAGGAACTTGCAATGCCATTTGAGTTAGAGCATACACACCTACTAAAAGCCCTACTAAAAACTCATTGGCTCCTTTTAAATTTAAAGCATATAAACTTAAAACCGGCAAAACTATAAATAATCCAAAAAATCTAGTTCCTACAATAAAAGACAAAGGTAAAACGGTTTTTAACATCTTTTCTCCTTATAAAGGATAATTTTACTATGATTTTGATAAACTTTTTTTAAAGTCAAAATAAAAAGAGTAATTTATGAAGAAAAAATTAAAAATCATTCTAGCAACTTCTAACGCACACAAAGTAGAAGAAATCAAAAAATTTTTAACTTCTTATGAAATTTATGCCTTAAATGAAATCATCACTCCTTTTGAAATCATCGAAGATGGCACAAGTTTTAAAGAAAATGCTTTGATAAAATCTAAAGCTATTTTTAATGCTTTAGACAAAAAACAAAATGAATTTATCACCTTAAGTGATGACAGTGGTATAAGCGTAGAGGCTTTAGACAATGCACCAGGGATTTTTTCTGCAAGATACTCTCAAGAAGGCACTGATGAGGCCAATAGAAACAAACTCATCCAAGCCCTGCATAAAAAAAACTTACATCAAAGCAAAGCTTTTTACACTGCAGCCATAGCCATAAGCTCAAAATATGGACATTTTAGCACGCATGGATATATGCATGGCCTTGCTATTGATACTCCAAGGGGTAATAATGGCTTTGGATATGATCCTTTATTTATCCCAAAAGGTTTTGATAAAACTTTAGGTGAATTAGATGAGCAAGTAAAATTAAAAATTTCACACCGCTCACAAGCGCTAATGTTTGCTACTTATATCTTAAGGGTATTAGAAAAAATGGAGTATTGATGAAACAATTTATAAAATATATGCTTATTGCTTTTGGTGTTTATGTGATTTGGATTTTACTTTATTTTAATTTTGCTTTAAAATAATGATAAGTTAAAATAAAACTTGGCAATAAAAAAAGCGAGCCAAACAAAAGCAAGCTCATAGCTAAAACCGTAAGCAAACCAAAATAAATCGTCGGGATAAAATTACTGCTAATCATCACTAAAAAACCTAGAATAATCGTAACACTAGTATAATAAATCGCACTTCCTATACCTATATGCGAAGCTTTTATGGCCTCTTCTAAGCTTTTATGTTTTAATTCTTCTTTAAAACGATGAATATAATGAATCATATCATCAACCCCTATTCCTATACAAATAGCAGCTATGGTAATACTCATAATATCAAGTGGTATATTTAAAACACCCATTAAGCCAAACACCAAAGCTAAAGGTATGAGATTGGCCAAAATTGCCACAAAAGCATAAACAAAACTTCTAAAAATCACCACAAACAAAGCAAAAATCACAAGCACCACAAAGGCTAAAGTGTCAAATTGTGATGAAAAAAGACTTTGAAGCATATTATTGTACAAAGGCATAATACCACTGATTTTAACCTCTACATTATCATTTTGCAAAAGCTCATTTAAGTCTTTTTCAAGCTGTTTTAAAAAAGCATCGCGTCTTAAATTTGGATCACTATCTAGCATACGCACGCTAAATCGCAACTCATTATTTTCTACACTAACAAAAGGGGTTAAAACTTGCTTTTTAAAATTCTCATCTAAATTTTCATACAAAAACGCTAGAGCAAAATCATCTAAAGTCTTACCATCATTAATGCTTTTTCCAAGCTCTAGCAAACTTTGCAAGCTAAGCACAGAGCCTACATATTTTTGCTTACTTAAAAACTCATGAACCTTAGCAGCTATTCTTGTTTTTTCACTACTAAAAAAATACCTATCATCTTTGGCTAAATCATCAAATTCTTGTTCAAACTCATCTAAGCTTTCATTTTGTTTTGGATTTTGCTTAAATTTGACAATCACATCTAAAGGCATAGTTCCACCTAGCTCTTTATCTATAATCAACAAACCTTGTTTAATCCTAGAACTATCTTTAAAATAACTCACAAAACTATTTTCTACTTTAATTTGCAAAATTCCATACAAAGCAAAAGCTACACAAAATAAACTTATACTATAGATAAATTTTCTATGTTTTAAACTTACATTTGCACAAAAACTTAAAAATTTCAACGAATTTTGATTAAGCTCTTTAAAATTTAAACGCGGCATTAATACTAAAATACTTGCAAAATAAATATAAGCTAAAATCAAACTCACACTGATGCCAAGGCTCATCATAATACCAAGTTTAATAATAGGCTCAATATCTGAAAAAACAAAACTTAAAAACCCAACAACCGTGGTTAAAATAGCAAAAAAACTAGGACTTGCTTTATCAAGTAAGGTTGAGAGCAAAAGCTTATAAACGCTAGCTTTTGGGTGTTTGTGTAAATTTTCTATAAAATGCACGATTAAGTGTATCACAACAGAGACAGTGATAATGAGTACCAAAGCTACATAGTTTGAAGACACCACAGTAATATCAAAGCCCAAAAGCGCGAAAATCCCGCTTGAAGTAAAAAGTGAAACCACACAAATTCCCAAAGCCAAAAACACTAAACGCAAAGAGCCAAAAAACCACCAAAGTGCTATAAATAAAAGCCCTATTAAACTAAGTCCATAAATTTTTAAATCACTTTTTACATAATTAATCATATCATTAGCGATCATTTCAACACCACCAAGGTGTAAAAAGTCTCCATTTTGACTATATTTAGATACTATTTTAGTAATTTCTTCTAATCTTTTTGCACTAAATTCCCTTGAGCTTTCTTGGTGCTTTTTAATCAAGGCTCTAAAATGCTCTTTTTCATTTTCATTTTGCGCATTATCCCTTGAATTAATCAAGTCATTATAAACAAGATCAGGTGCTAGATAAATCAAAATTCCCGTTGTTTTTCCATCTTTTGAGATGATATTATTTTTATAAAAGGGTTGATTTAAAATTTCTTTTTTAGCTAGATTAATATCCACATCTTGACTAAAAATATTAGGTATATTTTGGATAAGCTCTTTTAACTCTTTACCTTTAGAACTTGCAAGTAAAGGCGCATTAGTGATAGAAAATACCTTTTGTACACCATTGATTTTTTCTAAATCAAGAGTTAAGTTTTTTATAGTTTCTAAATTTTCTTTAGCAAAAATATCTTTATTTTTAGGAGCAAAAGCAAGCATTAAAAAATTATCATTGCCATAACGCGCTGAAACTTCTCTATATAGTTTCAAACCCTCATCATGCTCTAAAAGCAAGCTTTCAGCACTTGCATCAACACTTAAATTTTTAGCAAAAAAACTAAAAAATATACAAAAGATTAAAGTAATCCCCAAAGTTAGCTTTGGGAAATTAAGAAAGATTTTTAAAATTTTACTTAGCATTATTTAGAAAAATCAACACTAGAAAGCTTTTCAAGCAAGGTTTTAAAATCGCCATTTTGCAAGACATCTTTAAATTGTGAGCGATAAGTTTGTATAATACTTATACCAAAAATATCCACATCATAAATTTGCCAATCATTATTTTTATCATAAAATTTAAAGATTACAAAATTTTCTTTACCATCTACTATCATAGAAGTTTTTAAAAAGGCTCTTTTATTTTTTTCTTCTAAATTAATCACTTTTAATTTTTGAGAATCATACAAAGCAAGCTTATCTGTGAAACTTTTTTTAAGGTTTTTTTCAAAAGCTTTGTTAAATTCATTTTTTTCATTTTCACTTAATTTTTCATATCTTGTAGAAAGACTAAGTTTAGCCATAAGTTCATAATCAAAAACACCATCAAATAAAGCAAAGATTTTTTCCGCTGCTTTAGCTTTATCGTTTTTATTTTGATCTAGAATTTTTAAGCTCTCATCAATTTTTTCTTGCATGGTTTTAGAAATATCTTGCAAATTTAAAGCAAAAGCAAATACTACGCTAAAAAGCAAAACTATGATTTTTTTCATTTTATCTCCTTATTTGATGAGTTCTTGGCGTCTTTGTTCATATGCATCGCGTATAAAAATGTAATAATCTACACTATTTTGGTAAATATCATCTATTTTTTCATACTCAAAACTTAATTCATTAAGTTTTAATGCAGCATTTACACCCACACCAACCCAAAAATTCTCAATATATCCCTCAGGCACCATAAACCAATTTACAGGCAAAGCTAAAGCATCTCTTACATTATAAGGACCTAAAAGTGGAAGCACTAAGTGTGGTCCACTACCTACCCCCCATTTACCCAAAGTCGTTCCAAAATCAGCTTCATAACTTTTTAAAGGAGTTTTACTCGCACTATCTAACAAACCAAATCCAAAAATCACATTCACACAAAATCTTCCAAATTCCTCACCAGCTTTTCTAAATTCTAAACTTAAAAGATGATTAATAAATCTAAAAGGTGATCTTGTGGTATCAAAAGCATTTTTTACACCTGTTCTTATAAAGCTTGGAGTAATGCTTTTATAAGAAAGCACAACCGGTCTTAAAAAATAAGTATAAAGATCATAATTAAATTTACTCATAGCTTTATTGTAAGTATAAAAGCTATCTTTGACTTCTTTTTTTTGATATTCTTGTTCAAAATCTTCAAAGTCATTTGCTAAAATCAAAGTGTTAAAAAATAAACACAAAGTTAGTATGTATTTTAACAAGCTTTTTCCTTTTAAAATTTCATAAATTGAAATCTTATATTATACAAAAATTAAAATAAATTTTTACATTAAAAATATTCTTTAAAAAAAATTAGTAATTTTTATTTGCTTATGAAATAAGTCTTAGAAAATATGCAAAAAATATAAATTTATTTTTGCTTTTAAAAATAAGCTATAATTTTTTTAAAATTTACTATTAAAAGGATAAAAAATGAAAAAAATTTTTACCCTACTTTTTTTGTGTATTTTTGGCTATAGTGCTGATGTAAATATCGCTGCAGCTGCAAATGTAGCTTACGCTTTTAAAGCCTTACAAAAAGAATTTCAAAAAGAAAACCCTGATATTAGTATCAATGTAAGCTTAGGTGCTAGTGGAAATTTAGTTTCGCAAATCAAAAATGGAGCGCCATTTGATATATTTATGGCTGCAAATATGAAATTTGCACAAAGTTTGTATGAAGATAATTTTGCTAGTACAAAACCTGTTATTTATGCTCAAGGAGCTTTAGCTTTACTAAGTGTTAGAATGGATTTAAGCAAAGGATTAGACACGCTTAAAGAAGAAAAGGTAAAAATCATCACCATAGCTAATCCCAAAGCTGCTCCCTATGGTCAAGCTAGTATAGAAACTTTACAAAATGCTAAAATTTATGAGCAAACAAAAACTAAAATCATCGAGGCAAAATCCATAGGAGAAGCACTTACTCAAACATTAAAAGCAGCCGATGTGGGTTTTATAGCAGCAAGTGCTTTATATGAAGATACGCTAAAATCTTATAAACTCCAAGAAGGAAAAAATTATATTTTAATCAATCCAAAGCTTTATGAACCAATCAATCAAGGTATTATCATCACTTCTTATGGTAAAGATAATGCCAAAGCTAAGAAATTTTATGATTTTATTTTAAGCAAAAAGGCTAAGGAAATTTTCAAAGCTTATGGCTATAATATCCCATGATTAAAGCTAAAATAAATATTATAAAAAATCATGAAAATATAAACTGGGTAGAATTTCTTATAAATAAACATAAATTATTTATGCTTGCTTTAGAACTTGATGAAAAAGCAAGCATTGATCAAGAAGTTTTACTAGCTTTTAAAAGTAGCGAGTGCTTGCTTAGTAAAAAAAATTTAGAAAATTCATTTTTAAATACCTTTTATGCAAAAATCATTGATATTTTTCAAGGACAAATCATCACTATCGTAAGATTAGAAAATGAAATTTGCACTTTCGAAGCTCAAATTAGCACCCATGAGTTTTTAGAGCAAAATTATCAAAAAAATGATTTTGTATTTGCTTATGTACATCCTAGTGCTTTATTTATCAAAGAGTATTTATGCTAAAACTTGACTTTGAAAAAATCTTTAAAAATAAAGAAAAAGAATTTAAACTTAAGGTTAAATTTGAAGTTAAAGAAGGAGAATTTTGTGCTATTTTTGGAAAAAGTGGTAGTGGTAAAACTACGCTTTTGAGAATTTTAGCAGGTTTTGAAAAAGCACAAGGAATTTGCACTTTTAATAATACGATATTTTTTGATGATAAAAACTTTCTAAGCCCACAAAAAAGAAAACTTGGTTTTGTTTTTCAAGATTATGCTTTATTTGAAAATATGAATGTAGAGCAAAACTTACTTTTTGCTAAAAAAGATCTAAAATTTGCTAATGAACTTTTAAAACTTTTAGATTTAAGCAAACACAAAAAAAGTCATATTTTAGAACTAAGTGGGGGACAAAAACAACGCGTAGCTTTAGCAAGAGCCATTATGCAAAAACCCAAACTTTTACTTTTAGATGAGCCATTTAGTGCCTTAGATAATGAGATAAAACTGCACTTGCATGATTATCTTTTAAATATACATAAAACTTATAAAATCACTACTATTTTAATCAGCCATGATGTAAGTGAAGTTTATAAACTAGCTAATAAAGTCATCATTTTAGAAAATGGAGCCATCATCAAAGAAGGCTCGCCTAATGAAGTTTTTTTAAAGACACAAGGCTCGCAAAAATTTGCCATAAAAGCACGCATTTTAAAACTACAAAAGCAAGATAGCATATTTATAGCCATACTTGCCATAGGTAATCAAATCAGCCAAGTAGCACTAAGCCCTTTAGAAGCTAAAGATTTTAAAGAAAACGATGAAGTGCTTTTGAGCCAAAAAGCTTTTGCGCTAAATTTAAGCAAAGCATAAAAACTATAATTTAAATTAACTTGTATATTAAAAAATTATATAAAATTTTTAATACAAGCTAAAACTTAGTGCTTAAGCCTTTTGGCTTAAAGCACATTCATACTTTGTATCATTACTTTTGCTTTACATTCAGCACAGCAATATAGTGTTTTTATCTTAGCTTCATCGCCCATAAATCTTGGTTTCATAATGCTAGCGATTTTCTCAATAGCCTTTTTAGTAGCAAATTCTTTCCCACACTCTACACAAGCAAAAAGTTCATCTTGAGCTAAAACCATAAAAGAAAAATACTCTTTTTCCAAATCTATCCCACTTCTTTGAAGCATTAAAGTATCTTTTTCAGCACAACTTGCCTCACAATACCCACAGGTAGTACATAAACTTGCGTTAAATTTCAAAGAATTATCTTTAGTATCAGCCACTAAAGCTCCTACATTACAAGCTCCCACACAAGACAGACATAAGGTACAGGTGTCTGTATTGATAGTGATTTTTCCATAGCGTATCCATTCTTTACTTGGGATATTGCCTAAATTTTCTTCCTTTATAAGCTCTCTTAATCTTATAGCAAAATCTTCTCTTTTTAAAAGCGCAGGATTATAAGAAATAAATTTGAGATTTTCTATAAAATGTGCTTGATTTATAGCTTCTAAAAGTTCTTTTTCATCTTTAGCTAGAAAAATTGCATTTTGTTTAAATTTTCTTTGAAAAATTTCATTCATCAAAGCTATCACTTCTAAAGCACCTTGCGATAAGCCATCACTATAAAAAATCACACTCGCACCACTTGTTTGAAGCATAGCTAAAAAATGTGCTTGATCAAGATAGTTTTCGCCTTTAATCATAAAAGGCATTACATCTTCTTTTAAAGTGATATTTAAATTTTCTATAGACATTTTCTCAGGGATTATTAAAATGATTTTATCTTCATAAAATTTTAAAATTTCATAAAAGCTATTGCGTGGCATAGGTGCATAATCAAGCGCTCCACTAGGACAAATTCCTACACAATCACCACAACTTAAACAATCCACATGAGAAAATTCTAATTTTCTTTGCTCATCATCTTTTAAAATAGCCACACTAGGACAAATTTCAGCACATTTTCCACAATGAATACTTCTTCTTTCATGGTATTGACAAATACTATCATCATAACTAGTATAATTTCTAAATTTATATTTTGGAGAATTAGAATTTAAAAGTTTTATAAGTTCTTCTTGACTTAAGGTGGTTAAATCATAGCAACCACTTTGTTGATCAAAACTTTCTTTTTTTACATCATATAAGAAAAAATCACAATCAATCTCTACTTGCTCATTATCTTTTAAAGCTATCACACAAAGCTCGCCCACGCAACCTAAAACACCCAAACATTGCTCATTACTTAGTTTTAAAACCTTGTATTCTTGTTTTTTTAAGCTTTCAATAAGCTCATTTTGATCCTCATTGCTTACAATAATTACATTTTTACCCACTTCTTTGGTGTATTCTAAATCAAGCCCTAAATCATAAACTTTAGATCTAATCTTATATAAGGACTCAATAGTTTTGGCTTTTTTAAGCACATCATCTTGTGAGTTTTTAAGGTAAAAATTAATCTCAGGTGCATAAACTTCAGGATTTAAAAGCTTTGAATTTCCTATAAAAACTTCTTCATTACAGGCTTTTTGAACTATGCTAATATCATCACTTAAAGGAATTAAATCTTCATTTTCTAAAAATACAAAATCTTTCATAACACTCTCTTTTAAATTTTTTTAATCTTAATTATATAAATTTCATTATAAAAAAGTTATAATTTTACTAATTTATTCTTAAGGTTTAAGATGAACAAATTTAGAAATTTTCCACCCATAAACACACTCATAAACGATGAAAACTTGGCTAGCTACCCTTTGTATTTAAGATCTCATTTTGCAAAAATAGTTGTTTCAAATTGTAAAAAAGAACTAAATAAAAATGAAAATTTAAATTTTAGCTTGCAAGATTTGCTAAGTAAAATTGCTCAAAGTATTGATGAATTTTTAAACATGCAAAGTCAAAGTTTGATCAATGCTACTGGAGTTATCATTCATACTAATCTTGGTCGTAGTATTATTGATGAGAGTATTTTTGAAAGAACTAAAGAAATCATTTGCTCTTATTCTAATTTAGAGTTTAACATGCAAAGTGGCAAAAGAGGTTCAAGGTATGACGCACTTAGTGCAAATTTAAAAATATTATTTAATTGTGAAGATTGTTTGGTTGTTAATAATAATGCTTCAGCTGTATTTTTAATCTTAAACACCTTAGCAAAAAATGAAGAAGTTATTACTTCAAGAAGTGAGTTAGTTGAGATTGGGGGAAATTTTAGAATTCCTGAAGTTATGCTAGCAGCTGGGGTTAAACTAAAAGAAATAGGTACGACTAATAAAACTCATCTGTATGATTATGAAAAAGCTATCAATGAAAATACTAAGATGATTTTAAAAACTCATCGCTCTAATTTTGCTTTTAAAGGATTTTTTGAAGAAGTAAGCTTAAGCGAAATTCACACTTTGACAAAAAAGAAAAAGCTCATATCTTATTATGATTTGGGTGCTGGCTGGTGTGAAAAGATTAATAAACAACTTAGTAAAAACGAGCCGAGTGTGAAAGAGCTTTTAAAACATTGTGATATTTTAAGTTTTAGCGGTGATAAACTTTTTGGTTCTACTCAAGCAGGCATTATACTTGGAAAGAAAAAATACATTCAACAATTAAAGAAAAATCAACTTCTAAGAATGCTAAGGGTTGATAAAATCACTCTAGCTTTTTTAAATGAAACTGCCAAAGCTTACTTAGAAAAAGAATATGAAAAAATCCCCACACTAAAACTTTTAAATGATGATTTAAAAACCATAGAAAAAAAAGCACTCTTTGTCAAAGAAAAAATTCCTATAAAATGTGAGTTAAAAGCTTCTAAAAGTTTAGTAGGTGGTGGCTCTATGCCTGATAAAAGCTTAGATACTTTTGTGTTAAGTTTTGATGAGAAAGCTTTGCTTTTACAAGAAAAATTTAGAAAAAAAGGCGTAATCGGCCGTGTTGAAAATGGGCATTTTGTGCTAGATTTTAGAAGTATTTTAGAAAAAGATTTAAACAAAATAATAAGCATTATTAAAGAGGTATTTCATGCATAGTATCATCATAGGCACTGCTGGGCATATTGACCATGGTAAAACTTCGCTTATTAAAGCTTTAAATGGTTTTGAAGGCGATGATTTAAAAGAAGAGCAAGAAAAAGGCATTACGATTAATCTTAGCTTTTCAAATTTAAAAAGTGAAAATTTAAATATTGCTTTTATCGATGTGCCTGGGCATGAAAGTTTAATTAAAACTATGATAAGTGGTGCTTTTGGCTTTAGAGTGTGTATGTTTGTCATAGATATAAACGAGGGTTTAAAGGCTCAAAGTATAGAGCATTTAAGGGTTTTGGAATTTTTAGGCGTAAAAGATGTAGTGCTTATTTTGAGTAAGGTTGATTTATGCAAGGATTTAGTACAAAAGCAAGCAGAGCTTTTAAAAGAATTAAAAGCCTTTAAAATCAATATCTTAAAAGTTTTTCCAACTAGCATTTATGATGAGCAAAGTATATTAAATTTAAAAAACTATCTACTTAGTTTAAAGCCTAAAGAAAATGATGAAAATTTGATTTTTAGATACTACATTGATAGGGTTTTTTCTCTAAAAGGTATAGGAACGGTAGTAACAGGGAGTTTAAATGAAGGAAAAATAAGCAAAAATGAAAAAATATTTTGCCTTGAAAATCAAAAAGATATCATTGTAAAAAACATACAAATTCATGAAGAAAATGTTTTAGAAGCAAAAGCTTATAATAGAGTTGCTTTGAGTTTAAATTGTGATTATCATGAGTTAAAAAAAGGCTATATATTAAGTAAAAAAGGTGTTTTTAAAAGCTTTAAAAGTATCGATGGGGTTGTTTTTAATGCAGAGATTAAACACGGAAGTATTTTAGAATTTTGCAGCGGCTCAAAAAAGCTTAATACAAAAATTAGTGTAATCAAAGAATTTGAAGATAAAACTTATATTAACTTAGAATTTGATAAAAGCTTACCTTTGTGTTTTGATGATAAATTCATCTTGCTTGAAAATGGGCGTATTAAAAGCGGTGGTGTGGTTCTTAATGCGGTAAGTGAGCCTTTAAAAAAAGATATAAAAGCTAAGTATTTAGCACTTTTAGAACAAAAAGATTTAAAAAAGGTATTTGAGTTTTTAAAACAAACTCACAAACTTGGCTTTGGATTACTTTCAAGCTATCAACGCTTTAAACTCACTCATGAGCAAGCCCTAAACCTAGCAAAAAGCTTAAATCATGTTTTTGTCGATGAGCAAGCTTTAAATGTATATGATCTAAATGCTATGCAAACTTTGAAAGAATTTATTGATTTTATTTTCTCTAAAAATCCTTATGCTTTAATCTCGCCTCATTCTATCGCCTTAAGGCTTAGCTGGGCAAGTGAGAGCTTTTGCGCTTATACACTCAAGCAAATGCAAGAAAAATTAGATTTTAAAGATGGCATATGGTTTTTAAAAGGACAAGATTTTGAAAAATTACAAGAAAAGGCTCATTGTGAGCTTTATGAAATTTTAAAAAAAGAAGGTATAAAACCTACCGCACCTTACAATCTTTATGAATATTTAGAGCTTGATAGGAAAAATGGAGATCTTATCTTAAAAAAACTCACCAAAGAAAACAAAGTCAAAAGATTAGCACATAATCTTTTTATAGAAAAAAATACTCTTGAAAATCTCATGCAAGAGTTTTTAAAACTTTTACAAAATCATCATTTAGATGTAGCTTTTGTTAAAAATCATTTTAAAATTTCGAGAAAATATGCCATAGCTTATTTAGAATATCTTGATAAAAACTACCCTCAAGTTAAAAAAATAGAGGAAAAAAGAATATTAAAAATCTAAGTGTTAAAGATTACATTTTATAATGTGCAAAAATTTTAAAACAAAGGAAAATGATGAAAAAATCTTTAGCTCTCTTAACCCTTGCTAGCTCTTTATTTGCTGCAAGCAATGAAGAAATTATTAATTTTTTTAAGAAAAATCCAAATTTATCAAATGCAAACATTAGTGTTTCTAGTAGAGAAAAAATTCCTGACACTAACTTTGAAGCTGTGATAGTTAATTTTGAAATTAGTGGTAAAAATTTCCAAGAAATCGTTTTCACTCAAGATAATATCATCACAACTGAAGTAATTGATGTAAAAAAAGGTGAATTTTACTCTCAAGTTTATCAAGCAAAACTCATGGAAAAACAACAAGCTGAATTTTCAAAAAAAGCTCTAGTTGAACTTAAAAAAGAAAAAATGTTTATTTCTTTAGGCGATAAAAACAAACCTTTACTTTATGTTTTTAGCGATCCTGAATGTCCATATTGTAGAATGCATTTAGATAAAATAGAAGAAACACTAAAAACCCATCAAGTGAAATTTATCTTAACCCCTATCCATGATACTAGTGCTTTTGAAAAATCTGCATTAATTTACAAAGAAAGTAAAAATGCTAAAGATGATGCACAAAAAATCGCTATCATGAAAAAATATTATGATAAAAATTTAAAAGATTATAAAAAACCTAGTGAAGCTGAGGTTAAAGCAGTAAGAGAAACTTTCGCAAAATACTCTAAACTTGGTCTTCGTGCTGTGCCAACTATAATCGATGCTCAAAAATAATTTTTTCTTGCTTGTGTTTGCACTATTTTTAAGTGCTTGCACAGGCTCTATGCAAACTTTTATCCAAACAAATAATGAAGGTATTTTCCTGCATGCTAATAAAAATCAAAGTTTTTCTTTACACATCAATAATCCTTCAAAATTAAACACAAATTTAGAAGCCAAGCTCGCTCAAAAATTACAAAATTTAGGCTTAGTTTTAAATAATGTTCAAAGTGATTATAAAAATTTATATCAATATAGTAGATTTTAAGAAATTTTCTTACGCACAAAGATTACGCGCTTCTAATGCGAGATTTTTTTATAATGACTTTGATAAAATAGATGATGTTTTTGAAATGGAAGTAGAAAATTACTATCTTTTGCAAGTTAATTTACAAATTAGCTCCAAAAACTCTACTCAAAGCACCTCGCTTTTAGCAAGAACTGCTTATCTTGGCAATATAGACAGAGCCAAAGAGTCTTTAGAAGAAAAAATCGCCAATCAAATAACAAGCTTTTTTTATATACACTAAAGATGGCATTTAAGCCATCTTTTTAAATATAACCATGATCAATCATCGCATCAGCTACTTTTTTAAAGCCTGCTATGTTTGAACCTACTACTAAATTTCCTTCATGATTATAAGCTTTTGCACACTCGTATGAATTTTCAAAAATATTTTTCATAATCTTATGTAATTTTGCATCAACTTCCTCAAAGCTCCATTGACACATACTTGCATTTTGTTGCATTTCAAGTTGAGAAGTCGCTACACCACCTGCATTAGCAGCCTTAGCTGGCGCAAATAAAAAGTCTTTTTGATTTAACATAAAATCGATCGCTTCAAGTGTGCTTGGCATATTAGCTCCCTCTGCTACCATACGACAACCATTGTGATATAAGGTTTTAATATCTTCTAAATTTAATTCATTTTGCGTAGCACTTGGAAAAGCTATATCACAAGGTATACTCCATACTCCATTACAACCTTGTTTATACGCACTTTTTGGAGTAAAAATAGCACCTTTTTTAAGCATTGCATAATCACTCACTCTAGCTCTTTTTACTTCCTTAATTTCTTTTAATAAATCCAAATCTACCCCATCTTTATCATAAACAAATCCATCGCTATCGCTTATTGTGATTGCTTTTGCACCAAGTTGATGTAATTTTTCTATGGTATAAATTGCCACATTTCCGCTACCTGAAACTGCACACTCTTTTCCTTCTAATGCATTGTTGTATTTTGCTAGCATTTCTTGAGTAAAATACACACAACCATACCCTGTTGCTTCTGTTCTTACTAAACTTCCACCCCATGGAATTTTCTTTCCCGTTAAAGTTCCATCAAAATTAGAGCTAATTTTCTTATAAGCTCCAAACATATATCCAATTTCTCTAGCGCCAACCCCTATATCACCTGCTGGCACATCAGTGCTTGCACCTATGATTTTTGAAAGCTCGGCCATAAAAGCTTGACAAAAACGCATAATTTCTGCTTCGCTTTTGCCTTTAGGGTCAAAATTTGCTCCACCTTTAGCTCCCCCTATCATTAAACCTGTTAGAGAGTTTTTGAAAATTTGTTCAAAACCTAAAAATTTCAAAACATCTAAATCTACACTAGGATGAAATCTGATCCCACCTTTATAAGGTCCTAAACTAGAATTAAACTGCACTCTATAACCAAAATGCGTTTGAGCTTTACCCGCATCATTGATATATACAACTCTAAATATAGTCGTTTTTTCAGGCATAACAATACGCTCTAATATAGCATGATCTTGATAAGTTTTGTTAGATTCAAGTAAAGGTTCTAAAGAATTTAACACTTCAGTTGCTGCTTGAAAAAAGATAGGTTGTCTTGGGGAAGTTGCTTGAATTTTTTCTAAGGTTTCATTGATATATTGTTTAGCTATACTCATAAATTGTCCTTTTTATAGTATCTTGCTGTTTGCATTAGCTAAAAATTTTTTTAGCGCCTTTTGCTCCTTTGTTCCTATTTTGTAGTAAATTAGCTTTAAATATGCACTAATTTCTTTTTGAGAAAGATTTCTTGACTTAGAATAATCTAGCAAAATATATTGCGGAATGAAAATTTTACTTTTTGTGAAATTTTTCATCATTTTTTTATAAATAGAAAAATTTTTAATACAAGAAAATCGAGCAAAAACAAAAGGTAGTTTTGTCTTTTCATACCATAATTCGCATAAATCAATATAATCTTTTGGATTTTGCAAATAAAGTTTTAAAGCCTTATCACCGATGATAACCTCCCCTTTTTGCTTTAAAACTTTTGCAAGAGCATTAGAAGTTGCAGAGCTTGCATCTTCTTTGCTTTCAGATTGTTTTTTCACTAAAACGCTTTTTACCTTTTTGCTTGCGCAAATCCCCACATTTAAGGTTTTGTATTTTTTTCTACGACTTTCAACACTTGAGATAATCGCTGCATCAATGCGTCTAAAATACAAATGGCGATTTAGCTTACTAGGAACCCCTTTTTTGTATTCTGTAGTTTGCTTAACATAGCTAGGAAAAGCTGATTTTTTAAGATAGATATGCAAAGGGAGTAAATTAAGATAATCTATCTTACCAAAAATCATCTCGACCTTTCTATGATTAAGTAAAAATATCCTATTAAAAAATATCTTAAATATAAATTAATTTTATTAAAAACACTAGTAATATCAAATTTATATAATTTAAAAAGAAAAAAAGTAACATTTAAAACATATTTTTTAAATGATTTTTAAAAAATATGTTTTTATAACTCATATAAACAATAAAAAATAGATAAAATTAAGTTTTATAATAAAAAATTATTTTAAATAAAACTTAATTTATAAAAAATTATTTTAAACTATCAAAATATCTCTGATAATCAAAATTATTTATCAAAGCTACTCCATCTTCAACCGCAGCTTTTGCTACCGCAGCACTAACTACAGCTTTTACTCTGCTATCAAATGGTTTTGGTATCACATAATCTCTACCAAAACTAAGCTCTTCTACTCCATAAGCTTGTTTTACCTCATCAGTTACTTCAAGCTTAGCTAAATCAGCCAAAGCTTTTGCGGCTGCTATTTTCATATTTTCAGTAATTTTAGTTGCCTTTACATCTAAAGCTCCTCTAAAGATAAAAGGAAAACCTAAAACATTATTAATTTGATTTGAATAATCACTTCTACCTGTTCCAACTATAGCATCGTTCCTAACTCTTTTAACATCTTCTGGCATTACTTCAGGTACAGGATTAGCTAATGCAAAAATCACGGGATCTTTTGCCATACTTAAAATCATCTCATCATCTAAAATCTTAGGTGCACTCAAACCCAAAAATACATCAGCACCTTTTAAAGCTTCTCTTAAAGTGCTATCTTTGGTATCGCTTACAAATTCTAGTTTATATTTATTTAAATCATCTCTTTGAGTATTAATTACACCTTTACTATCTACTAAAACGATATTTTTAACCCCTAAATTTCTATACATTCTAGCACTTGCAATACCTGCTGCACCTGCACCACTTACCACTACTTTAATATCTTCAAATTTTTTACCACTAATTTCCATAGCATTCATTAATCCTGCTGTAGAAATGATCGCGGTTCCATGTTGGTCATCATGCATTACAGGAATTCCAAGATCTTGCAAGGCAGCTTCTATTTCAAAACATTTTGGTGCTGAAATATCTTCTAAATTAATCCCTCCAAAAGTAGGCGCTATAGCTTTACAAAAAGTAACAATTTCATCTATACTATGAGCATTAATTTCTAAATCATAAGCATTAACATTAGCAAATTTTTTAAACAAACAAGCTTTTCCTTCCATAACAGGTTTGCTTGCACTCGCTCCTATATTGCCAAGCCCTAAAACTGCACTACCATCGCTTACTATAGCAACTAAATTAGCTTTATTAGTGTATTTATAAGCTAAAGTTTCATCTTTTGCTATCTCAATGCAAGGTTCAGCAACCCCAGGAGAATACGCCAAAGATAAATCATGTGCACTATCCATAGGCTTTCTAGCAACAATATCTACTTTACCACCTAAGTGATATTCTAAAGCCTCTTCTTTTAAATTCATTATTTTTCCTTCATATAATTTAGTAAATTTTTTATCCTAAGTTTAGCCTTTTGCACTCCTAAAAATTCCAATACTTCAAATATACTAGGACTAACCGAGTTTCCTGTGAGTGCGATGCGTATAGCTTGAGCTAGATCTTTTAACTTAAGATTATTTTCTTCTAAGAATTGATTAGTTAATTCTTCAAATTCACAAGCATTTTTTTGCTCATTTAAAACCATAGCGTATTTTTCCAAATAAGTTAAATTTGTAACATTGAGAAATTTATCTACAGCCTTTTGATCATATTCTTTTGGGTTATTTAGTAACACTTTAGCCCCACTAATAATATCATGTAAGGTTTTAGCTCTCTCTCTTAACATATCCAGTAAAAATCCCGCTTTTTCATACTGACTTAAATCAAAACCTAAATCTTTTAATTGTCTATTGATTTCTTCAAAAGGTAAAGTTTTAATATAATGAGCATTAAGCCATTCTAATTTTTTAAAATTATAGCAAGAAGCACTTTTGTTAATATGATTTGGATCAAAAAGCTCTTGCATACTTTCTAAAGAAAAAATTTCATCATCGCCATGACTCCAACCAAGACGCACTAAGAAATTAAGCAAGGCTTGAGGTAAAATCCCCATATTTTTATATTCCATCACATCAGTTGCTCCATGACGCTTAGAAAGTTTTTTACCATCTTCACCATGTATCATAGCTACATGATAAAATTTAGGTATTTTAAAGCCTAGTGCTTCATAAAGGACAATTTGTTTTGGGGTATTTGATAAATGATCATCTCCTCTTATAACATCACTCACACCCATTAGTGCATCATCAATTACAACGGTTAAATTATAAATTGGGCTACCATCGCTTCTTGCAATTACAAAATCATCTAAGATATCTTCAGCCTTAAAACTAACCTCGCCTTTAATGCCATCTATAAATTTAATCTCTCCACTTTGTGGTGCTTTTATACGCACCACAGGCTCAATACCACTTGGCGGAATTCCTTTAAAATCTCTATATCTACCATCATATTTTGGACGCTCTTTAGCTGCTTCTTGCTTAGCTCTTAACTCATCAAGCTCTTCTTTGCTCATATAACAATAATAAGCCTTGCCCTCATCTAATAATTTTTGAATGTATTTTTTATAAATATCAAATCTTTGAGATTGATACTCAATCGTCCCATCATAATCAAGTCCGCACCATTTAAATGCTTCTATAATAGCTTGCGTAGCTTCTTGTGAATTTCTTTTTAAATCCGTATCTTCAATACGCAATAAAAATTTACCCTTATTTTTTCTTGCATAAAGATAATTATATAAAGCTGTTCTAAGCCCTCCTATGTGCAAATATCCTGTTGGAGAAGGAGCAAAACGCGTTGTGATTTCTTGCATATTTTTACCTTTTTTAAATTTTTATTGTTATAATGCTATATTTACACTTAAATAAAGGTTTTATATGAGAAAATTTTTAATATCTTGTTGTTTTGCTGCAAATATTTTATATGCTCAAACCCTTGGTGGTGTAGCAATGGTAGTAGAAAATCAACCTATTACTCTTTATGATATAGAACAAACTATGAAAGAATTAAAAACTAATGACAAACAAAAAGCTATAGCATTTTTAGTAGATGATAAAGTTCAACAAAGTGAAGCTAAAAAGCTAGGAATTTATGTAAGCACTTTTGAACTTAATGAAAAATTAGCCCAAATAGCAAAAGGCAATAAAACTGACATTAATGGTTTGCAAGCAAAGATAGAAAAAGATGGTTTAAGTTTTGAAGTTTTTAAAAACAAAGTTAGAAAAGATCTTGAAAGAGAAAAACTTTATAGAAGCATAATGCAAAATGCAAAAATCAATATTGATGATGAAACACTAAAACATTTTTATGAAAGCAATCTTGATAAATTTAGCACTTTTTCAAATATAGACTTAGTTGTTTATAATTCTACTAATCCTGAACTTTTACAACAGCTTGCACAAAATCCTATGTATAAAAATTCTCAAATTAAATCAAAAGCTATTAGTTTAAACGCAGCTAGTTTAGATCCAAGATTACTTGCTTTGTTAAATAATACAAAAATAGGAGAATTTACTCCAGTGTTAAATGGCGAAAACGCTTATATAGTGTATTTTATAAAAGAAAAATATGGTAAAAATCCTATCGAATTTGATTTAATCAAAGATCAAGTTAGCAATGTCTATACCCTAACTCAAAAAGAACAAGCCTTAAAAAATCATCTTGATAAAATAAGAGCAAATGCTCATATAGAAGAATTAAGATAGGTTAAAACCTATCTTCAATTAATGTCTTGAAAGATAATTTGTATCATAATTATTATTGATAAAATCTGCATTATCCATCATTGCTAAATGAAAATCTTTGGTTGTTTTTATCCCACCTACGATAAGCTCTTGCAAGGCTATTTTCATTTTAGCTATAGCTGTGTTTCTATCTTCTCCCCAAACGACTAATTTTCCAATCATAGAATCATAATAAGGAGGCACACTATAATCTTGATAACAATGGCTTTCCATTCTTACATTGCGTCCTGCAGGAGCTACATATTTTGTGATTTTACCTGGGCAAGGTAAGAAAGTTTTAGAATCTTCAGCAGTAATTCTACATTCTATAGAATGACCTTTAAGTTTAATTTCTTCTTGTTTTGGTAAAGGATACCCTTCTGCTACTTTAATCATAAGTTCAATAATATCTACCCCGCTTACCATCTCACTCACACAATGCTCAACCTGCAAACGCGTATTCATCTCGATAAAATAAAAATCTAAATTTTTATCCACTAAAAACTCAAAAGTTCCCGCACCCTCATAATCAATAGCCTTAGCAGCTTTAACTGCTGTTTCATGAAGTCTTGCTCTTGTTTTTTCATCTAGTAAAATTGCAGGAGATTCTTCTATAAGTTTTTGATGGCGTCTTTGCATAGAGCAATCTCTCTCACCCAAATGTATCACATTTCCAAAGCTATCTCCTATGATTTGCACTTCTATATGGCGTGGGTTTTGGATGTATTTTTCCATATACATAGTTCCATCGCCAAAAGCACTCATCGCTTCACTTTCTGCTGACCAGTAAGCTTTTTCTAAATCTTTTTCATCTTCAACTACACGCATACCACGGCCGCCACCACCTGCTGCTGCCTTTAAAATCACAGGATAGCCTATTTCTTTAGCAAGTTTTTTTGCTGCTTCAACCCCATTTAAAGCCCCATCGCTTCCTGGGATTACAGGCACACCTGCTCTTTGCATTACTTGTTTTGCTTTACTTTTATCACTCATTAGTGCCATAGCAGCTACTGAAGGGCCTATGAATTTGATATTATGTTTTGCACAAATTTCAACAAAATTTTGATTTTCACTTAAAAATCCATATCCTGGAAAAATCGCATCCGCTTCGCTAATTTCAGCTGCACTAATAATAGCTGGGATATTTAAATAGCTTTCTGAACTTCTAGCATTTCCTATGCAAATACTCGCATCAGCATATTTTAAATACAAAGCATCTTTATCTGCAGTAGAATACACACAAATTGCTTTTTTTCCCATTTCTTTTACAGTTCTTAAAGCTCTTAATGCAATTTCTCCACGATTTGCTATTAAAACTTTTTTAATTTCCATTTTATAATTTCTCCACCACAAATAAAGGCATACCAAATTCTACAGGCTGACCATCTGCAACTAATACTTCTACTATCCTACAATCATATTCGGCTTCGATTTCATTCATAATTTTCATCGCTTCAATAATTGCTATAGTACTTCCTTTTTTGATAGTTTGTCCTGCTTTGGCAAAAGGTGCTGCACCTGGGCTTGGAGCTTGATAAAAAGTACCTACCATAGGGCTATTGATGGTCGGTTTATTAGAAGAGTTTGAGCTTGCTTTGGTTTCATTAACTACATTTACATTAATTGGCTGTGGAGCTGGAGCAACAGGAGCTGGAGCTGGTAATTCACAACACATATCTCTTTCAAGTTCTATTTCAAATCCATCTTGTTCTTTTATTTTAATCTTACTTATATTTGCTTCTGCAAAAAGTTGCATTAGTTCTTTGATTTCTTCTTTTGTCATATATTCTCCTTAATTTATAAGACTTAATTTATAATTATATATAAAAATACTAAAAATAACTTCAATTATTTATTTTTTACTTTTATTTTAAGATATAATTTAAAAATTCACTTTAATTATAAAGGACAAAAATGGGCTTAAAAGCGGATAATTGGATCAAAAAAATGGCATTAGAGCACAATATGATAGAGCCATTTTGTGAAGCAAATATAGGTAAAGGTATAGTTAGTTATGGGCTTTCAAGCTATGGATATGATATAAGAGTTGGAAGAGAATTTAAGATTTTTACTAATGTAAATTCCACCGTTGTAGATCCTAAAAATTTTGTAGAAGAAAATGTAGTAGATTTTGTAGGCGATGTATGTATAGTACCTGCAAATTCTTTCGCGCTTGCAAGAACGGTTGAGTATTTTAAAATGCCAAATGATGTTTTGGCTATTTGTCTTGGCAAAAGTACTTACGCAAGATGTGGCATTATAGTAAATGTAACTCCTTTTGAGCCAGGTTTTGAAGGACATATCACTATAGAAATTTCAAACACAACCCCACTACCTGCTAAAATTTATGCTAATGAGGGTATAGCTCAAGTTTTATTTTTACAAGGAGATGAGCCTTGTGATGTAACATATGCTGATAAAAAGGGTAAATACCAAGCTCAAACAGGTATAACTTTACCAAGAATTTTAAAATAATTTTATTTTCAACCGATATAAAAACTTAGTCAAGTAATAGGAAAATATATATGTTTAATGGAAAAAGCATTTTAATCACCGGTGGTACAGGAAGTTTTGGAAAAACTTATACTAAAACTTTACTTCAAAAATACAAACCTAAAAAAATCATCATTTATTCAAGAGATGAGTTAAAACAATTTGAAATGGCAAGAGAATTTAATGATGATTGTATGCGTTATTTTATAGGTGATGTAAGAGATAAAGAAAGATTGAGCATAGCAATGAAAGATGTCGATTTTGTCATTCATGCAGCTGCTATGAAACATGTGCCAATTGCAGAATACAATCCAATGGAATGTATAAAAACTAATATCCATGGAGCACAAAATGTAATCGATGCGTGTTTGGAAAATAATGTAGAAAAATGTATCGCTCTTTCAACCGATAAAGCTTGTAATCCTATTAATTTATACGGAGCTACAAAGCTTGCAAGTGATAAGCTTTTTGTAGCAGCAAACAACATCGCAGGAAATTCTCATACTAAATTTAGCGTTACAAGATATGGTAATGTAGTAGGTTCAAGAGGATCTGTCATACCATTTTTTAAAAAACTAATCAATGAAGGTGCTAAAGAACTTCCTATCACAGATGAGAGAATGACAAGATTTTGGATATCCTTAGAAGATGGGGTTAATTTCGTGCTGAATAATTTTGCCTATATGCATGGAGGGGAAATTTTCGTACCAAAAATTCCTTCTATGAAAATCGTTGATTTAGCTAAAACTATGGCTCCTAATTTAGCTCATAAAATCATAGGTATAAGAGCAGGTGAAAAACTACATGAAATTATGATTTCAAGTGATGATAGTCATTTAACTTATGAATTTGAAAATTATTATGCCATTAGTCCAAGTATTCAATTTAATAACATTAATGTTGATTTTAGCATAAATGCAAAAGGGCAAAAGGGCAAAAAAGTTTCTAATGGCTTTTCTTATAGCTCTGATAATAATCCATCATGGATTAACCAAGAAGAGCTTTTAAATATAATAAATCATACAGAGCTTGAAAAATGATAACTTATTCTCATCAAAATATCGACGAACAAGACATACAAGTAGTTTGTGAGGCTTTAAAAGATGATTTTTTAACCGGTGGAAAAAAGGTTGAAGAATTTGAACAAGCCCTTTGTGAATATATAGGTGTAAAATATGCTTGCGTGCTAAATTCAGCTACTTCTGCTTTACACCTTGCATATTTATCTTTAAATATAAAAGATAAAATTGTCTTAACAACCCCCATTACCTTTGCTGCAACTGCAAATGCAGCTTTAATGGCAGGTGCTAGGGTTGAGTTTATAGATGTAAAAAGCGATGGAAATATTGATGAGAAAAAACTTGCTTTAAGATTAAGCCAAGATAGCTCTAATATAGGAGCAATTTGCGTGGTTGATTTTGCGGGAAATAGTGTAGAAATGGATGAAATTTTAGCCTTAGCTAAACAACACAACATCCCACTAATTGATGATGCAAGTCATGGCCTAGGTGCTATTTATAAAGATCAAAAAGTAGGTTCTATGGGGGATTTGAGCATATTTTCTTTTCATCCGGTTAAACCTATCACAACCTTTGAGGGTGGTGCGGTCGTTAGCAATGATGAGGAATTAATCTCAAAAATCAAGCTTTTAAGAAGTCATGGCATAGTCAAAAAGAGGCTTTGGGATAGTGATATGATTGAACTAGGCTATAATTATCGTTTAAGTGATGTAGCTTGTGCTTTAGGTATAAATCAACTTAAAAAACTTGACAATATGCTAGAAAAAAGAGAAATCATCACAAGTTTTTATGATAAAGAATTTGAAAAAAATCCTTATTTTAGCACTATAAAAATCAAAGATTATAAAAAAAGCTCAAGACATTTATATCCTATTTTGCTTTTTCCTGAGTTTTATTGCCAAAAAGAGATTATTTTTGAAAAATTATTAAATTTGGGCATAGGTGTACAAGTGCATTATAAGCCTACTTATGAGTTTAGTTATTATAAAAACTTATATGGAAATTTATTCTTAGAAAATGCGGATAATTTTTATAAAGCTGAACTTAGCATACCTGCTCATCAAGAAATGAATTTAAAAGAAGCACAATTTATTAAAGATAGTTTATTTAAGATTTTAGAAGAAACTAAAAAGGCTTGTTGTGAGTAAAGGTATGTATGAGCTAGCTTGTGAGCTTTTTCCTATATGCAGAAGTATTACCGGGAAAGGCTTTAGACAAAGCTTAAAAATACTTGATGAAGCTATGGGGGGGGGTATATTAAAAATTCATTCTATAGCAAGCGGGAGCAAAGTGTTTGATTGGGAAGTGCCTGCTGAATGGGAGATAAACGATGCTTATATCATCACTCCAGATGGAGAAAAAATTTGTGATTTTAAGCAAAATAATCTTCATGTGTTAAACTATAGCACAGGCATAGACACAGAGCTTAATCTAGCAAGCTTACAAGAACACCTTTACTCTATAGAAGAAATACCTGATGCTATACCTTATGTGACAAGCTATTATAAAAGGCGTTGGGGGTTTTGTATAAAACATGAAGATAGAGTTAAACTAAAAGAAGGAAAATATAAAGTTTTCATAGATGCAAAGCACCATGAAAATGGAGTTTTAAACTATGCTGACTTGCTCATACCTAGCACGCAAGAAACAAAAGATGAAATTTTAATTTCCACTTATCTTTGCCATCCATCTATGGCAAATAACGAGTTAAGTGGTCCTGTGGTAGCTGCATTTTTAGCTAAATGGCTTTTAGAACTTAAAGAGAGAAAATATAATTATCGTTTTGTTTTTGCTCCTGAAACTATAGGAAGTATAGTTTATCTTAGTAAACATTTAAAGTATTTGCAAAAACACACTAAAGCAGGATTTGTACTCTCTTGCATAGGTGATGATAATGCTTACTCACTCATTCACACTCCAAGTGAAAATACCCTAGCAGATAAAGTAGCTTTGCATACCTTAAAAGAAAAAAATAATTTTAAAGAATTTAGCTTTTTAGATAGAGGAAGCGATGAGAGACAATACTGCTCTCCTTTAGTAAATTTACCCGTAGTCGGAATTTGTAGAAGTAAGTATCTAGAGTATAAAGAATATCATACTAGCAAGGATGACTTAAATTTCATCAGTGAAGAGGGATTGCAAGGTGGCTTAAAAGCTATGCAAAAAATCATTATGAATTTAGAGGTTAATGAAATTTATCAAAATACGATATTTTGCGAACCTAATTTAGGTAAAAGAGGCTTATACCATACTATCAATACTTCTTCAACCAATGATATACCAATATCATGTAATTTTTTAGCATATTGTGATGGTAAAAACGATGTTTTAGATATAGCCTCAAAACTAAACATGCAAGCTTATGAATTAAAAGATTTAATAGAAAAATTAAAATTTCACAGATTGATAAAATGAAATATTTCTTAAAATACAATGATAAAAAATACTCTAATGTAGATTTAATAGAAGCTTTTAAAAAACTTAGTATCAAAAAAGGCGATATTTTGTGTGCGCATACTGAACTTTTTAATTTTGGCACACCCTTGCTTCCTAGAAATGAATTTTTACAAACTATATTAGATTGTTTTTTTGAAGTTATAGGTAAAGAAGGTACTTTAATCATGCCTACTTTTACCTATAGTTTTTGCAAAAATGAAGTTTATGATAAATTAAATTCTCCTACAAAAATGGGTGCTTTAAATGAATATTTTCGCAAACAAGCAGGGGTAAAACGCACTAATGATCCTATATTTTCCTTTGCTATAAAAGGAGCCAAAGAAGAATTGTTTTTAAAAGACACTACAAGTTGTTTTGGTGAAAATTGTGTGTATGATGTTTTAATAAAAGAAAATGGAAAATTTCTTACTTTTGGGGGTATTGGACACACCATAACCCACCATATTGAAGAAAAATATCAAGTAGATTATAGATATTTTAAAAAATTCCAGGGTTTTATTCTTGATGAAAATGGAGAAAAACAAAAAAAAGAAATCTTATATTTTGTTAGAGATTTAAACAAACACTCTCTTCCTAATATTAAAAATATTATTAAAATAGCTTTATCATCTTTTAAAAGCGATATGATAAAATTTGCCAATGATTACATAAGTATTTTTATTGCTCAAGAATATGAAAATGCCATAATAAGAGCCTTAAACATGAATAAAAATGTACTTATTCTAAAGGATAGTTAAAAAATGGAAAATAAATTTTATGAAATTTTAGAAAATATACTAGAAGTAAAAGTTGATGAAAATTCAAATTTAAGCATGCAAAATTGCAAAAATTGGACTTCTTTAAATCATATTGATATAATCATGAGCTTAGAAGAAGAATTTGAAATCAAATTTAGCAAAGATGAATTAAGTCAGCTAAAATCACAAAATGAACTTTTGCAAGCTATCAAATCAAAGGTAAAAAATGAAAAATATTAAAAACTTATTTGAGTTAATAGCTATAAAAAATCCAATTCACGCAAAATATTTAAATAAAATCAGTCTAACAAATGAAGATGAAATGGAATTTGAAAATCTCATTTCATATTATCTTCAAAACAATATTTCTTTACAAGAGCAGTGCGAATGCTATTTAACTATACTTAATGACACTTTAGAAGAAACAAAATATTTCATAGAAAATAACTCATATAGATATAAAAGTTTTGAAGAAGTAAAAGATAAAGTCTATTTTAATGAAACTTATATGAAAAAATACATGATAGGGCTTGCGCTTTCATCTTATATTTGGATTGCTCATATAAAAGTTAGAAAGTATTTTGAAAATTATCTTCAATCAAAAAGCAAACATGATAATTATTTTGAAATAGGCCCAGGACATGGAGAATTTTTTACTAAAGCTGTTAAAAGTTTGAAATTTGATTATTATTTAGGTTTAGATTTATCCCCTACTAGTTGCGAATTGACAAAAAATATGGTGGAAAATCAAGTTAAAAATTTAATTAATAATTGTGAATTTTTATGTAAAGATTTTTTTCAATTTCAATTTCACAAAAAAGCTGATTTAATAGTAATTGGAGAAGTTTTAGAACATGTTGAACAGCCTTTAGAATTTTTAAAAAGAGCAAAAGACTTATTAAGCGATGAAGGTGAAATTTTTGCAACCATACCTATCAACGCACCTGCAATTGATCATATATACTTATTTACACATCCAACTGAAATTTTTGAAATGGCAAAAAAAGCAGATTTAAAAATAAAACAATATGAATGTTTTATGGCAAATGACTATTCTTTAGAAAAAGCTTTAAAATTTAAAAATGCTATAACTATGGCTGTGGTATTTGAAAAATGAATTTAAATTTACCAATCCACCATATAGGTGTAGCATGTAAATCTTTAGAAAAAGAAAGAAAAATATTTGAAAAGCTAGGTTTTATTAAAGAAGCTGAATTTATAGACGAACAACAAGGGGTAAAAGGAGAATTTATCATTCCAAAAAATAACTTATTCCCCCAATATCGCTTTGAACTTTTGTCAAATTTAAATGAAAAAGGCGTTTTAGATAGCTATTTGAAAAATAAAACTAAAATGTATCATATAGCTTATGAAAGCAAAAATATAGAGCAAGATTTATCTTTGCTTTTAAATGATGGTTTGTTAGTTGTTGACATAATGAAAGCAAGTTATTTTGCAAAACTTTGCTTTGTGATGATGAGTAATAATTTATTAATAGAATTAGTAGAGCTAAAATGAATCTTTTTTCACCAAATTTAAAAAGAAATGATCTCATAAAACTTAGTAAGGAAAATCATTATAAAAAAATTACTATTAATGTTTTTAGAAATCACTCTTTTGAAGTGATTTCAAGCATACTAAATGCATTTTTAGCCTTTAGTAAATTAAAGGCTGAATTTAACATAAGCTCTTATGATGATAGTTTAAGTTATGATAATTTTCAAAAAGCAGATTTAAATATTATATTTATAGATTTAAACAATTATAAAAAAAATGTAGATGATTTTATCAAAGAAAAAATACAAGAACTATCAAGCATTAGCAACGCTCCTATCATCACACTTTTACTTGGCGATACAAGCTTAAAAGAATATAGTATTTGCAAAATACTAAAGCCCTTTTTAGATGAAAATCTCATCATAGATGATAGTAATTTTGAAATAAATGCAAGCAGACTTAGTAATAAAGCTTGTGTAAAATTAGCCCAAATTCTAGGACTAAAAATCCTACCTAGCCTTTTACAACCAACTTTAAAAGCAATCATCATAGATCTTGATAATACCTTATACCAAGGAATTTTAGGCGAAGATGGTATTGAAAATCTTACTTTATCTAGCAATCATAAAGCCTTGCAAAGTGAGCTTTTAAATTTAAAAAATCAAGGTTTTTTACTTGCCATCGCTTCAAAAAATGAAGAAGAAGATGTAAAAAAACTTTTTTCACAAAGAAAAGACTTTTTATTACAACTTGATGATTTTAGTATGATCAGGGCTAATTGGAAAAGTAAAGACGAAAATATTAAAGAAATTGTAAATTTTTTTAATATAGCTTTTGATAGTGTGCTATTTATTGATGATAATATAGCCGAAATTGAAAATGTATCACACCTTCATATTAACACCTTGCTAGCTGATGAAAATAGTGCTTATAGTTTAAAGCTCCATCCTAGACTTTTAAAAACAAGCTTTAGCAAAGAAGATGAGTTAAGAAGTGCTGATATTAAAGCAAATTTACAAAGACAAGAACTTAGCAAGCTTAGCCCTAAAGAGTATTTTGAAAAATTACAGATTTGTTTGAAATTTCATATCAACCACGCGAATGAACTTGAAAGAATTTCACAACTACTTAATAAAACTAATCAATTTATATCAAATTACTCAAGATTAAGCTTAAAAGAATGTGAAGAATTTATGCAAAAACATGCTATTTTGACTATAAGCATGAGTGATAAATTAAGTGATAGTGGTATTATAGCAATTTTTTTAGCTTATAAAGATGAAACAAATTTAATCATAAAAGATCTTTGTATAAGCTGTAGAGCCTTAGGAAGAAAGCTTGAAAAAATTATGTTATATAAGGCTATAGAGTTATTACATGTGCATTTTAATACAAAAGAATGTATTTTATACTTTCAAAAGGGCGAAAGAAATATGCCATTTTTAGAATTTTTATATAGTTTAAATGCAAATATAAAAGAAAATTTTGCTCTAATCCAAAAAGAAATGATAAATTACGAAGGACTTATAATTGAAAGCTAGTTTTAATAAAGCCAAAATAGCAGGTATAAGCGTTTGCGTGCCTAATAAATGTATAAATATAGATGATTGCTTAGAAGATGTTTTTCAAAATGATGTCAAAATGCTAAAAAGAATGAAAAAAATTTCAGGCATACAAGAAAGATTTATTGCTGATGAAAATATTAGCACAACAGATTTAGCCTATGAAGCAAGTATAAATTTATTTAAAATGCTTGATTTTGATAAAAATAAGCTTGATATGGTGATTTTTGTTACACAAACTCCTGATTTTTTTATGCCATCATGCGCAAACTATCTTCACAAACGATTAAATTTAAAACCTCAAACCATAGCTTTTGATGTAAATCAAGCATGTTCTGGGTATTTATATGGCTTATTTATAGCTTTTTCTTTTTTAGAAAATCAAAATGCAAAAAATATTTTATTAATTTGTGGTGATACTTTAAGCAAAACCATAAACCCTTTAAATCCAAATTTAGCTCCAATCTTTGGCGATGGAGTAAGCGCAACACTCATAAGCTGTGCAAATGAAAAATCGTTTTTTAAACTTTATTCTAATGGAGAAGGTTTTGATAAACTCATCATACCTAATAGAGCTTTTGCTAAACTTGATGAGAGTAAAAGCTCCAATAAAGAAATATTTCAAACCAATAAGCATAGGAGCTTAGATAATCTTTACATGGATGGGGCTGAAATTTTTAATCAAGCGCTTAATCTTGAGAGCCAAAGCATAAAAGAAATACTTGATTTTTGTGAAAAAGATAAAGATGAAGTGGATTATTTTTTATTGCATCAATCCAATCAATTTTTAGTTGATTCTATTATAAATGACTTGGGTATTGATAGCTCTAAAGCACCAAATTTTTTGATGTCAAAATATGCTAATTTAAGTGCCTGCTCTTTACCTGCTTTACTTTGTGAAATACAAAAAAATGATTTTAGTGCCATTTTAAGTGCTTTTGGTGCTGGATATGCCTGGGGGAGTGCTTATATAAATTTTGATAAAAACTTTAAAACTGATACAATTTCAATTTATAAAGGAGAAAAAAATGACTAAAGAAGAATTATTAGAAGCTATTAGCGAAGCTATGCATATGGATGAAACACTAAAAGAAGATATGATTTTAGATGATATTGATGAATGGGATAGCTTAGCTTTTGTATCTATCATGGTATTATTTAAAAACTCACTTGGCAAACAAATTAGCGGTGATGATCTTAAAAAATGTGAAAAAGTAAGCGATCTTTTAGCTTTAGCTGGTGTTTAAGGTGAAAAGCCTTAAACAATCTCTAAAACAAATTTATCATTTTCATCTTTAAAGA
>NZ_JAKMPZ010000029.1:0-644 GCF_025771325.1 Campylobacter sp. RKI_CA19_01122 | reverse complement strand
CAATCAAGGTAAGCTGTTTATATATATAAATTTCATCTGTAAAAAAATCCGCTGACTTATTTTTTGTTTTCATATATTTAAATTGAATATTGAAATTACTACACAATGGATTCGATACTCCATAAAATTCCAAAGTAGCCTTACCACTAGAATTTACTCTAACATGATCTTGCTTTGGTTTAGCCGCTGATAAAAAATCATGATATATTTCAATTTCTGTATTCGGGATTAAATTACTTACCTCAAGATGAAAATCTTGATTTAATTCTATGGTTTGCTTATAACCCTTATAGCTAGGATAAATAATACTAGGGATATATTCTTTATCTACATATGCAATAGTAGTGCTAACACTTTGTCCAATAGTATTTACATTAATTACAGGGTTATCTTTAAATGGAACTTTGGAAGTAATAGTTGCTTTAGCTTCACCACTAGAATTAAATGTTGTATCATGATCATTTAAAGTAGCGTCTCCACTTATATTCCATTCTACTTTAGCACCTTTTTTACCATCTTTTAGCGTGATATTGGCTTGTGCTTTTTCTTCGGTGTATATTGTTTTATCCCCTTCAAATTTTAATTCTCTTTGATAAAGCTTAATTTTATCTGCAGCAAACTCTATTTTACTTGTTCTTGTCTTC
>NZ_JAKMPZ010000028.1:0-845 GCF_025771325.1 Campylobacter sp. RKI_CA19_01122 | reverse complement strand
GCCAAAGCCATCAATGAAAACATCACTAAAACTAAAAATGCATTAGAACAAGATGCTAAAGCAGTAGAACAATCAGTTGATACAGCTAAAGAAATAGAAGGTGGTAATCTAACAGCAAGAATAACAGCAATTCCTGCTAATCCTCAATTAATAGAATTAAAAAATGTATTAAATGATATGCTTGATGTATTACAAGCAAAAGTTGGTTCTAATATGAATGAAATCAATAGAGTATTTGATAGCTATAAGGCATTAGACTTTACTACTGAAGTTAAAAATGCTAAAGGTGGAGTTGAAGTAACTACTAATGTATTAGGTCAAGAAATAGTAGCTATGCTAAGACAATCATCTGAATTTGCTTCTTTATTGGCAGATGAGAGTGGTAAATTACAAAGTGCTGTTAAAGACTTAACAGATTCTTCATCTTCTCAAGCTTCTTCTTTAGAAGAAACAGCAGCAGCATTAGAAGAGATTACTTCTTCTATGCAAAATGTATCTCATAAAACTAGTGAAGTTATTGCTCAAAGTGAAGAGATTAAAAATGTTACTTCTATAATAGGTGATATTGCTGATCAAATTAACCTACTTGCATTAAATGCAGCTATTGAAGCAGCTCGTGCAGGAGAACATGGTCGTGGCTTTGCTGTTGTTGCTGATGAAGTTAGAAATCTAGCAGAAAGAACTCAAAAGTCTTTAGGTGAGATTGAAGCTAATACTAATATCTTAGTTCAATCTATTAATGAAATGGGTGAGAGTATTAAAGAGCAAACTACAGGTATTACTCAAATTAATGATGCTGTAGCTCAAATTGATCATGTAACTCAAGAGAATTTAAAAATAGCAAA
>NZ_JAKMPZ010000027.1:0-1033 GCF_025771325.1 Campylobacter sp. RKI_CA19_01122 | reverse complement strand
TAATAAACCGCTTATTTTTAATACATAATCTGAGTCATAATCTATAGTTTTTTTCTCTACATGAAACCACCAACTAGGATCCTTATAAGAAGGATACTCTACTTCAGGAGTGTAAATTTTTGTTTTATACTTAATGCTTTTCACAAAAGAACTACCCAAAGCATTGACTTTTAACATAATATCATTCTCAAACGGAGCTTTAGAAGTAATAGTTGCCTTGGCTTCACCACTAGCATTAAATGTTGCTTCTTGATTACTTAAAGTAGCGTCTCCACTTAAACTCCACTCTACTTTAGAACCTGTTTTTCCACCTTTTAATACAGCGTGTACTACTTCTCCTTCTTGAGTATAAAGTGTTTCTTTATCAAGTTCTAAATTCAATTCTCTTTGATAAAGATTAATTTTATCTGCAGTTATTTCAGCCTTAGTAATAACTGATTTCATATAACTAAACTTAATAGTAAGTTCTTTAACACTAGGATCACTAATACCACTAAATTCTAAAGTAGCTTCACCTTTATCATTAACATTAAAGCTTTCTTTTTTAGCTTTTACTCCTTTACTTCCACTGATATTATCAATGGTTGAATTTGGTAATAAACCACTTACTTTTAATACATAATCTGAGTCATAGTCTATGGTTTTATCTAATGTTTTCCAAAAACTTACTTTATAAGAAGGATATTCTATTTTTGGAGTATATATAGTTCCATCTATATAAGTTAATGTTTTAGTGAGGTTTTGGCCTAGGGTATTTACACTAATTATAGGATTAGTTTTAAATGGAGCTTTAGAAGTAATAACTGCCTTGGCTTCACCACTAGCATTAAATGTTGCTTCTTGATTGCTTAAAGTAGCGTCTCCACTTAAGCTCCACTCTATTTTTTCATTAGCTTTACCACCTTTTAAAGTTACTTCGGCATTTTTATTAGGTTCTGCAATGATAGTACTTGGATCAGCATTAAAGGAAATAGCGTATTGATAAAGTTTGATTTTATCTAAATTAAGCTCCTTTTTAATACTACCTTGTTTG
>NZ_JAKMPZ010000026.1:0-1077 GCF_025771325.1 Campylobacter sp. RKI_CA19_01122 | reverse complement strand
AGATCAAGAAGCTGGCGTTACTACTCTTAAAGGTGCTATGGCTGTGATGGATATAGCCGAAACTGCTATCACTAACCTTGATAAAATTAGAGCTGATATTGGTTCTGTGCAAAATCAAATCACAGCTACACTAAATAACATCAGTGTAACCCAAGTAAATATCAAATCAGCTGAATCAAACATCAGAGATGTAGATTTTGCAGCAGAAAGTGCAAACTTTGCTAAGCATAATATCCTAGCCCAAAGTGGATCTTATGCTATGAGTCAGGCTAATGCTGTGCAACAAAATGTAATGAGATTATTACAATAGTTAAGAAATCCAAAACACCTTGAATTTTCAAGGTGTTTTTCTTTAAAACAACTCTTTAAAACAACTCTTTAAAACAACTCTTTAAAACAACTCTTTAAAACAACTCTTTAAAACAACTCTTTAAATTTGGAACATTTATTGCTTTAAAAGTTCTAAGCAATATTTTGAAAGGATTTAAAATGGGTTTTAGAATAAACACCAACATAGGTGCAATGAATGCACATGCAAATTCAACTATCACAGCAAGAGAGCTTGATAAGTCTTTATCAAGACTTAGTTCAGGTCTTAGAATCAACTCTGCAGCAGATGATGCTTCAGGTATGGCTATAGCAGATAGTTTAAGATCACAAGCTGCAACTTTAGGTCAAGCTATAAATAATGGTAATGACGCTATAGGTATTTTACAAACAGCTGATAAGGCTATGGATGAGCAGCTTAAAATCTTAGATACTATTAAGGTAAAAGCTACTCAAGCAGCACAAGATGGACAAAGTGCTAAAACAAGAAATATGCTTCAAGCTGATATTAATCGTTTGATGGAAGAACTTGATAATATAGCTAACACCACAGCTTTTAATGGCAAACAACTTTTAAGCGGAAACTTTGTAAATCAAGAATTTCAACTCGGTGCACAGTCAAATCAAACTGTAAAAGCTAGTATAGGCCCAACTCAAAGCTCTAAAATAGGTGTAACTAGATTTGAAACAGGTTCTCAAGCTAAAAGTAGCGGTATAGCTCAACTTACTATTAAAAATTATAATGGAGTG
>NZ_JAKMPZ010000025.1:0-1136 GCF_025771325.1 Campylobacter sp. RKI_CA19_01122 | reverse complement strand
AAGTCAAAGAAAGAGTTAAGGCCGGTTTGGATTTTTTGAAGTGGAGAAAGATTATAATTAATCATAAATCTTATAATTACAAGAGCAATTACCAAGCTTATAACACCAATAATGATTTGTTGTATTAAAGCTTTATTTACCGGGTCTTTATAGATTTTTTCATCTGCAATCACACAAACATTATATCCTGTTGAAGATTTCTGACAAATCACAGCCTTGCGAGGAGCATTTCCATCTTCAATTAACATTGGTGAGCTTGAAAGAAGTCCTGATTTTCCTTCAGGTGTTGAAAGATATGATTTTACTATATTTTGACTTAATTCATTTTTTGTTAATAATGCCTCAGAAGATTCATGAAAAAGTATAGTTCCATCATTATCTAAAACCACAGTATATCCGCTTTGTGACCTTCCCATTGATAATACATTATCTGAAAAAGTATTTAAATCATAATTTCCACCTACTGCACCTATAAATTTACCATTAACAACTATAGGATATGAAAAAGATAAAGAAGGAGCTTTTAAGCTAGGGGCAATATAAGGCTTTGATATTACAACTTTGTTTTCTCCAGAAGCAACACTTGTGTACCAACTTCTTGTTCTAGGATCATAGCCATCAGATGGCATTTGATGGTTTCCATTTGATCTAATCATTGCACCATTGTGTGCAAGTCCTACATATAGCACATCAAAACGACTAGCTTCTTTTGCAACTTTAACCATAGTGTAAATTTCTTCTAAACTCGCATTAGGATTTTTTTGCAATTCAGAGGCGACAGATCTAATAGCATCGCTTCTTGAAGCAGTGTAGTCATCAAAATTCTTTAAAACATCTTGCATTGTTTTAACTTGTATATCATTGATGAGTTTTTGAACATCATGCTTTACTTCAGCATAATTAAATGCATTTGCTATAAATAAAATAGCTATAATTGCTAAAAAAACAAAAAAAGTTAATTTTCCCGTTAAACTTCTTGTAATGTTTTTCATAATGAATTATCCTTGTTTAAAAATTGTAAATTTTAAGGGAAAAATTATCTTGTATTATTTTTAATAAAAAAATGCATTATTTAAATATAAAAAAACTATTTTTTAATAAAAAAATTATAAAAAATAACAATCACATCCAATCAA
>NZ_JAKMPZ010000024.1:0-1180 GCF_025771325.1 Campylobacter sp. RKI_CA19_01122 | reverse complement strand
TAAAAACTTTATTTTTACAAGGATAAGATATACTATCTTTTTTCATACTAAATGTTTTATCTTTTAATTTTTCAAGCATAATAGGTAATTCTTTATTAAATAATGCCTTATCAGGAATTCCACAGCCATGAGTTAAATTTTTAATAAATTTACCATCTATATCTTTTTCATCTATTAGATGAAAATCTACTTCATAGTTTAAGGCTTTTAAAATTTCTATCATAGAAATTTTATATTCAGCTGGAGTTAAGTCATCTTTAGCGCTATGATAACTTGTATAAATAATATTTTTATTCTTTTGAGCTTGTAAGATCAAATGATCTTTATTAAGTAAAGCTCTTATTAAATAATTTTCATCAGCAAAATAATAAGGTGAGTTTGGGTTTTTGCGTGTCCAATAAGTTTCCACATAACAATGAACTTTACTATTTAACTCATCTTCGTTTAAAATAGCATCACCTTTATTTAAATCCCTTCCTATGATATATCTTAACGGAGGCAATGCAGCACCTGAATTATCTATCACTCCATCTACATACCAAGGAGCTATTTTAGCACACATTAATGCCACTAAGCCACCGTATGACCCTCCCCCGTAAATTTTAGGTAAAGATTTAAATTGAGGATAATTTTTCATTATATCTTTTAAGGCATTGATATGATCGATAGCAGGCATAATGGCAAAATTATTATACTCATTGTTGGGTGGGATAAAAGTCACAGATAACTCAACCTTATAGTCTTGATTTAAAATTCCTTGTTCTTTTAATATACTCATTTTTTGATCAAGAATTTGATAATATTTTTCTATATTTTTTGTATTATCTAGCACTTCAAATTCTATTTCAAAATCCCTGAAAGCCTTTTCAAATGTTCTTATATCGTCTAATAAAAAAGTCATTTCAGCACTATATTTGTCCACATCCGATCTTCTTTGGCAAAAACAATGATAAAATACATTTACAGCTACTACATCAAATTTTTTAGCTATAAAATTTCTATAACTTTCTAGAAAATGTATATTTGCATTAGCTCCATACCCACCTATGATAAAAACAATAGCTTTCATTTGCTTACTATCATCATAAGTGATTCTATATTCTAATTTACTTTCTCTTTTTATATTTAATTCTACATCATCACAAGAGTCTATAAAATAAGTTTGATTTATGAGCATATT
>NZ_JAKMPZ010000023.1:0-1654 GCF_025771325.1 Campylobacter sp. RKI_CA19_01122 | reverse complement strand
TTTTTAAAAAATTCCAAAACTTTAAGTCATTTTGCTAAAGCTTATAGGGGTAAAATGCTAAGAGTATTGGCAAGTAAAAATATACATAATAAAGAAGCTTTGCTTGAAAATCTACCTAATGATTTAAAAATAAAAGAAATTAAAATACAAGGATTAAAAGAAGAGATAATTTTAGATATAGTAAGCTAAGCCTTTTGGCTTAGCTTTTATAATTAGAATTTGTATAGAGCTTCAAGTCTGATGAATTGATCATCGCTATCATGAACACCATTGGTGTTATAATCTTCAGTTAAGTAAGAATAGAAGCCGCTAAATGTAAGTTTTGGACTATATGCGTAAGATACTCTTGCAATATATTCATTTTTATCTATATCATGGCCAACTTGTTCAGATTTACCACCGATATAATCAAATCCTACTCTAACAGTTTCAGCAAAAGTATAACCTAAACCTGCAAAATAGAAGAAGTTTTCACCTATACTACCTCTTAAATCACTACCAGTAGAATAGAAAATTTGCTCACCTGGAGCGATTACTCTACCTTTATCTTCTAAAACTACTAAGCTAGCTTTGTCTTTTTCACCATAACCAACGATACCTGCTTGGAAATCAAAAGCAGAAATTTGTCCTTGTAATTGAGCAGCGTAGAAATTGCTATTATCTAGACCTAATTTTTCTTTATCACTATCCAAGCTATTTCCTAAGTATTGAGCTTGGATTTTGAAGTTAGCATCGTTGAATGCAAATTTATAGCTAGCATCTACTGCATATAAAAATGCCCAATTGTTTGAATAAGCAGCCCATACTTGGAAAGCAAATGGATCAAAATCACCTAATACAGCAGCACCATATAAAGAAGTATCAGCAATACCTAAATCTGTAAAATCTCCATCGCTTGTAACATTGAAGCTATCAAACCAATAACCAGCAAAAGTTAAACCTTCGATAGAATTATTAAGAATTTTAGCTCCTGTTCCTACTGCATCATCAGTCCAAATAGAACCAACTTCCATTTTACCAAAGATTACATTTGTAGCGTAAGCTTCATTAGTATATTCTAAGTAAGCTTGTTGAACTGCAAAAGTACTATCAGTATCAGTTTCAGCTTTAGCATTTGGGCTATTAAAACCAAGTTCACTTGTACTATATTGGAATTGAACAAAAGCTTTGAAGTTATCATCTAAAGCTGCTTTGAAATTTAATTGAGATTTAAATTTATGCTTGTTTTCTTTAGAGCTGTTGTAACCATCTACAATTGTATTGCCAATATCTCTTCTATCAGATTCAAATCTATATCTGAACATTCCTGATACATCAACATCTTTTATAGCTTCTTCAAGTGAAACAGCGTTAGCTGCTGAAAAAGCACCTGCAGCTAATGCTGCTACTAAACTAAGTTTAACTAGTTTCATGAGAATTCTCCTTATTAAAATTAAAACTATGGCTTGTATTATAGCATAGTTTTATATAAGAATTCTTAAAGTAAATAAAAACGATAAAAATATATTATAGGGTTGTATTTATAGATTGAATTATCTTTAAAGATCTAGTTTGAAACTAGATCTTTAAAAACTAAGGAGTTATCTATGAATGTTTGCTTTTACAAGTGTAATTATGCTCTTTGATAGTTAATGTTTGGAAACTGAGGGAGTTA
>NZ_JAKMPZ010000022.1:0-2769 GCF_025771325.1 Campylobacter sp. RKI_CA19_01122 | reverse complement strand
AGACGAAGTCGAAGCCACAAAGCGATTAGCATTGATAGTTCCTGTTTTAGTAATGATTACCCCATTAGGATTAATTAAAAAGACATTTTTACCATTTGCATTTAAAAAACCTTCTATCATAGATTTACTAGTACCATGAGCAATGTTTAGGTAGTTTTTACTATTACCTCCAAAGTTTACACTTTCGCCTTTGCCTATATTAAAGCCACCACCCCATTGTATGACTGAGCTTGGTCCATTACCTATAATATTCATATTATTACCATTAGTATTTATAGTCCCACTAGTCCCATGAGTAAATTTACCTCCACTAGGTAAAGCCATTAGTGGAGAAAATAACATTGATACAGTTACGCCTGAGAGTATGATGTGATTTGCTAACTTTTTCATAATTAATCCTTTTTGAGTATTGCTTTAATTTAAATTCACTACTATGCTTTTTGCATCTTTACTTACACTTAAAGTGTATTTAGCTTTTTGAACTTTTGCTTTGATATTTTTATGTAAGCTTTGATTGTTTTTAGTGATAGTTTCTAATAAGCTTTGTAAGTCTTTTTGATTTAAGTGTTTATTATTTGCATCTACAAAGCCTTTTTCACTTTGCATTAAAATAAAGCTTTTATTTTTTACATTATTGTTGGTATATACATTAATAGAACTATCTTTAGAAAGATTAATCACTTCTTTAGCATTTAAATAAGCTTTAGTATCATCTTTTAAGATAAAGCTATAATGATCAAAGTTATTAATAGTATTTGCTTTTATATTTGTATTTAATATTAAATGATTATTAGTACCATTTTTATGTGTTAGAACTTTTGATACAAAGTTATTATCTTTTTTAGTTTGTAAAAAGCTTCCTGCTAATACTTCTATATTGGTATTGTTAAAAATATTAGTATTACCACTTAAGTATAAAGTATTATTATAGCTTTTATCATTTTCACTATATATTCCAGAAGCGCTTATAAATATAGCTTTGTTGTTTTTATACTCATCTATATTTAAATTATTTATATGAGTATAATTATCATGAGTATTCTTAGCTATACCTGCACTAATTATTATTTCCCCTTCTCTTTTATCAGAAGCTGTACCTAGGGCTAGATTATCAAAGATAAAAGTATTATTAGCGCTTTCATTTTTTGCATTAATAATATATACATTAGAACTAGCTGCACTTGAATAATCTTTAATATTTAAAGTATTATCATTAGCATTTTCATTAGCTCTTAAAATGATTTTAGAACCTTTATCTATATTAGAAGCATTCGATAAAGATTGCACCATATTATATTTTATAGTGTTTTTTTCTAAATTATCAGCTTCTATAATAGCAGTGAGATTTCTACCTGATTTTACATTATCTAAAACTATACTATTAGCATTAGCACTACTTGCATAATATTTACCATCTTCAGACATAACTGCATATAAAAACATAGGAATATCAGAATTAGAATTACTGATATTAATACTATTATTATTTGCTTTAGAACTTAGAGTTTGTGCAGCAATAATATTAATCTTATCATATCTTTTTTTATCTGTTACTCCTTGAGTAATACTTCCTTCTATATTTATACTATTTCTATTAGCTCCTTTAGTAGCTACCCCACCATAAAGATTGATTTCATCTTTACCGGTAAAATTAAAATTGATTTCAAATGGCTTTTTCAAATTCATATAAATAACATTATCATTAGCCATACCATTATTAGTTATACCTGCATAAAAGTCTAAGAGTGCTTTTACTTCTATATTGGTATTTAATGCTAATAAGGTTTGTAAATCCTTAATAATAATAACATTTCTATATGCATTACCTTCTATAATCCTACCCCCATAAACTGCTCCTACTAAAATAGCATTGTATGCTAATGGAGTATTTTTAGTATCCACTCTTAAATCTAGTTTCAAATCATTAATAATTACACTATTATTGCTTACTTCATAGCTTTGATTGTTATTTACATCTACAAAAGCTCCACCTAAGTGAGTAGCAGCTGATGTTGAATAAGCTCCACTTGGACCATGGACTAATAAAGAAGCTCCATCTATAATAACCTTGTTATTTTTAGCATTGCCATTATAAGTATAAGCTCCTACCACATGAGTCATTCTCTCATCAAAAATATTATCCCCTAAAGTGCTTTGTTTATAAGGAGTAGTATGAAAGTCTATCTTAGAGCCGCTATTTAAAATAACAGTATTGTTATTAGTATTAGCATCAACCCCAAAAGCACCTAAGATATAAGGAGCACCATTTAAAGGTAAGGTATAGGTGTTTTCAACACCCATATTTACATAGGCATCTTTTAAGAAATTTAAAGTATTATTACTTGCTTCACCTTTTCTTGCTATGGCTGGAGTGATTAAAAAATTATATTTATTATCTAAGCCACTAGCTTTAGGATTAATTACTTCTTTATCAGTAGGTTTTAAATAATATACTGAAGATAATTCCCCTGCTTTTAATACTAAGGTATTATTATTTGCTTTTGCATTAAAGGTATAGGCTGAAACTAAAAAAGGTATATAGCTGATTTGATTTAGGGTAGTATTAGCTGAGTTAGAACTATGAAAGCCATTAACTACAAAAATATCTTCTTTAATACTTGGAGTGAGTATATGCTGTCTAAAGGCTAATTTATTTAAATTCAAATGAGCCTTATCTTTAGGATTATCATAGATTAAAGTAATATTTGAAAGGTTTTTATTGCTAGCCATTTGACCATAGAAGTTTTTACCACTTAAGAGTTTATATGT
>NZ_JAKMPZ010000021.1:0-4348 GCF_025771325.1 Campylobacter sp. RKI_CA19_01122 | reverse complement strand
ATGAGTGATGGGGATATACAAAAGTTTGCAAAGATGCAAAAATTTGATGATGGATTAACTTTTTCACCGGTGTTTAAACCACAAAAAGCAGGCAATGTAGTTAATATGGGTAATATTAATGCTAATAATGTATTACTTATAGGGAATAAGGTTTTGTTATATGGAACTTTTGATATTGAAAATAAAACTTTTAATCAAATTGCAGCTTTAGATAAAGATAAAAAAACAAATATATTTAGTTGGGAATGAAACTCATGCTGATATTGCTACCTTAAATAATATAGATAAGTTGCATATAACTGCTAAAGATGAAGGTTCTTTATATTTAGGTGCTACGGGATATTATTACAATCCATCTTCGTTTAAGGATTTTAATTATGAACAACAAGATTATGATAATGCTTTAGATGAAACTGGAAGCAAAATAGAAGTAAAGCATAATAATAAAAAATTTTTAAATAATAAATTTATAGGTATAAGTTCTGATGTGGATTGGTGGCATTTTGCTAAAGGATGGAATGAAAATAAAGATAGTTTTAACAAAAATATCGAATATAGACTTACTAATAATATAAATTTTAAAGGCAATCAAGGCAAAGGCAAAGAAGGAAAAGATTGGCAAAACTATGCTAATTATTGTATAGATGGTCTTAATTGTACTTCTATGATGATTGGTGATAATAAAAATCCTTTTACTAAAACATTTGATGGCCAAGGATTTACTTTAAAAAATATTAATATAGAGGCTAACAATAAAAATTATGTTGGTATTTTTGGAAATTTAAGTAATGGGGCTAATATAAAGAATTTCAATGTAGATTATATGAATGGTAATGTTAAAGCAAATACGACAAATTATATTCTTTATGCAGGTGGTGTTGTCGGACTTATAGAACAAGATGCTAAAGTTGAAGACATTGTTTTAAAAAATATCAATGAAATTATAGGCAATGGTAAAGATTATGCTTATGTTGGAGGTTTTGTTGGGGATATTGTTGATGTAGCTAATATTGATTCTCTACCTATGATAAAAAAGGGCAAAAAATATGAATTACCATCAATACAAAGTAGTAAATTTAAAAATATTACAATTTTAAATATAAACGGTATTCAGGCAAAAAGTGAAGAAGCTTCAAAAGTAGGCGGATTTAGTGGAGCTGTTTATTCCTCCTCACTGAGTCAAAATTCTAGATATGATTTTAATAATATTTTTTTAAATCATATTGGTTATATAGGTGCGGTAACGGATAAAGCAAGTGCTAAATCAGGAGGATTTGTCGGAGAGATTATAAATGTATATAAAGAAAATAACACTCCAACTTATAATAGCTTTACAGATATTTCTTTAAATGATATAGGATTGATTCAATCTTATAACAAAGGAACATATGATCATTATTTAAATAGCTCTCATGATTTTGAGCAGGATGATTCTTTTGCTAGTGGATTTGCTGCAAGTGCTAGTGGAGGGAATTATTTTACTGGTATAACTTTAAATAATATAAAAACAATTCAAAGTATATCCAAAGACAAAGCTGAACTTAGCTATGCGTCAGGTTTTATATCGCATTCTGGTTCAAATTATTTCAACGACATAATTTTAAATGATATACAAAATATTATTTCTGAGGGAACGGGGCATAATAAAAATGGAGCAACAATAGCAACTGGTTTTGTGAGTTTTTACAATCCTAGTTATTTTTATGATATATATGCTTTTTTTAATTCAAAATCACAAATTCAATCAATTGCACCTAAAAATGAAGAAAAGACTATAGTTGGTTATTTTGATATCGGAGGAAAAGATAAAGATGATAAAAGCCATCATAATATCCATGTGTGGATGCCTGAAGATATTTTAAATGGAAAACACTCTCCTGATAAAAAATCTTCTATTGATATAAAAGAATACAGTGATCAAACGCAAGCTTATAAAGAATATAAACAAAAATTGTTAGAATACTCTAATAAGCAATTTTTAAAAGACAATCATAATTATCTTACTTTTGCTTTAAATGAGAAAAAAGATGAACTTAAAGAAGCTTTAGAATTAGATTTAAATGCTATTTTAAACAAAGAAGCTATGCTTTTCAAAGATGATTCTTTTCAAAGTAGTATTGAAAATTATGCTATTAATGATATTGCAAGTCAATATTATAAATTTTATATTAGCTCGCTAGATGATATGCTTAAAGAAAAAGATTATAAACAGATGAGTGAAGATGAGAAAATTGATTTCGTGTCTAAGTATTTTTTAAAAGATAATGAAAACAATAAAGAAGAAGCTTTGAAGATAGTTCAGAGTTTGGAATTTATAGATGCTTATCAAGAAAATGGTTTAAAGGGTGCTAATAAAGAAAAAATTTATCAAAATGAAACTTTTGAAAAATTGTTAGATAATACTGCTAATGTGATTTCTAAAAAAGATTTTATATTCGCTTTATTAAAGAAAGATTTGAAAGATTTTCTTGATAAATCTATAATACTAACAAATCAACTACAAGAAATAAAAACAAAAATTCAAGAAAATGAAAGAGAATATAATGCTTTAGCTAGTAGTGAAAATATTGATTTCAAAAAAATCAATATTTTGGCAGAAAATATTAGCAAATTAAATCAGCAACAAAAAGATATTGTTTCTCAATTGGATATTAGCCCTATAAAAAATAAAATAGAATATACTATCTCAAAAGGAGGTTTTGAAATAATAGGAGATGTTAAGCAAGATATATATACGCCAAAATTAGCACAGCTTGCATTGCAACACGCGAAAAAAGAAATTCCGTGGACAGAACTTCAACCAAGCACTCCAGTGAAAAAAGAAATTCCGTGGACAGAACTTCAACCAAGCACTCCAGTGAAAAAAGAAATTCCGTGGACAGAACTTCAACCAAGCACTCCAGTGAAAAAAGAAAAATCTAAAAAAGATTTACCTTTTATAGAAAATAATATTTATTTATCAACTAGCGATAATTTGAAATCAGATGGTGGACTTGTGATAAAAAAAATTAGAAAAGAAAAAGATGTAGATAAGGCTGTCACGAGAAAAAGAGCAGTAACTTGCATAGTTAATGATGGATTTAAAACTATGAATCCTTGTGTAGTAAGTGATATATAAAATATAAATACTAGGTTATCCTAGTATTTATAGTTGTAGATATTATTGAAATTTACTATTGATCAATTCTTAAATTACAATTAATCTAAATCAAGTGTTATTATAAATTAAGGTAAAATCATGAAAAAACTTTCTCTTTGTATTATAGCAATTAGCTCTTTAGTCTATGCTAATAATGGAAGTATTATCATAGCTAAAAATGATATAGAAAAGGTTATAGAACTATCCCCTGATAGAAATCTCCCTCAAAACAAAGCTATCAAAGAAAATCTAAAAACCAAAGATGATTATAAAAAAACTCAAGAAGCTAAAAAAGACTTTGAAGAAAAAAAGAAAGCCTTAAAAGAAAAATTTAATCAAGAAGATAAAACTAATGAGGAAACTAACAATCAAACTAATAATAACACTACCAACCTAAATAACCAAATTAACACTAACACAAACAATGACAAAGCTAACACTAACTCTAGTATAAATAATCAAACAAACAATAATTCTAATTCAACTAATAATAGCTTTAATACCAATAATGCTTCAAACAATCATAGTTTTAATAACAACACTACCAAATTAAACAATCAAACCAATACCAACAATAATACAAGTAACCCAAATAATCAAACAAACAATAGTTCTAATAATAACTCTACTAACTCAAGTAATCAAACTAATACTACCACTACTAAAGAAGTAATAACCAAATACAAATTTATTATCACTAATGAAAACACTAGCTTTGAAAAGCTAGGTATTAAAGAAGAAGATTTACAAATACTCATTAGTGAGTTTAGCACTAGAAAATTTAGCTTGCAAGATTTACAAGATATATCTAATATTATTGCTTATTATTTCCAAGTTAATGGCTATCCTGCTGCAACAGCTTATGTGCCCCAACAAGAATTTGAAGATAGTGTGCAAATAAACATAGCCTTAGGAACATTAGGTAAGTATATAATAAAGAATAAAACTACTATAAAAGATTATTTCATAGAAAGTAAGCTTAATGAAAGAATCAAAGGTAAAATCATCTCTACTAAATTAATAGAAGATAGTGTATATAAAGTCAATGAAATGTATGGCATTCAAACCCTAGCAGGTTTACAAGCAGGAGAGAATGTAGGTGAAACTGATATAGTTATAGAAGTAGTTCCTGATACTAAGGCTAATGTATTATTATATGCTGATAATTATGGTATTAAAAGTGCAGGGGATATTAGAGCTGGTATTAGT
>NZ_JAKMPZ010000020.1:0-5889 GCF_025771325.1 Campylobacter sp. RKI_CA19_01122 | reverse complement strand
AAATAACTAAAATAACTATAGGATTGTATATAAAGTAAGAATAATAAGAATTAACAAGTCCGCAATGAGCTACTTTCCCCCTGCCAGTAAGGCGTAGTATCATCACCCACGATGTGCTTAGCTTCTTGGTTCGGGATGGAGCAAGGCGTCTCCACATCTGTATAATCACGGACATTGTTATTTAAATATTCTATTTAATATAGCATAATAAAAACAATCAATAAGATTTAAACATAAAAATCATTTTTATTTTAACTTTCATCTTATTCTTATATTTAGATGTTTTATTGAACTAAATACTTTATTGTTTCATTTTAGAATACTTAAAAAACAATGTTAAGAGCAAGTTCTAATATAAACTTTACTTATAAGATTTTATAAACTTAAGAATGTAATTTTTATATAAATATTTCATATAAAAACACTCAAAGCTTTATTAAAAACCTTAACAAGAAAGTGATGCTTAAATAAGATAAGCCAAACGCTCTATTAGTACTGGTCAGCTAAAGGACTTTCATCCATTACACACCCAGCCTATCAAACTAGTAGTCTTCTAGAGAGCTTAGAGAAGATTCATCTTAGAGTTGGCTTCACGCTTAGATGCTTTCAGCGTTTATCCGTTCCAAACTTAGCTACGCTGCGATGCTCTTGGCAGAACAACAGCTACACCAGTGGTTTGTTCAACCCGGTCCTCTCGTACTAGGGTCAAATCTCTTCAATCTTCTTACGCCCACGGCAGATAGGGACCGAACTGTCTCACGACGTTCTGAACCCAGCTCGCGTACCGCTTTAAATGGCGAACAGCCATACCCTTGGGACCTGCTCCAGCCCCAGGATGCGATGAGCCGACATCGAGGTGCCAAACCTCCCCGTCGATGTGAGCTCTTGGGGGAGATCAGCCTGTTATCCCCGGGGTACCTTTTATCCTTTGAGCGATGGCCCTTCCACACAGAACCACCGGATCACTAAGACCGACTTTCGTCTCTGCTTGACTTGTATGTCTTGCAGTTAAGCTGGCTTATACCTTTATACTCTACGAACGATTTCCAACCGTTCTGAGCCAACCTTTGTAAGCCTCCGTTATTATTTGGGAGGCGACCGCCCCAGTCAAACTACCCACCAGACATTGTCCCACTTGAGGATAACTCAAGCTGGTTAGCTACCCAAATAAGAAAGAGTGGTATCTCAACAACGGCTCATATACAACTGGCGTCATATACTCAAAGCCTCCCACCTATCCTGCACATTCTTATCCAAATAGCAGTGTCAAGCTGTAGTAAAGGTCCACGGGGTCTTTCCGTCTTGCCGCGGGTAGGAGGAATTTTCACCTCCACTACAATTTCACTGGATCCCTCTTTGAGACAGCTCCCATCTCGTTACGCCATTCATGCAGGTCGGTATTTAACCGACAAGGAATTTCGCTACCTTAGGACCGTTATAGTTACGGCCGCCGTTTACTCGGGCTTCGATCAAGAGCTTCGCTAATGCTAACCCCATCAATTAACCTTCGAGCACCGGGCAGGCGTCACACCCTATACATCCTCTTACGAGTTAGCAGAGTGCTGTGTTTTTGGTAAACAGTCGGGAGGGACTCTTTGTTGTAAGTTTCTTCGCTTTCGGAGTAAATCCTAATACGAAGCGAACCACACCTTATACCGAAGATACGGTGCTATTTTGCAGAGTTCCTTAAAGAGAGTTCTTCCACGCGCCTTAGAATACTCATCCCACCCACCTGTGTCGGTTTACGGTACGGGCAACATTAGCTAAACTTAGAAACTTTTCTTGGCTCGACGGCATCAGCAATTCTCCTCGCTGTCCGAAGACTTTGAAGAGCCTTTCAGTTCTCGGAGTATTGTTATACGGATTTGCCTATATAACCTCCTACGACCTTAGACTAGCACTTCCATCCGCTAGCTTGCTTAGCCCTAAGCGTCCTTCCATCGCACACTAATGTTGGTATTGGAATATTAACCAATTTGCCATCGTCTACCCCTTTCGGACTCGACTTAGGACCCGACTAACCCTACGATGACGAGCATCGCGTAGGAAACCTTGGGTTTACGGCGTTAATGATTCTCACATTAATTATCGCTACTCATGCCTGCATGCTCACTTCTATTCGCTCCAGCACTCCTTACCGGTATACCTTCGGCGCAAATAGAACGCTCTCCTACCACTTGATAAAATCAAGTCTACAGCTTCGGTACTTACTTTAGCCCCGTTATATTTTCCGCGCAAAATCACTAGACCAGTGAGCTATTACGCTTTCTTTAAAGGATGGCTGCTTCTAAGCCAACCTCCTGGTTGTTTAAGTAACTTCACATCGTTTTCCACTTAAGTAAGATTTAGGGACCTTAGCTGGTAGTCTGGGTTGTTTCCCTCTTGACGACGGATTTTATCACTCGCCGCCTGACTGCTGTGATTACATATAAGGTATTCGGAGTTTGATAGGGTTTGGTACATTGGTGTATGCCCTAGCCCATTCAGTGCTCTACCCCCTTATACTACGACACAACGCTATACCTAAATATATTTCGGAGAGAACCAGCTATCACGAAGTTTGATTGGCCTTTCACCCCTATCCACAAGTCATCCGGGGGCTTTTCAACGCCTATCGGTTCAGTCCTCCACTAGTTCTTACACTAGCTTCAACTTGCTCATGGATAGATCACTTCGTTTCGGGTCTGCAGCATCTGACTTAAGCGCCCTATTCAGACTCGCTTTCGCTACGGCTTCGCGTGTGCTTAACCTTGCCAGACACCACAACTCGCAGGCTCATTATGCAAAAGGCAGTCCATCACACTGTATTGCTACATAGTGCTCTGAATGATTGTAAGCAAATGGTTTCAGGTTCTATTTCACTCTGATCACCTCAGTTCTTTTCACCTTTCCCTCACGGTACTTGTGCACTATCGGTCTGGTAGTAGTATTTAGGGTTGGATCGTGGTCGACCCAGCTTCAGACAGGATTCCTCGTGTCCCGCCCTACTCAGGATACTGCTAGCTAAGGTTTGGTTTTCGTATACGGGACTATCACCCTCTATGGCTACACTTTCCAGAGTGTTCTACTAACCTTACCTATTGCACATTGCAGTCCTACAACCCCCAGTGCAAGCACTGGGTTTGCCCTCTTGCGCTTTCGCTCGCCGCTACTGACGCAATCTCTATTGATTTCTTTTCCTGTAGGTACTAAGATGTTTCAATTCCCTACGTTCGCTCCATTATGGTAGTATATATCTCTATATACTGGGTTGCCCCATTCGGAAATCTACGGATCAAAGCTTCTTGACAGCTCCCCGTAGCTTATCGCAGTCTAGTACGTCCTTCATCGCCTTTACCAGCCAAGGCATCCACCATTCGCTCTTAATAGCTTACCTTTTAAATTCATTCTAAAACGCATCACTTCCTTGTTAAAGTTTTTATGATAAGACTTTACTATCTTAAGACGGAAAGCATTTAAACACTTAATAAAACTAAAAACATTGGTCTAACTAAGCTGTGAGTTTAAAACTTGTCTTTAACTAAAAGCTAAAGAAAAGATAGTTAGGTTTTATCCTTTAACAAGTCCTGTAAAATTGTTTTTATTAAAACTTGCTTGTGACTCTTAACAATGATAATTCAAATAACATTAAATAATTAATCTAATATATAAAATATTCTATTATTTATTTAGCTTAGGTCTTAAAACCTAAAGGAAGTATATATAAAGAGTTTAAATAATTTAAAAACATAAGTAATAAAGTATTTTACTTTACTTATTGCTTTATTATTAGCTATATACTTGCTTTAAGTTTTAAAACTTTATTATATGATTGATAAACAAATCTTTTTTTATGGTGGGCCTAACAAGACTTGAACTTGTGACCTCACCCTTATCAGGGGTGCACTCTAACCAGCTGAGCTATAGGCCCTTAATAAATGGTGGAGAATAGCGGGATCGAACCGCTGACCTCCTGCGTGCAAAGCAGGCGCTCTCCCAGCTGAGCTAATTCCCCAAAATTAGCTTTTCATCAATCTTTGAAATCTAAACAAGGATGATTGAGTCTATATATGAACTGATAGTTGTGAGACTTATCAGTTTGTACTCTAGAAAGGAGGTGATCCAACCGCAGGTTCTCCTACGGTTACCTTGTTACGACTTCACCCCAGTCGCTGATTCCACTGTGGACGGTAACTAATTTAGTATTCCGGCTTCGAGTGAAATCAACTCCCATGGTGTGACGGGCGGTGAGTACAAGACCCGGGAACGTATTCACCGTAGCATGGCTGATCTACGATTACTAGCGATTCCGGCTTCATGCTCTCGAGTTGCAGAGAACAATCCGAACTGGGACATATTTTATAGATTTGCTCCACCTCGCGGTATTGCGTCTCATTGTATATGCCATTGTAGCACGTGTGTCGCCCTGGGCATAAGGGCCATGATGACTTGACGTCGTCCACACCTTCCTCCTCCTTACGAAGGCAGTCTATTTAGAGTGCTCGGCCAAACCGTTAGCAACTAAATACGTGGGTTGCGCTCGTTGCGGGACTTAACCCAACATCTCACGACACGAGCTGACGACAGCCGTGCAGCACCTGTCTCTAAGTTCTAGCAAGCTAGCACCCTCTTATCTCTAAAAGGTTCTTAGGATATCAAGCCCAGGTAAGGTTCTTCGCGTATCTTCGAATTAAACCACATGCTCCACCGCTTGTGCGGGTCCCCGTCTATTCCTTTGAGTTTTAATCTTGCGACCGTACTCCCCAGGCGGTACACTTAATGCGTTAGCTGCATTACTGAGATGACTAGCACCCCAACAACTAGTGTACATCGTTTAGGGCGTGGACTACCAGGGTATCTAATCCTGTTTGCTCCCCACGCTTTCGCGCCTTAGCGTCAGTTAAGTTCCAGCAGATCGCCTTCGCAATGGGTATTCTTGGTGATATCTACGGATTTTACCCCTACACCACCAATTCCATCTGCCTCTCCCTCACTCTAGACTACCAGTTTCCCAAGCAGTTCAACGGTTAAGCCGTTGGATTTCACAAGAGACTTGATAATCCGCCTACGCGCCCTTTACGCCCAGTGATTCCGAGTAACGCTTGCACCCTCCGTATTACCGCGGCTGCTGGCACGGAGTTAGCCGGTGCTTATTCCTTAGGTACCGTCAGAATTCTTCCCTAAGAAAAGGAGTTTACGCTCCGAAAAGTGTCATCCTCCACGCGGCGTTGCTGCGTCAGGGTTTCCCCCATTGCGCAATATTCCCTACTGCTGCCTCCCGTAGGAGTCTGGACCGTGTCTCAGTTCCAGTGTGACTGATCATCCTCTCAGACCAGTTAAGCGTCATAGCCTTGGTGAGCCATTACCTCACCAACTAGCTGATACTATATAGTCTCATCCTACACCGAAAAACTTTCCCTACTCAACTTATGTTAAGCAGGAGTATAGAGTATTAGCAGTCGTTTCCAACTGTTGTCCTCTTGTGTAGGGCAGATTAACTATACCTTACTCACCCGTGCGCCACTAATCCACTTCTAGCAAGCTAAAAGCTTCATCGTTCGACTTGCATGTATTAGGCACGCCGCCAGCGTTCACTCTGAGCCAGGATCAAACTCTCCATAAAAAATATAGATAGTTTAATCTTTTTCTTCAAAGAAAAAGTATTTTAAAGATTAATAAAATAATCTTTAATTATTAATTGATAGATTTACATTATTAAGGTAAATCTCTGGCTCAATCGATCACTTATTTAGATTTCAAAGATTGACTATAAGATTTGATTAACAATATTAATAATTTAAAGAACAAATATTAAAAATTAAGATAAAAATCTTAAGTTTTTTAAGTCCCTTTTATTTGAAAAGGAAATGAAATTATAGCAGTAAAAGCTTAAAATTTTATTAAAATTGG
>NZ_JAKMPZ010000002.1:0-159941 GCF_025771325.1 Campylobacter sp. RKI_CA19_01122 | reverse complement strand
GTTTTAAGTGTTAAGATGATAGCTTATAATCAAATTATCTGAAAAATCATACCCATTACAATCATAACTTCAACAAATACTTCAAAAAAATATACAAAAAATAAATATAATTAATATCATTATAAATAAAATTATTCATAAAATATCCACTATTTAGAAAATGAATATCAATACTTTATATTATTTTATATATTTTTATTAAAATTAGAAAAAATTAGAAAATTTTATGAAACTTTTATAAAAAATTGTTATATAATACCTATTAAGTTCATAAACGAAACTTAAATAAAACCCACAAGGAGTACATCATGGGAACAAGAAAAGAACACGACTTTATTGGTGAGTTAGAAATTTCTGATGAAGTTTATTATGGAGTGCAAACTTTTAGAGCACTAGAAAACTTCAATATGAGTGGTAGAAGACTGCAAGATTATCCTTATTTTGTAAAAGCTTTTGCTCAAGTTAAAAAAGCAGCTGCTCTAGCTAACAAAGAAGTTGGAGTTCTTGATGCAGATAAAGCTGATGCTATTGCTAAAGCTTGCGATAGATTGATTGCTGGTGAATTTTTAGATCAATTTGTTGTGGATATGATCCAAGGTGGTGCTGGTACTAGCACAAATATGAACACTAACGAAGTTATCACAAATATTGCTCTTGAAAGTATGGGTCATAAAAAAGGAGAATATCAATACCTTCACCCAAATGATCATACAAATTTAGGTCAATCTACAAACGATACCTATCCAAGCTCAATCAAAGTAGCAACCTATGCAAAACTTAGTGATCTTTTAAAAGCTATGGAAGGTTTAAAAGCTGAATTAGAAGCTAAAGCTAAAGAATACAAAGATATCATCAAAATGGGTAGAACAGAACTTGAAGATGCGGTTCCTACAACCTTAGGAAACACTTTCAATGCTTTTGCTAGCTATATTAAAAGTGATATTGAAAAGATCACAGCAGCTCGTGAGTCAATGAGCTATTTAAATTTAGGTGCTACAGCTATTGGAACAGGAATTAATTGCCACCCTGATTATAAATTTGTGGTTGAGAAAAAATTAAAAGAAATCACTGGTGTTGATTTTAAACCTGCTGAAGATTTCATTGCAGCTACTCAAGATACAGCTGATTTTGTACATGTAAGTGGCGCATTAAAAACTGCGGCTGTAAGATTATCTAAAATCGCAAATGATTTAAGGTTGATGAATTCAGGTCCAAGATGCGGTCTAGCTGAAATTAGTTTGCCTGCTATGCAACCGGGTAGTTCTATTATGCCAGGTAAAGTAAACCCTGTAATTTGCGAAGCAGTTGGCGAAGCTTGCTATGAAGTTATAGGTAATGATGTTACTATTATGCTTTGCTCTGAAAGAGGTGAATTTGAACTTAATGCTTTTGAGCCAGGCATTGCTTATGGGTTATTTAACTCGATCGTATTGCTTGAAAATGCAATGAAAACTTTAGCTGAAAAAGCTATTAAAGGATTAAAAGCAAACCCTGAAAACTGCAAAAAACTTGTATTAAATTCAATCGGAATCGTGACTGCATTTAATCCTGTTTTAGGTTATGAAAAATCTGCAAGTATTGCAAAAGAAGCTCTAGAAACTGGAAAAGCAGTAGGTGATATTTGTCTTGAAAGAGGCTATTTACCAAAAGAAAAAATTGATGAGATTTTAACACCAGAAAATATGTTAAATCCTCATATGACAGAAAAAAGAAAAGCTTAATAACTTAGGAGTTTAATCATGGATATTATGATTATTTTACAACTTGTTGTCTTCCTTGGGGCAATATTCATAGGTATCCGCCTTGGAGGCATAGCAATAGGCTATGCCGGAGGTTTGGGTGTTGTTATTTTAGGTCTTGTTTTAGGCATGAAGCCAGGTAATATTCCTTGGGATGTTATTTTAATCATCGCTGCTGCTATTGCTGCGATTTCTGCAATGCAACAAGCAGGTGGCTTAGACTACATGGTAAAAGTTACTGAAAGAATTTTGCGTAAACACCCAAAATTCATTAATTATCTTGCACCAGCTTGCGGTTGGTTACTTACTATTTTAGCAGGTACTGGTAATGCAGTATTTTCATTAATGCCTGTTGTTATTGATGTTGCAAAATCTCAAAATATTAAGCCATCAGCTCCACTTTCATTAATGGTTGTTGCTTCACAAATTGGTATTACAGCTTCTCCAGTTAGTGCTGCTGTTGTTTATATGACTGGTGTATTAGAGCCACTTGGTTGGAACTATCCTGCATTAATTGGAATTTGGATTGTAACTACTTTTGCTGCTTGTATGATTACAGCTTTTATTGTAAGTTTAATTACTCCAATGGATCTTAGCAAAGACCCTGTATATCAAGAACGCTTAAAAGCTGGTCTTGTAAAAAGTGCTTCAGATGTTTTACATAGTGAAGATAAACCGGGTGCAAAACTTTCAGTTGCTATATTTTTATTTACGGTATTAGCAGTTGTTCTTTATGCTACTGCAATTTCTAATAATATTAAATGGATTGATCCTGTAGTTATCCCAAGAGATGCTGCAATTATGAGCTTTTTATTAACTGCTGCAACTTTAATTACATTCTTATGTAAAGTTGAACCTGCAAAAATTTTAGATACAAGTGTATTTAAATCAGGTATGACAGCTTGTGTATGTGTATTTGGTGTTGCTTGGCTTGGAAATACTTTCGTTGCAGGCCATGAAGCAGGTATTAAAGAAGTAGCGGGTGAATGGGTTAAACAAACTCCTGCTATGCTTGCAGTTGCTTTCTTCTTTGCTAGTATGCTTTTATACTCTCAAGCAGCTACTGCAAAAGCTATTGTCCCAGTTATCGTTGCTGCATTAGGAATTTCAGCTACAAATCCTAGCGACTCTTATATGCTAGTTGCTTGTTTTGCTGCTGTTTCAGCACTTTTTGTACTTCCAACCTATCCTACTTTATTAGGTGCAGTTCAAATGGATGATACAGGTACAACAAGAATTGGAAAATTTATATTTAATCACGCATTCTTTATCCCGGGTGTATTAGCTATTGCTATTGCTGTTTCATTAGGATTTTTAGCAGTAGGAATGCTTTAATGCTCTTACTTTCCGCTTTTAGCGGAAAGTTTTCTTCTTTTACTTATTAACTAATTTTAAGTAGAATATTTTTTTAATTTTTAAAGAAATAAAATGGCAAAATTATCTTTAGATAGAAATAATATAAGAATCTTATTTATAGGTTATATACTTATAGCTCTTTTTGGCACTTTCATCCTTATGCTACCCATTATGCACACTAAACCAATATCTTTTTTAGATGCATTTTTTACCAGTGCTTCAGCTGTAAGTATGACAGGACTCATTGTGCTAAATACTTCATTAGATTTTAGTTTTTATGGACAGCTTGTTATTTTACTACTTATCCAAATAGGTGGTTTAGGTTATATGAGTATAGCCATGGCTTTATATATTTTAGTACGGAAAAAGATGAGTTTTGGAGAAAAAAATCTTTTAAGAGAATCCTTAATTTATCCTGGTGCTGATGGGCTTGTAGGATTTTTGAAAAAGGTTTTATTTTTTGTATTTGCTATTGAAATTGTTGGTGCTGTTTTATTATTTTTAAGATTTAAATTAGATATGAATTTAACTGATGCTCTATGGGCTAGTATTTTTCACTCCATTTCTGCTTTTAATAATGCAGGTTTTAGCATATTTGAAAGTGGCTTAATGCCTTATAGGGATGATTTTTGGATTAACTTTATCATTACCTCTTTGATTATTATTGGCGGTTTGGGCTATTTTGTATTGCTAGAATTATACTTTTTTTCAAAAAAACGCTTTGCTAGTCTAAGTCTGCATACAAAGCTTGTTTTAATTTCCACTATTATACTAATCATTTTTGCAAGTTTGATTGTGTTTTTATTTGAATATCATAACCCAAAAAGCATAGGAGAATTTTCTCTTTTTGATAAAATTATGAGTGCATATTTTACAGCGGTAAATTACCGAACTGCAGGATTTAATACTCTTGATCTTAGCACCTTTAAGGATGCAAGCTTATTTTTTGGATCTTTGTTTATGATTGTAGGTGGTGCACCAGGTGGAACTGCAGGGGGCATTAAAGTAACTACTATTGCGGTACTATTAATTTATGCATATTGGAGTATCAAAGATAGTAATGCAAGAATTTTTAACTTTGAAATTCCAAGCGAAACTATTAATAAAGCTTTCATTATAGCAGTAAGTTCAATTGTTTATATTATTACCTGCGTGTTGCTTTTATCTTTGATTGAAGATGATAAAAGTTTTTTACCTTTGCTTTTTGAAACAAGTTCAGCATTTGCCACAGTAGGTGTTTCAGTTGGCGATGGTGGGACCTTATCACTTAGTGCGCTTTTTAGCTCCGAAAGCAAACTTATTGTTATTTTACTAATGCTTAGCGGTAGAGTGGGTGTGCTTGCGTTTTTATTTAGTATATTTTTTAAAGAAAAAGAAAAATATTTAAATTATCCAAAAGGAAAAATCATACTATGAAAAAAGAAACTTATGGTATTATAGGACTTGGAAGATTTGGCTCTGTTTTAGCAAAAGAACTTATTGACCAAGGCAAAAGAGTTATTGTTTCAGATATTGATGAAGAAGCTGTTAAAGAGTTGCAAGATCATGCGGATTTTGCTTATATCTTAGATTCTACTCACACCATAGCTTTGAAAGAAGCGGGCTATTCAAATGCTGATGTTGTCATACTTAGTATAGGTGAAAATCTAGAATCAAGCATACTTACCTTCATGGCCTTAAAAGAAATAGGGGTAAAAAATATCATAGCTAAAGCAAATTCTTCTACACATGGACAAATTCTTTCAAAACTTGGGGTTAATAAAGTCATCTATCCTGAAAAAGAATCTGCAAAGCGTTTGGCTAAAATTCTTATCACTAATCCAAATTTTGAAATCATAGATCTTTCAGCCAACACCATAAAGGTAGCAAAACTTTTAATCGATGAGAATTTAGCGGGGAAAACTTTGCAATCCATTGGACAAAATTTAAAAGTCATTGCACACAAACAACATGATACTTGGAGCATTATGCCAAATCTAGAAAATACCGCTTATTTAAACGATATATTAATGCTACTTGGCACTCAAGAAGAACTTAATCAATATGATTATTGAAGATTTTAAATGCTACTTTTACTTTGCACTATCAATATGATAAATCTAGAAAAGAAACTCTAGTGCACGGCTACACAGACCCAATCCATATCCTAGGTCACTAAATTTTTAATGTCCTTGTAAAATAAGGGCATTACAATAAATTAATATATAATCAAAAACTATACTTATAAGTATTCTTGAAAGCTAATTTAGAAAATATAAAAATAAATATAACATTAAAAAGATATTTTAAGTGGTGTCAAGGGGGAGACTTGAACTCCCGACCTCCGGCTTATGAGACCAGCGCTCTAGCCAGCTGAGCTACCCTGACATAAAAAGAAGTTAAAATTATACTTTATTTTGCTTAACATTTTATAAAATACTTATTTTATAAATTTTATATATTTTTTAACTTTTTTGTGCTAAAAATATAAAATTATATTTAAAAAGGATTTTAATGCAAATTAGCTCAAGTTATGGCGGTACCTTTTATACGCAAAATCCTTATCAAAACAAAGACAAAGAACAAACAAAAGAAAATATTTCTGAAAAAGAAAACCCACAGCAAACAAAAGAAAATAAAAATGATCAAGAAAAAGATGAAAAAACTCAAAAAGTTAATGGTAAAGACTTAAGTAGCGAAGAAGTAAAACAGGTACGAGAGCTTGAAAAAATCGACAGAGAAGTAAGGGCTCATGAAGCAGCCCACCAAGCAGCAGGTGGAGCCTTAGCAGGAGCTGCAAGTTTTGGCTATACAAGAGGTCCTGATAATAAAATGTATGCAGTTGAAGGAGAAGTGCCTATAAGAATGCAAAAAGGCAATACTCCTGAAGAAACTATAGCCAATGCTATGCAAGTAATTGCTGCAGCTATGGCACCAGCTGATCCTAGCCCCCAAGATTATAAAGTAGCAGCTAATGCTATGCAAATGCAAAATGATGCGCGCACCGAGCAAGCTAAAATAAAAGCAGAAGAATCAAAGACTCAAAATGATAAAAATAAAGACGAAGACGATAAAAAAGCAAATCCAAATTCTAAAGCCATAAAATCATACACACAAAATTCATCACAAGATTACATAGGAAGTCAGTATAATAAAAGTGCATAGTGGCAGAGAGGAAGGGATTCGAACCCTCGGTGAGTTACCCCACACACGCGTTCCAGGCGTGCTCCTTCGACCACTCGGACACCTCTCTAAAAATGAAAATTATAACTTATTTTTTTAAATTTATACTAAAAAAGGGATTTTATGAAGCTTTTTTACTCTTGTTTTTATCTTTTTATTTTACTTTTTTTAAGTGCTTGTTCAAATCATGCTAATGTTAATTTATCTTATGAAAAAGCCTTTATAAACAAACAATGTGATGAAAATACTTTAACTTTAAAAAATGCAGACAAAGACACTATATACACAGGGTTAAATTTAGCCTCTTTAGCAAGAGTTTGTAAAGATTATGAAAAAAGTAATGCTTTTTTTGATAAAGCAGAAGAGGCTTACAAATATGATGTAGATTTACAAAACGGGCTTCAGAAAGCCACAAGAAATTTTAGCGAAATTTTACTTAATGACACCATCAATGATTATCAAGGTTATTTTTACGAAAGGATTATGCTAAATACCTACAAAGGTTTAAATTATATGAGCTTGGGAGATTTTAAAAATGCAAGAGTAGAGTTTAACAGAGCTTTATACAGACAAGATAGAATGAAAGAATATTTTTATGATTATATACAAAAAGCTCAAGAAGAATACCAAAAAGAGCTTCAAAAAGATAAAAAAACATATGCGAGTTTTAAGCAAAATTTAAACCCTATCTATAAACAATATGACAATCTTCTTAGCACATTTAACGCAAATAAAAATTATACTAATATCTATGCTAGTTATCTTAGTGCTTTATTTTTCTTTTTTGATAAAGATTATATTAAAGCTTATGATCTTTTAAAAGAAGTAGCATTAAGCGATGTAAAAAACAAACAACTTCAAAAACAATTTCAAGTATTTGAAAAATTCACTCATTTAAAAACATCCTTCCCTCAACAAAAATATATTTTTATCATTTATGAAGATGGTTTTAGTGCTACAAAAGAAGAATTTGATCTTACCCTGCCATTTGTTTTTAATGATAATCTTGCAAATATTAGTGTAGCTTTTGCTTATTTAAAATCAAGAAATGCTTCTTATAAATTCTTGCAAAGCCAAGATGAAAAAACACAAAATTTAATTTATTTTGATGATATTATAGCAAGTGAATTTAAAACTCTTTTACCCTCTATGGTGATGAAAACCCTAGCCTCAAGCGCTCTTAAAACTTCAATTAATTTAGCCATAGCTAATAATGATTCTAGTGGCTTTTTATCATTTATTAGCACTGTTAGCACTGCTTTAATCAATAAAGCAGATCTTAGAATATGGCAAGCTTTACCAAAAAGTGCTAGTATTTTAATGCTAAAAAATGAAGGTTTAGTTAAAATTTATGATGATAAAGAAAAAATAATCTTTGAAGATGGGCTAGAAAAAGATAAAAATTATATTGTTCTTATAAGATCTTTTGTGCCAAATTCAAATATTATTTACAAAATTAAAGAAAAATAAGGAGATAAAATGAAAAAAAGTTTATTTTTTATGGTTTTTGCGCTTTTGATTTTCAGTGCTTGTTCTTCACAACCAAAATATACTGATGGTAAAGCTTCGCAAAAAGTTCAAGGAAACGCACTTACTTTAGGACTTGATAGAGAAGATTTTGAAAAAACTGCTGAAGATATGATACAAAGCTTGCTTAGTGATCCTGCTTTTGCAAATTTAAATAGCTCTAATAGAAAAGTTATTGCCATAGGAAAAATCATCAATGACACCCCGCAAAGAATAGACACAGATAAACTCACTTCGAAAATTACCATAGCATTAAGAAAATCTGGTAAATTTATACTAACAACCGCTGTAGCAGCAGGTGGAGCAAAAGATAGTTTATCTCATGATGTAAGAGATTTAAGAGACAATGAAGAATTTAATCAAAATTCCATAGCTAAAAAAGGCACACTTTTGGCCCCAAATTTCTCACTTTCTGGTAAAATCAGACAAGATACCGTTAAACTTTATAATGGCAAAATCCAAACTGAATATTTTTTCCATTTAATTCTTACAGATTTAACTAGCGGTTTAGCTTTTTGGGAAGATGAAAAAACTATTGATAAAACAGGTAAAAGCAAGAGTGTAACATGGTAAAAAAACTACTAATTCTTTTTTTCGCTCTTGTTTATTTTTGTCAAGCACAAAGCGCTTTAAACAAAGAAAGTTATGGTGAGGGTTTTGGAAATACAAGAAGTGAAGCAATAAAAAATGCCATCAATGAAGCTCTTGGGAAAATGGAGGGTTTAAAACAAGTTAAGCTTAAAAAATTCGAATTTAGCTTTAATGGAAATTTCAATATAGGTTATGATGAAGAAATAGACTTAGTTAGCAATGGAGTTTTTAATAGCTATGATATTAAATCTTTAACTCAAACAAATCAAAATGAATTCCATGCAAAAGTTGTGATTTACAAAAAACTTTATAGTGAAAAAAATCTTGAAGATAAAAGTTCGCTAATTATCATCAATAAAGTTAAAGATGAACTTTCGGCTAAATTTGAACAAGAGCTTTTAAGCGTTTTGCTCCAAAGTAAAAAATTTAGAATTTTAGATAGAGCAAATCTTGATCTTTATAATCAAGAAAAATCTTTACTTATAAAAAATGCAAGCGATGATGAACTTGTTAAGCTTTATAATGTTTTAGGGGCTGATTTTTTACTTATTTTAAATCCTAAAATAACACAAACACAAAATGAAATTAACACTCAAACTTATAATATTAACATTGATTATCGTTTGATAGAATTTGCTACAACTCAAATCAAAGCTTCCAATACCCTAGAATTTAAAATGAGTTCTACAAGCAAATCAAGCAAACAAAAAGCCCTTAGAGGTATAGCTACAAAAATTACCGAAGATATTTTTAAACATTCTAAAGACAATGACAAAGAAGAAGAAATAGAACATGGTTTGGATGCAAACTATCAAATCAACAATGAAGGTGGAGTTAATTTAGGTTTTTAAAATGCAAAAAGCATGGGATATTAATGCAAAATTTTGGGATGTACAAATGGGAGATGATTCTAATGAATTTCATAAAAAAGTTGTGCGTCCTAAAGTTGAAGAATTGCTAAACATGCAAGATGATGATTATATTCTAGATATTGCTTGTGGAAATGGAAATTTTTCCGCTTATATGTGCAAAAAATACAACATAAATGTTTATGCTTTTGATTATAGTGATCAAATGATAAAATTAGCAAAACAAAGATGGAAAAATTTTCTACATAAAATTCATTTTCAAACCATAGACGCTAGCGATGAATTAACTTTGCAAAATTTAGCTAAAAAACACACCTTTAGCAAAGCTGTTTCAAATATGGCTATCATGGATATGGAAAATATCCAGCCCTTATTTAAAAGTCTTTATTTTCTACTAAAAGAAAATGGAATTTTTGTTTTTGCTACTCAACATCCTTGTTTTGTAACATTAACTAAAAAATATCTTAGTCCGCATAATTATCTTGGGTATGCATTTGAAAAACAACCTGTAAAACATCACTACTACCACCGTTCTTTGGAAGAAATTTTCAACACTTGTTTTAAAAATGGTTTTATCATAGATGGATTTTTTGAAGAACCTTTTTTAGATGAAGAATTTCCTGAAATCATAATTGTCCGAGCAAGGAAAATCAGTTTTTAAATTGCAAAAACTCACATCTTTTGCAAAGATCCGCTTTTAAAATTCCTTGCTTGAAGCCTTCTTTTAATTCTATATATAAAGACGAATTTAAAAGCTCGCTAAAATCTTTTTCAAAACAATTTCCAAGTTTTATATCCCCTTTAGTATCCAAACAACAAGGCACTAAAGTTCCATCGCTTAAAATAGCAATTTGTCCATTTAAAGCATGACAATACCCATTCTCCCTAATAACCCCATCTTTCAAAGAAGGCCATTTAAAAAGCTTAGCTTGGTGTAATATAACATGCCTTTCTAGGCGATTTTTAACTTTTTGCTTTTGAATTTTTACTTTAAAATTTTGCTCTAAAAAATCATAAATTTTCTCATTTTCTAAAGGTGGGTTGAAATTTTTATCTAAATTCCAAAGTCTTAAATTGATAAAAGAATTGTTTTTATTTTCCAAGTGCAAAAAAATAAGTTTTAAAACAGGCTCAAAGTATTCTTTTAAACTCATTCTACTTTGAGATAAAAAAGCACCCAAAGAAATATTGATTTGTCGTATGTTTTTAGAATCTAAAACAAGTTTTATTTTCTCATCATCAAAATAAAACCCACTTGTAGTAAGTTCTATTTGCATATTAAATTTAAAAGCTATTTTTAGATACTCTTTTAAATTTAAAACCCTTAAAGGATCTCCAAGCACATGAAAAGTAAAAAGCTTGGCATGACTATGCACACTTTTGCAAATTTTTTCAAAATTTTCAAGGCTCATTTGTTTTCTTTGCGCTTTTTGACTAGGACAAAAATCACATTTTAATCCACAAATATCACTTAATTCTATATAAATTTTCTCAAAATGCATAATCACTCTTTTTAAAAAGCTCAAACGCTTTTAAGGCAAGTTTTGAAAGTGCAAGATGTTCTAATTCTTTATAAGAAAATGCTTTTGCTTTGAAATCTTCAAAATCATCATCTTTTAAAAAATACACCTTGGCATTAATTTTATATTTGGTGTAAGAGTGTTTAAATTCACCTATAAATTTTGCATTTTTTTCTTTATTGTATTCTAAAAAATTATACATATTAAAATATAGCTTTTCTTTACTTTTGATAAGCAAAAACTGCTCATTTTTTTGCACTATGAGTATATTTAAAATAATATTTTCATATTGAGTTTTTTTAGATACATGAAATTTTTCATATTCATTTTTTCCACTACAAAAACTCTCTATGGGGCAAAGCTTGCATTTTGCATTTTTAGGTAAACAAATCAAAGCCCCTATATCCAACAAAGCTTGATTATGATCAAATGCATTATCATAGTTTAAAAACTCTTTTGCTTTTTGCGTTAAAAGTTTAGAGTTTGGATTTTGCAAACTATAAAATCTACTCAAAACTCTTTTAATATTTGCATCCACAAAAGCTTTAGCTTGTAAAAAACCAAAACAAGCTATAGCACCAGCTGTATATTCTCCAATACCAGGAAGTTTTTGAAGCTCTTTTATGTCAAATGGTAATTTTGCATTAAATTCTTGCACACAAATTTTTGCACATTTATGTATATTCCTAGCTCTAGTATAATACCCAAGTCCTTGCCAAGCTTTTAAAACCTCATCTTCGCTTGCCATAGAAAGCGCTTTTAAAGAAGGAAATTTAGCTAAAAACTGAAAATAATAATTTTGCAAAACACTCTTTACTTGAGTTTGTTGTAACATAATCTCGCTAATATAAACAGCATAAGCATTGTCAATATTTTTTAGCTTTTTTAAATCATCCTCGCTACCATATTTTCTATATTCTTTATGCAAAATACGCCAAGGAAGGTTTTTTCTACCATTCTCGTTATACCATTTTAAAATACTTTCATGAATTTTTCGCATTAAAACTTTCTTTGTTTTTAAAAATTATACAATCTATTCTTAAAAGCTTTATGTTAAAATTAAAAAAATATTTTTAAAAAGGAGTAAAAATGAAAAGTTTTTTAAAAGGTTTAGGATTAGGATTACTTTGTTTAGTATTGTTTGTACTAGGAGTAGTTTTTAATACTGAATTTTTAGGTTTAAAAAATCATAATAAACAAAATGTAGAATTTTCAAGAAATATAGAAGTATCAAATGAAATCATGCCAAATGTTTTTAATGCTGTTTTAAATTTTAGCGCGAGCGAAGAACTTAGTAAAAAAACTATCATCTCTAGTGATGAAAAAAATCATATTGCTAAAACTTTCAAAGAAATTTCAGATCGTATTGCCAAAGAAGACTATTGTAAAGGTGGAAGTTATACTTTAGAGCCAAGTTATAATTATTATCAAGGAGTAAAAACACTTAATGGGTATAGATTGTATTCTAATTTCACTTGTCAAATCCCACAAAATAAAAATAAAGACTATGAAAATCTTATAAAAGATATAGAAAATATCAGCAATACTAATACTTTAATTTCTTTTAATACTAAAGCCTTGCAAGCAGGATTTGACGAAGCAACCTTAGAAGCAAACAAAGAAGATTTATACGATCTTGCGCTTAAAAAAGCTTTTGAAAAAGCTCAATATTATTCTAAAACTTTAACAAAAACTTGCATAGTAAAAAATGTTCATTTTGATAGTTGTAATATCAAATACAATTCTCCAAGTTTAGCAGCTAGTGCAGATAGTGTAGTGCTTCCTGTTATTAAAAATGAAAAGCAAAGCTTAAAAGCTAATGTGCTTTTTGTTTGTCAATAAATTTTATTTTGGCTTTATCTTGGGTTTTTATAATTTCTCATCATTAATTTAAAGGAGAAAAAATGAAAAAAATTATAGGTTTATTTATTATGGGTTCTTTAGCAGCCTCTTTGGCATTTAGTGCTGATTTTTCCAAAAAAAGCAATGATGAAATTTTAAATCTTGCAAAAAGCGTAAAAGCACAAGATCAAGCTGACTTAATTATAGAAATGAAAAAGAGAATGAATGAGATGAAATACAAAGACGCAAAAGTTTTTCATCAACAATTTAAAAGTAACTTACGCGAAAACATCTCTAAACTTTCTCCTCAAGAAAGAAGTCAAAGAAAGGCTATCGTTCAAGAAGATATGCAAAAACTAACCGATGAAATGAGTGGCAAAGAAATACGAGATTTAAATTTACATCATTATAATAAAAATGAACACAAAGCCCATAAAATGAATCATCAAGGGCATGGTGCAAATCATGGAAATTGCTCAATGAGATAAAATGGCAGCAAAAATTCTACTCTTAGAAGATGATTTAAGCTTAAATGAAATCATCAATGAAGCCTTAAGCGATGAAGGTTTTAAAGTCTCTTGTGTATATGATGCACAAGAGGCACTAGAAAAAGCTTATGAAGAAAATTTTGATCTTTGGATTTTTGATGTTAAAGTTCCAAAAGGCAATGGTTTTGAAGTATTAAAGGAATTAAGAGAAAGTGCTAAAAACACTCCTGCTATATTTTTAACTTCTTTATCCATGCTTGATGATGTAAAACAAGGATTTTTATCAGGTTGTGATGATTATATTAAAAAGCCTTTTGATGTTGATGAGTTAATTATCCGTGTAAAAAATATCATTAAAAGAAATTTTAGTCATCAAAAGGAAGACTTAATCTTACTTAGCTCTTCAAAAAATATTTCTTTTGATCCTATCAATAAAACCCTTTATCAAAATGAAGAAATTATCAACCTAACTAATAAAGAAAAAGAACTCCTAGCTTTACTTTTAAAAAAACGCCCTCATTTTGTAAATATAGAAACTATTTTTGACGAAATTTGGAGTTTAGATGAAGAGCCTGTGATCATGAGCCTTAGAGTGTATATCAAGAATTTAAGAAAAATTCTTGGTAAAGACCTTATCATCAATCAAAGAAATATAGGCTATGCCATTAGGCTAGAAAATGAAAAGTGAAAACTTTAATAATACCATTTTTAAAATCCTAGCCCTTTATATCATCACAAGTGGCGTATTTTTAACGATTTTTTTTATTACTTTTTATCAAAAAGAAGCAAATTATATACGACTAAATCAAATCACACACTCATACACTCACTATAATTATATTTTACAAAATATCATCGAAGCAAGACACGATAAAAATTTATTAAACAAAGATGATTTTTCTTATATTTCTAAAAAAATAAATACTCAATTTGCTATTGTTGCAAACAATCAAATCATTTTTAGTAATTTAACTTTTGATGCTTTAAAAATATTAACACAGCTTAAAGAAAACAACTTTATTTACAACGAAAACAAAAGATTATTCATAGATTTTTCAAGGATTAGAAATCTTAATACTTATATAGATACGAGTAATTTAAGAAAGCCAAAACACCATTCTCATTTTTTGAGACATAAAAATATCCATATCATTATAGAAACGGAAGATCTTGGCTTTAAAAAAGAACAATACCGCAAAGATAATTACAATAATTTAGATATTAACGATTATGCTAATGAACTTTGGAAACTAAAATTAAAAACTATTTTTTATACACTTATATGTATTTTACTACTTGCTATAATTGCTTATATACTCATCTTGCTTGTTTTTAAAAATATCAAAGAACAATTTAAAACACTCAATGATTTTATTAAAGATACCACGCATGAAATTAACACACCTTTGAGCGTGATTTTAGCTAGTATTAAAAAATTTGATGATACAAATTTAAATCCAAATAACACTAAAAAACTAAATCATATCAAACTAGCAAGTAAAAATTTAAATCATATCTATCAAAACCTCATAGCCTTAAATTTTTTCTTACAAAAAGAAAATACAAAAGAAGATATAAATTTAAAAGAGCTTTTAGAACAAAGATTAGAATATTTTGACACTTTAATCTCTCAAAAAAATCTCATCATTGAAAAAGAGCTTTTAGAGCAAAATTTCTATGCAAATAAAGAAGAAATGCAAATTTTACTTGACAATCTTTTAAGCAATGCCATAAAATACACCAATACTAATAAAAAAATCTTTATTTGTTTAAAAGAAAAAACACTTAGTATTAAAGATGAAGGTCAAGGTATGAGTGCTAAAGAAATTACTCAAATTTTTACACGCTACAAACGCTTTAATCAAGACCAAGGTGGTTTTGGCATAGGCTTAAATTTAGTCAAACAAATAGCCGATAAAAACAATATCAACATAAAAGTTTTGAGTAAAAAAGATAAAGGAAGTGAATTTATACTTTCTTGGTAGGGATAAAAATGGAAATTTGCTTAGAAAAAATTAAAATAGATAACGCTTGGAAGGAATTTTTAAAAGAAGAGTTTTTAAAGCCTTATTTTTTAGAAATAAAAACTCATTATATCAATGCTTTAAATGAAAGAAAAACTATATATCCACCCGCGAATTTAATCTTTAATGCTTTTAATCTAACCCCTTTACAAGATTTAAAAATCATACTTTTAGGACAAGATCCTTACCACAACCCTCATCAAGCCATGGGTTTGAGCTTTAGCGTGCCAATGGGTGTTAAAATTCCCCCATCTTTACTTAATATCTATAAAGAATTGCAAGATGATTTAAACATCCCTATAGCAAAACATGGTGATTTAAGTAAATGGGCTAAACAAGGAATTTTACTTTTAAATTCTATTTTAAGTGTAGAAGCAAATAAACCTGCTTCACATGCACATTTTGGTTGGCAAAAATTTACCGATGCGGTTATATCAAAACTTAGCAATGAAAAAGAAGGATTGATATTTTTACTTTGGGGAAATTATGCTAAAAATAAAAAAAATTTAATCAACCCTCAAAAACACTTTATCCTAGAAGCAGCACATCCTTCGCCTTTAGCAAGAAATGCTTTTTTAGGTTGCAAGCATTTTTCAAAAAGTAATGAAATTTTATCAAAACTTGGTAAAAGTCTTATTGATTGGAATTTAAACCCTTAATTTACTTAAAACTTATATACTTTCAAAAATTTTCAAAAAAGGAATACAATGACTTGTCCAGTTTGTGTAAATACTGACTTATTGATGAGCGAAAGAAATGGAGTTGAAATTGATTATTGTCCAAAATGCCGTGGTGTTTGGCTTGATCGTGGTGAGCTTGATAAAATCATAGAAAGAAATTCTTCTCAAAGTACACAACAACCTCAACAACAAAATTATAACCAACAAGCAAACTACCATCATAATAACGGCTATAAATACAAGAAAAAAGAAAGTTGGCTTGGGGAATTATTTGACTTTTAAGCCCAAAGGCTTAAAAGTTTTTATATTTTTACTTTAATTAAAGCATTTTCTGCCATTTTTGGCACCCATAAATACTCACCATCAAAAAACATATCTGCAGGACCTTTTATAGAAGCCAAATCAAGTTTTATTTCTTTATTATCTTTTAGAGTATAAATATATCCTTGAAGATTTTTACCCCAACTTGACACTAAAAGATTTTTATTTTTATCATACACAATGCCATCAAATTGTTCTATTTTTTTGCTTAATTCTTGAATTTTCTTTGAATTTAAATCAATACTAATGATTTTCCCACCCGCTTTATCACTTGGATCATAACCTGCTACAAATAAAGTATTTTTATCTATCAACAATCCATTTGGGCCACCATATTTTGAATCTAAATGGATAAAGTTTTCATATTTTTTATCCTTTAAAAATACTTTGTGAATGTATCCTGTACCTGTGTCACTAACTAATAATGTGTCATTATTTAACACAGCAATATCATTTAAAAATACCGCATTTTTTATAGGAAGTTTGAAAATTTCTTTTTTATTTTTTATATCAAAACCATATAAAATATCAATATCAACCACATATAAAACATCACCTATTTCAGACATACCTTTTGGAGCATTAAGGCCTTTTATAAATTCTAATTCCAAAATTTTTCCATCTTTATCTAATTTTGAAATAAAACCATCATTGTCTTTATTTAATGGAGTTAGCTCTTTTCCTACATTAGATACATAAACTGCATTTTTATCTACATATACACTTTCAGGATGTGCAAAACCTTTAAATTCTTGAACCTCTAAAGCATTTGCGCTGCAAAATGCAAATAAGGCCAAAGTTAAAATACTTTTTTTCATAATTGTTACCTTTCTTAAATTTTATTAACAAATTCTAATAAAAAACCAAAATAAAATCTATCATTTTTAAGATAAAAAATATAAGTTTTTTGACTTTTGTTCTTGTTTTGGGGTAATGCCATATCTTTTTTTATATCTTGCTATAAACCAAGCAGGAGAATTAAATCCAAGTTCATAACAAATTTGAGTGATATTTTTCGTAGAAAATTCAAGTAAAAATTTAGCTCTTTCAAAACGCTTATTATCAAGCCATTCTTTAGGAGTAATACCAAAACTTTGTTTAAAATTACGACTAAAACTTGCTATATCCATTTTACTAAATTTGGCCATAGAAGCTACACTTTCAAAGTCATTTTGACAATATGCAAACATCTTATAAAGCTCTAATTTAAAACCACTTAAAATGGCTTTTAAAAAAGCTAAAAACTCTGCATTATCTTCACTATATAATAAAGACAAAAATAATTCTTCAAATTTTAATCTAAGCAGATATTCATTTTTCTCATTAAATTCATTTATACAAGGTAAGAAAGACTCGAAAATACCTTTAGTTATCAGATTAGTTTTTAAACTAAATAAACTTTTAGCATATTTTGGAGAATCTAATTTACAAATTAATTCTTGATATTTAAAAATAAGTTCTATTAAAATACTTTCCTTAAAACACAAAATAATAGATTCATATATATTTTCATCATTTAAATAATCTCTAATGGAAAAAGAATTTTTTGTAAAAAACACAAGCTCATCTTTTTTTACATTAAACTGATTATCCATAGTATAAATACTTTTAGAACCTTTTAAAATAAATACTAAAGCATAATCTTTAAATACAACTTCTTGATTTTTATCATTTGAAAAATCTTTTTGATACCAACATAAAGAAAAAAAAGTATTTTTCAAAACATTTTGACTGATTTTTTCAAGATCTTTTGGAAAAATTAACATATATACCTTTTTATAAGTTTTTTGATTATGTATATAATACAATAAAAAATATTTTTTATTAAGAATTTATGTTACAATATAATTAATTTCAATTAAAAAAAGGAGAAAAAATGAAAAAAATCATTCTAGGTTCTTTACTAGCATCAAGCTTTTTATTTGGAGCAAATTTAGAAAATTTTAATCCAAAAGCACAAAAAGATCATTTAGTTATCAAAATGGAAATTCTTGATAAAAAAGCTAATAAAGATGCAGGCGAAGTTGTAGCAGTACAAACTCCTTATGGGGTAGCATTTTATCCAAATCTTAAAGGTTTAGAAAGTGGAATTCATGGCTTTCATGTTCATGCAAATGCTGATTGTGGAGCAACTGATAAAGGTTTAGGTATGAAAGCAGGTGGACACTGGGATCCTGAAAAAACAGATGCTCACTCAAGCCCATGGGATGATAAAGGTCACAAAGGGGATTTACCACCACTTTATGTAGAAAAAGATGGTAAAGCAACTAACCCTGTATTAGCACCAAAAATCAAAACTCTTGATGAGCTTAAAAATCATGCTCTAATGATACATTTTGGAGGAGACAATCACAGCGATCATCCTGCAGCACTTGGCGGTGGCGGTGCTAGAATGGCATGTGGTGTTATAAAATAAAAATCTAAAGGCTTTTTAGCCTTTAGTGTTATTTAAAAAGCTTAGTAAAATCAAAATCACCCATAAAATCATGGCTTGATCCGCCAAAACTTTGACTAGGACTATAAGTAGCAATAGCCACTGCAAGCTCACTAAGCATAGAAGCTATTTCTTCTCTTTTATCGACTATATAAGCTTTCATACCTTCATAATCACTAGTTTCTAAAATTTTTAAAGGATTATAAATTTCAAAAGCAAATGCCTTTGAACCAACATTTACATTATAATTATTATCAAATAAAGCATTACCTAAAAATGAGCAATTATCTACTATTTTCAAACTTTCACTAGCAATTAAAACTTTATCTTGCACATCTTCATAGTTTTTATCTTCTAGAAGTTTTGAAATTTTTTTCAATGAAGAATCTAAAATTTGCAAAGCACCTATAAAGTCATTAGCATCAGTAATATCTTCACTAAATTTTTGTGTTTGATGTTTTAAATTCGCACCATCTATACTTGAACCTACTTGTCCTAAATGTTTTTGTAAGATTTCTAATTCATCTCTCATAATACACCTTCCTTGTTATTGCTATAATAAGAAAAGCATTTTTTATTCCAAATTTTGATCTATCCAAACTCTAAAATCTTTAGCAAAAAGCAAAAAAACCTCATCATAGTTTTGGATTAAAATTTGAGGATTATTATCATTTAATTCTTTTTCATAGTAAAAGTACTTACTCGCTATAAGTTTTTTAGTGTTTATTTGCACTAAATTTAAATTAATACCAAACTTTATTTTAGAATGCATCTCATCACTAAAATCTTGCTCTAAAATATCCACTTTACTTTCTAAAACATAATCAGCACTAGCTAGACTATCTTGATTTAAAACTGCTTTAAATACCCCTAAATCTTGCAAATGAAATTCCAAAAAAGATTTTATCATTAAAGTAGGATTTTCTTTCCAAAAATGATAGGCATAGGTATTGATAGTATAATCTTTTTTATAAAAAATTTCATTAGTATAAGCTAAGCCTTTAGGTAAGGAAACTATAATAGTTGCATTTTTTTTATTTTGACTTTGCTCTAGCTTTTCTAAATTAATACTAAAATATTTATTTGCAGGTAAAGTTTGACTTGGATTAATCAAAGAGCAAGCACTAAAAAAAATAGCTATTAAACTAATATATAAATATCTCATTTTATTCTCCTGGAGCATATTGAGTAGCCTTATCTTTATAAATTATATCTGAAGGATTTTGCTTTAAAATATTTAGTAATTGCGTAAAATCTAAAAACAAAACTCTTAAAATATCCAAATTTTCATTTAAGAGCATTCTACTTTTATTAAGCTCATTAAGTTGGCCATTAGCATTGTTTAAAAAATTTGAAAATTCACCTGCACTTTTGCCAAGTTTAGAACTTGTTTTATTTAAATTTGCTAAGAATGCTGGTACATTAGCATTTAAATGTGCAGAAAATTCTGATGAATTTTGCAAAATTTGCTCTATGTTTTTTAAATTTTTATCACTTAAGAGTTTTTCTAATTTTATTTTTGAACTTGTGATTAGTTCTAATAAATTTGAAGTTTGCTTATCTATGCTTGCAAAAAAACTTTCTTTTGATTTTATAATAGGATAAACATCATCACCTGCTCTCAAAACACTAGCTTCCTCACTACCTCCTGCAAGCTGAATAAATTTAAATCCTGTTATGCCTTGAATTTGCAAACTTGCATAAGTATCTGTTTTAACAACCAAACTAGAATCAAGCTTAACTAAAATTTTTACTCTTAGTTGCTTACTTGAGCTATCTATACTGATGTTTTCAACACTTCCAACATCTACTCCTAAAAATTTAACTGGAGCTTTTACACTAAGTCCTGCAACTGATTCTTCCATATAAATTTCATAATATTTGAATGATTTTTCATCTTTTAAATTTCCATACCACACTATAAAAAACAAACTGATAAAAAATAACACACAAACAAAAATTCCAATCAAAATATAATTTGCTTTGTTTTCCATTATTGCATAAACCTCTCATAAAGTCTTGGATTTTGCTCTTGCAAAGCCTCGACATTTCCCAAAAAACCAACTTTTTTTTCTTCTATAATCAAAAAGCGGTTTAAAACATTTTTCATACTCTCTTTATCATGAGTAATTAAGACTACACATAATTTAAAGCTTTGTTTTAAACTCAAAAGTAACTCATCAAATTCTCTTGAGCTATAAGGATCAAGCCCTGAAGTTGGCTCATCTAAAAAAAGTAATTTAGAATCAAGTGCCAAAGCTCTAGCTATGGCCACTCTTTTTTTCATACCCCCACTTAATTCACTAGGATAAAGCTTTGCCACGCTCTCATCAAGCCCTACCATCTTAAGCTTCATCATAGCTATTTCTTTAATGTCGTTTTTGCTAAGTTTTGTGTATTCAACCAAAGGTATGCTAATGTTTTCAAGTATATTAAAAAAGCTAAATAATGCTCCATATTGAAAAACAACACCCCATTGTTTTTGCAAAAACAAAGCATCTTCATCGCTTATATTTTTTAATTTCTTGCCTAGAATTTCATACTCTCCCTTATCAAAATGCTCAAGCATTAACATTTGTCTTAAAAGCACAGATTTACCACTACCACTACCACCTAAAATGCCAAAAATTTCATTATCTTGCACTTCAAAACTAATATCTTCATGCACACATTTACTTCCAAAATAAGTGCTGATATTTTTAGCCTTTATAATCAAAATCCAGCCTTTGTCAAAAATACAGAGAAAATCGCATCAAAAGCTATCACCCAAAAAATAGCATTTACCACACTTTTTGTCGTATAAACACCTATGCTTTCGGTAGTTTTTTGTACAAAAAATCCTCTAAAACAAGCAATAGAAGCAATCAAAAATCCAAAAATAGGTGCTTTTATAAGTCCTATGATAATATGTTTTAGCTCCACTGCTTCTTTAAAACGACTCATAAACTCACTCGCACTAATTTCTAAACTAAACCAAGCAACTACAATTCCACCTATAATACTTAAAATATCAGCTACTATTACTACCAAAGGCATAGCAAGTGCTAAAGCTAAAACTCTAGGTAAAATGATAAATTCACTTTCTTTAAAACCCATAGTTTTCATCGCATCAATTTCATCAGTAAGTTTCATTACTCCAATTTGAGCTGTATAAGAACTTGCACTCCTGCCTGCAATAACAATAGCACTAATTAATGGTGCAAGCTCTCTAGTGGCAGAAATTCCCATTAAATCAACAATATAAATATTAGCTCCAAATTGTGCAAGTTGATACGCAGCTTGATAAGCAAGCACCACACCCACAAGCAATGAAGTTAGCATAATAATAGGTAAAGCATTAATAGCGCTATTTTCTACATGATATAAAAATGCCTTAAAGCGAAGTTTTTTAGGGTTTAAAAGTGTTTTAAAACAAGTATAAATAATAAGTCCTATGAAATTTAAAAACTGCACTAAAATTGTAAAAGAATTTGCAACTTTCTTTCCTAAATTTTCAAAAAAATCTTTGATTGTTTTTTTATCTTCATAAGAATCACAAAAGCTTTTGTAGTGTTTTTGACAAAGTTCAAAAAGCTTAGCATGCTCGCTTTTAAGATTTATCCTACTAAGCTCAAAACCTTTTTGCTTAAATTCATTTTCTAAAGCTAGAAAATACCTAATCCCAGCAGTATCTATAAAATCTAAATTTGCAAAATCAAAAATAATATTTTTTTGAGTAGGAAAATCTAATTTTTCCAATTTTCCTACGCTTGTTTTATCCCATATACCAAAGACGCTAAAAATGCATTCTTGATTTTTAACATCTTTGATTATTTTATTTTTCATTACATAGACTTAAAATATATGAGCTTAATTTCTCCTCACTAAATCCAAAATGCTCAAATACATCTTTATCTTTACCACTCTCACCAAAACTTTCTATACCATAAAGCTCATCACAAATTCTATAAAGCTCGTTTGAATTTGCAGCTTCCACGCCTATAACCTTACCTTGTAAAATTCTTTCTTTATAAGATTTTTCTTGAGCGATGAATAACTCATAACAAGGCATAGAAACCACATTAGCAATCACACCTTTTTCTTTTAAAATCTTAGCTGTTTTTACACATAATGACACTTCACTACCACTTGCTAAAAGTGTAAATTGCGCATTTGCGTTTTCTTCTAATAAATAAGCCCCATTTTCAACATCTCCAAAAACAGGCTCGCTTAAAGCACTTAACTTTTGACGCGATAAAACAAAAACACTTGGCATATTAGTTTTAAGTGCAATCTGCCATGCTTTTACATTTTCAACCCCATCAGCTACTCTAAATGTCAATGAATTTGGCATAGCTCTAAAAGTGCTAAGCTGCTCTATAGGTTGGTGTGTTGGGCCATCTTCGCCTACACCTATACTATCGTGAGTAAAGATGAAAAAGTGTTTAGCCCTCATCAAAGCTGCTATTCTTGCAGCAGGTTTTAAATACTCACTAAATATAAAAAAAGTAGCACAATAAGGCAAAAACAAACCATATCTTGCAAAAGCATTTGATATAGCAGCCATTGCATGCTCTCTTATACCATAGTGGATATTTTTTCCATTTGGAAAATCGCCCATATCTTTGAGTTCAGTTTTATTTGATGGACCTAAATCTGCACTACCACCTAAAAATCCCGGTAAGGCTTTAGCAATAGCATTTAAAATCATACCATTGCTATCTCTAGTAGCTAAATCTTGTCCTTTAAAATCAGGAAATTGTATTTTTGAAAAATCAGGCTCTAAAAGCTCTTTTAGCAATGCTTGCTTCTCTGCATTTAAATTTTGCACTTTTTGATTCCATTTAGCTTGTGCTAAATCCCCAAGTTCTATTGCCCCACTAAAGCGAATTTTAACTTCTTCTGGGATTTCAAAAGTTTTTTGTGGATCAAAACCTAAAGCCTCTTTTGCCTTTTTTATAAGCTCTTCACCCAAAGGTGCTCCGTGAGAATGATGACTTCCCTCAAGATCTAAAGCTCCTTTAGCTATGGTAGTATGAGCGATAATTAAACAAGGCTTTTTGCTTTCTTTAGCAGTTTTTAATGCTAAATCAATTTGCTCAAAATCATGCCCATCTATCTCAAGTACTTCAAAATTTTGCGCTCTAAAACGCTCTTTTACATTTTCATTAAAAGCAATAGCCACATCACCTTCAATTGAAATATTATTGCTATCATAAATGATGATTAAATTATCAAGGTTATGCACACCTGCCAAAGAACAAGCCTCATAAGAAATTCCTTCTTGTAAATCTCCATCACCGCATAAACAATATACTTTATGATTGATAATATCCTCACCCAAAAGCAAACTTGCTTTTTTAGCTGCCATAGCAAAACCAACCGCATTTGCAATGCCTTGTCCTAAAGGTCCTGTGGCGATTTCAACACCTGGAGTGAAAATTTCAGGATGACCTGGGGTTTTAGAGTGTAATTGACGGAAATTTTTTAAATCTTCTAAACTTACATCATAACCGCTCAAATGTAAAAAGCTATAAAGCAAAGCACTAGCATGACCACCTGAAAAGACTAATCTATCGCGGTTTAACCATGTAGGATCTTTTGGATTATGCACTAAATGAGCACTTAAAACACTTATAATATCTGCTAAACCCATTGGAGCACCTGGGTGGCCTGAATTTGCTTTTTGCACCATATCCGCACATAAAAATCTTATAGTGTTGGCTTGTTTTTGTAACATTGTTTAACCTTTTAAATATTTATCAATCAAAATTTGAAGCTCATTAGCAAGCTTAGAGTCTAAATTTTTCATTTTTTCTTCACATAAAGCAATTTTATCATCTTTTGCCTTTTTAGCACCTTCTAAACCTAAAAGTTTAACAAAAGAATTTTTATGCAAATCATTATGAGTTGGCTTTCCTGCTTCTTGAGTATCTAAAGTCGCATCGATAATGTCATCTTTAATTTGAAAAACTAATCCTATCAAAAGTCCTATTTCATAAATTTGCTCGCATTCTTTTTCATCTAACTCACAAATTTCACAACCCATTTTTAAAGCCGCTGCAATCAATCTTGCAGTTTTATGAATGTGCAAAAACTCAACTTGCTCTAAATTTAAAGGCATATCTTCAAAATAACAATCAATAGCTTGCCCGATAATCATACCGCCAAGCCCTGCATTAAATGCTAAAGTTTCTATGAGTTTTAATCTAACATTTTCTTTTAAATTAAGCTTAGAAAGAAGTAAAAAAGCTTGAGTATTTAAAGCATCGCCCACTAAAATAGCCGTAGTTTCATCATATTTTTTGTGTAAAGTTTGCTTTCCTCTACGCAAAGAAGCATCATCCATAGCGGGTAAATCATCATGTATTAAAGAGTAAGTGTGGATAAATTCCAAAGCCAAAGCTGCATTTAAAGCCTTTTCAAACAAAGCAGGATTTTTAGCATTAACTATACCCAAAAGCAGTTGGGCTCTAAAATGCTTCCCACCAGCTTCTAACATCCATTTTAAAGCTTCATTAAAAAATGGATGAAAGCTTTGAGTTTTAGGAAAATTTTGCTCTAAATGCTGTTTGAATTTTTCTAAAATCACTTATTTAGCCTTATAAAAAAGTCAAAGTATCCTTTATTAAAATGCTCAAAGTCATTATTTTTCGCTGAAGGGATATTGCTTGCTTGTCTTGAGACTAGAATATCAAAAGTATTAGCTTGAGCTAAAACAGCTTGAAGTTCATTAAAATTGTTGATTTTTTGATTATTAATTCTTAAAATTTTATCCCCTTTTAAAAATCCAGCCATTTGCGCTTTAGAATTTGGAGTAACTTCTGTAATATTCATTTTCATATCTACGCGCAATCCTAGATTGCTATAAAAAGAACTTGGCTTAGCTTGAACCACTTTTTTAGGCTTAGCAAATGCACCCAAGTCTTTATCAAAAACCATAGTGGAGATATTAACATCTTTATTATCTCTTAATACATTAAAGTATAAAGTTGCACCGCGATCAGCAAATAAAATTTTTTCATTTAGTTTTCTTAAATCATCATAAGCTTGTCCATCAACACTCACAAGCTCATCATTAAGTAAAAATTGTCCATTTTTACGCACATTTTTAACATAAATTTTGCCATCACGCATATCAAAATCCACACCTATATCACCCCAATAAGCATCAGGATATTTTGCAAAGTGTTTTAAATAACGATTACCTATAAGTTTGCCATCTTCTAAACTTATACCAAGCATTTTACAACACGGCGAGTTAAGTTCTCCGATTTTAGAAGCAAAGTCAAGTTGATCACGCTCTGTCAAACTTTGCCCAAAATACTTCAAATGTCCTATATAGCTTTTATTGCTATCTAAAATTCCCACCCAACTATTGCGTGTTAAATCTTCTTCATTTCCCATAGGTGCAGGAATTAAACTAAAATCTGTTTTTACTAAATACAAATTTAAAAAGGGATCATATTTAGTATAGCTGTTTAATTTCGCGTTTTTAGTTTTAACTACTGCTAAAGTATTTTCATTTAAAGCAAAGGCAGGTAAGCCCTCATAAATCAACATACTAGCTTTATTTTTTTCATAACAACCCAAAAAATCATTAAAAGTCGGTCTTGGCACAGCAAAAAGTGTGCAAACTACACCCAAAATACAAAGTAAAATTCTCATAGCATTCCCATTCCGCTAAATAAATTACTAGCCATTGATTTTTTATTTTGTTCTACCATTTTCATCACATCATTAATCGCTGCTATTAATAAAATTTGCATAGACTCTTTATCTTCTAACAAAGAATCATCAATGTTTATATCGATGATTTCACCTTTTCCGTTAGCACTAACTTTTACTAAACCACCACCGCTTTTTGCACTAAATTCTTTTTTTAAAGCTTCTTGCTCTAATTCATTTGCTTTTTCTTGAGCCTTAGTTAAAAGCTCGCCCATTTTAGAAAAATCCATATTTTCAAACATTTATTTTCCTTCTTTTAATATCTCTAATACTACTTCTTTATCATTAAAAGGATATTTTACACCCTTGATTTCTTGATAAGTCTCATCGCCCTTACCCAAAATCACTACAAAATCATCTTTTGTTTTAAACTCTAATGCTTTTTTGATCGCTTCTTTTCTATCACATTCTATAAAAATACTCTCATCTTTTTCTATACCATTTAAAATATCATTAATTATATCCATTGGCTCTTCTGAACGCGGATTATCACTTGTGATGATGAGTTTTTTAGCATAGTGTTTGGCAACTTTAGCCATTAACGGACGCTTAGTTTTATCTCTATCTCCCCCTGCTCCAAAAACTACAATCAAATCACGATATTTTAAAGCATCTAAAACTTTTTCTATGCCATCGGGCGTATGGGCAAAATCTACAATCACATCTTTTGCAACCACTTGCATTCTACCCTCAATGCCACCAAAATTACTAATGGCCTTTTCAAGCTCTTTTAAATTTGGCTTAACAAGTTCATTTACACAAGCGCTTGCAGCCAAAAGATTATAAAGATTAAAAAGCCCCACCAAAGAAGAATCAATCATAAAAGTTTCTTTACCAAAATTTACCACAGCTTCAATGCCATTTTTTAAAGCATAAGCTTTAATGTGATAATAACTTGGATTTTCCACTCCATAAGTAAAAGCACCTTTGACATTAAAATTTATAGCTTTTGCATCTTTGTTGATAAATTTCATACACTCATCGGTAAAAAAACTTTCTTTTGCCGCTTGGTAGTTTTGAAAGTTTCCATGAAAATCTAAATGATCTTGAGTGATGTTAGTAAAAATTTTAGCCTTAAACTCAAGCCCTTCAATGCGATTTTGCACCAAAGCATGCGAGCTTACTTCCATAATCAAAAATTCACATTTTTCCTTACTTGCTAAAGATAAAAGCTCTAAGGTTTGTAAAATAGGAGCAGTAGTTAAGCCTTTTGGAGTGATATTTTTATCATTTATAAAACTACCCCTAGTTCCCATTAAAGCACATTTATAACCTAAATCAAGCAAGATAGAGTAAATAGCCCCTGCAGTAGTTGTCTTGCCATTTGTGCCTGTAATGCCTATGATTTTAATATTTTCATCTATATTTAAAAGCTTCTTGCATTCGCCAATGCCAATAACTTTTGCTTGTTTTTCTAAAGCTTGATGAAGAAATTTTTCATTTTGAGTAGTTTTTAAGAAAAAACAATCTTTTTCACATTCATTAGAATTATCACAAATGAAAGTATTTTCAATCTTTACTATCATAATTTAATTCCTTGATTTTCTCACTAAGCTTAATAAATCTATAATTAGAATAAAAATGCGCTGAAACATCTTCCATATAAGCTACGAGCATATCTTTATAACCATGTTCTAAAAGCTTTTCTAAAAAATCCACAAAATCTTCTTTATCGTTAATAATAAGTTTATTAGATATTATAACATTTTCTAAGGCTTGTTTAAACCCAACTTTTGCTTCGCTAAGTAAAAAATCTTGATAACTCAAGCCCTCAAAATCTTCGCTATCTTCTTCAAACTGCACACTTTGGCTAAGATTAATGAGTTTTTCTAAGTCTTTATCTACTTTAGTATTTTTATAATTTTGCATAAAAAATTCAAAAAAAACAAAAGCTTCTTCAGGGCTTTTTAAAGCCAAATCACAAATATTAATAAAAGTTAAAAGTCTCTTATTTTTACGCTTTTCATAAGCAAGAGAAAAATACATCTTAGCATTTTTAAAATCTTTTTTGTAAAAACATTCTATGGCTATTTTTTTATAATTTTGCAAATTCGCTTTCCCCACCTGCTAAATTTACTATAGTAATATCTGGATGTATATCGATTTTAAGTTGTTTTTCCAAGCCATATTTCAAAGTCGTCCCACTAGCTGGGCAGCCATGACAAGCTCCGGTTAGCTTCACATAAACTACACCATTTTTCACACCCAAAAAATCAAGCCCTCCGCCATCATTTTCTAAAATATGCATAGTTTTAGCTAGACTGGCTTTTACAGGTTCGATTAATTCCTCATCACTAAAAGGCATATTCATAATTTTTCCTTGATTATTTTTAGTTTAATTTTATCTTATTTGCCTTTAAAAAATGTAAATTATTGTTTATTTTAGACTTTTTGCTATACAATGGTAAAAAGACTTTAGGAAATTTTATGCAAAAACACACCCAAATAAAAGGTTTTGAAAAACTCAAACTCATTATCATACTAGGCTTTTTATCTGCTATAGCACCACTTTCAACTGATATGTATTTACCTGCTTTAAATGAAGTAGAAAAAAGCTTTCAAACAAATTCTTTTTACACTCAACTTTCTCTTGCAAGTTTTTTCATCGCCTTTTCTTTAGGTCAGCTTTTATATGGACCATTAAGTGATGTATATGGCAGAAAAAAACCTTTATATATAGGACTTTTTATTTTTATTTCTTCAAGTATTGCTTGTGTTTTAGTTGATTCCATTCATGCTTTTATAGCTTTGCGTTTTTTTGAAGCTTTAGGAGGTTGCGTGGGTGTAGTCGTAGCAAGAGCTATAGTAAATGATGTTTTTGAGCTTAAAGAAGCAGCAGGAGTTTATGCTTTGATGATGGTCTTTACTTCTTTAGCGCCTATGCTTTCTCCTACTTTTGGTGGAATTTTACTTGAATTTTTTTCTTGGCGTAGTATATTTTTGACATTGTTTATCTTAGGCTTTATTTTATTTTTACTTGTTATTTTTGTTCTAAAAGAAAGTAATCACAACACCAAAGGAAAAAAATTCAATCACAAAGAGGTTACAAAAAGTTACAAAAAAGTTTTAAAAGATCGCCGTTTTGTAGTATATTTGCTTTGTGGAAATTTAATATTTGCAGGTTTTTTTGCTTATTTAACCGGCTCATCTTTTGTTTTTACACGCGTTTTTGAATTAAGCGAGCAACAATACGCAGCCCTTTTTGGAGCTCATGCTCTAAGCTTTGTTATATGTGCAAATATCAATGCAAGATTAGTCCTTAGATTTTCTCCTTATTATATACTCCCTAGAGCGCTTATGGTGATTACTTTTTTAACTTTTTTACTCATTTTGGGTGCAACTTTTGAGCTAGGTTTTTGGGCTTTTGAAATTCCTTTGTGTTTTATCATAGCAAGTTTGGGTTTTATCCTGCCAAATACCACAACCTTAGCCATGGCAAGATCAAAACAAAATGCAGGCAGTGCTTCAGCACTCTTAGGTGCAGCACAATTTGCTATAGCGGGAGTAATGGCATTTTTAGTAAGTCTTTTAAATGCTAATACACCTATATTTTTATCACTTATTTTAGGAACTTGCACATTTTTATCTTTGATTTCTTATCTAAGTTTGATTAATAAAAGAAAGTTAAATAAAATCAAAAAGAAGTTAAGCGTGATTTCTCACGCTTAATTAAGCAATATTTTTGAAAAGATTCACTGACTATATCGAACCTTTTTCAAAAAACTTTATATTTATTTTCAAAACACTTATAAACAATTTATGTTAAAATTTCTCATCAATCAATAAAATAAAGGCTTTATTAATGAAAAAAATAGCTACTATTTTTGCAGGTGTTAATGGATGTGGAAAAACTACCTTATATTATAATGAACTTGAAAAAAACAAAGACTTTGGACTTAGAATCAACATCGATGAAATCGTAAGTAGCTTTGGTGATTGGAAAAATCAAGAAGATCAATTTAGAGCTTCAAGGATAGCCATTAAAATGCGTGAAAACTATATTAAAAAAGCTTATGATTTTAACCAAGAAACCACACTTTGTGGCACTAGCATTTTATCTTTATTCAAAAAGCTACAAAAAAATTCTTACACTATAAATCTTTACTACATCGGACTAGACTCTCCAAACACGGCAAAACAAAGAGTTAAAATTCGCGTAGCTAAAGGCGGGCATGATATAAAAGAAGAGCTTATAGAAAAAAGATACTACGAGTCTTTACAAAATTTTAACACCGTTGCTAAATTCTGTAACCACATTACTATTTTTGACAATACTCAAAATTATAAAAAACTCTTAGAATTTAAAAACAACAAGCTAGAAGTATTTGAAACTACCAAATGGCTAGAACCATTAATGATAAATTTTAAAAATCCAAGTTTATAAATTTTTATTTTAACTTGTCGATATGCAAATCATGCTACTCACTCCTTAAGGCAAGAAAGAAGTGAGTTAGCAATAGATTGAAGGCTTCAAGGCTATCAAGTATTACAAGGCTACCTCGATAACCTTGTAAAGCTTGATCCCAAGGTTTTTAAAACCTTGGGTTAAGATTATTGTTTTAATTGAAGCAAAGTATTTAAAAGCTGATCACTTGTGGTAATCGTTTTTGAGTTTGCTTGATAACCCCTTTGGATTACGATAAGCTCTGTTAATGCACGGCTTAAATCCACATTCGACATTTCTATAGCTGAGCCTTTTAAGCCCCCTCTACCGCCTTCGCCTGCATGACCTATGGTAGCTGTTCCTGAGTTTGCTGTCGCTTTATAAAGGTTATTACCCATTTCTTCAAGACCCATATTATTTGGGAAAGTAGCTAGAGCAACCTTAGCTAGCGCTAGAGTTTTACCATTTGTAAATTCTCCATAGATATAGCCATTCTCATCAGTTCTTAATGCATCTGGCTTTAAGTTACCCCCTGTGTAACCATCTGTTTCTTGTTTAGTAGTAGATGAGTCTTTATCATAACTTGTTAAACCATCAAAACCACCTGTTGTTCCAAAGTCAAGTTTTATAACTTGATCAGGTTTTGAGCCGTTATTTCCGGTGAAATTTAATACATTTGGTGTATAGCTTTGAAGTGAGCCATCATTACCAAATCTTAAATTTCCTACTACTATATTTCCCGGAGCTCCATCACCACTAAAATTAATCTCTGCAGGTTCAGGCACTGAGATGATGATAGACCATTCAGCCCCACCATCTGCTGTTTTAGTTTGTTTGGTAAATTGCACGGTTAGCTCATGTCTAGTTCCTAATGAGTCAAAGATTTCTATACTAGCAGTATGAGCTGATAAGTACATATCTTGAGAATATTTTTCATTATTACCTGCGTTGAAATTTCCATCTAAAGCACTAAACATCGCTGTAAATTTATCATTGGTAGCGATTTTATTGGTTTCATCTGAAAAACCTGTAACTTTAAAAGTCATATCTTTTGCAGCGGGACCTTTTGGATTAGTTATTTTAAATCTACCATCGCTTTCTACTACCACCTCCACCAAAGGGTTTGCATCTTGACCTATAGCATTTCCACCACCATTAGCCCAATTTTCCAAAGATCCATCACCATCATAATCCACACCCCATCTTGCATCTCTTTGTAAAAGCTCTCTTAAATCTTCAGTGGTATGGAAGGTTCTTTGTCCATTTGCACTAGGCATATTTGCTTGCTCAGCTGTATTTGCCCCAGGATTAGGATTGGCTCCTATATCCACATTATTAGAACTATATATATACTCATGTGCTGTTATAACTTGAACCGTAGTTTTAGCTTGATTATTAGCTGCTCCAGTTGTTCCTAACCACGCGCTGCGAGCTACTCCATCGAGCCTTAAATTTGCTTCGGTTACATTTTGTCCTTGTTCTGGGACCTGAGGAACTCTAACTTGGCCACCAGCTGTAGTTGTATCATGAATGGTAATATCTAAATTTTTAGATTTAGCGGTAGTTCCTGTGCTATTATCATTAGTAAAAGTGATTTTACCATCTACCACTGAAGCTACTACACCAGTTTCAGCTGTCTTAGCATTGATGGCATTGATAAAAGTTTCTTGTCCTACACCTTCAGCATGAATACGAGTTCCATTAATAGTAATATCTAAAACTGCATTTTGCACACTTCCATCCGGTTGCTTAAAACCCCAATAAGTATATTGAGTATTTGCTGTCCATTTAGATGGATCTTCTGGTAAATTAGCATGCATTTTAACATTTGATGTATGTTTAGCATCTGCAAAACTTACCCACATACCTTGTCCACTTCTTAGGTTTAAACCCTCACCTTGAGCGTTAAACACCACGCCCATATCTACACCTTTTTCAGTTACTTGGGCTCCACTTTTAGAAGTAGTATAAAACTCAGTATGGCCAGTATCATTTTCATCTATTACTGTTCCTGTATCATTTCTCATACCATGAGTAGAATCAAGAGCATAGATAGGACGCTTAGCAGAAGCATTCATACCTAAAGTATTACCACTATCTAAATTTGCTGTAAGGCTTACTGAAGTACTTGCTCTAGCAGGCATACTCATACCAGGTGGGATAACTATATCTTGCACTGAAGTTGAAGAGTCAATTTGACCTGTTTCTTGATTATAATTCCAACCTTGAACGGTGTAGCCGTTATTATCTACGAAATTTCCTACTGCGTCTGTTTTAAAGTCCCCTGCACGGGTAAAAAACTGCGTAGTGCCACCATCATTTGAAACGATGAAAAATCCATCACCATTGATAGCCATATCGGTGTTTTTGTCTGTAGTTTGGATATTACCTTGAGAGTGAATTCTAGTAGTAGAATTTACACCTGCACCAAGTCCAACTTGCATAGGGTTTTTACCACCTAGGTTGCCATCTGGAGCTGTAGCTATCTTAGAAGTTTGACTCATAAGCGTTGAGAAATCCGCACGAGAATATTTAAAACCAAATGTATTAACATTGGCTATGTTATTACCTTCTACATCCATTGCGTATTGGTGTGCTTGGAGTCCTGAAACCCCAGCCCAAAGAGATCTCATCATAATTAAATCCTTTAAAAAATATTGCTTTGTGATTACTTCACAATCTACTATTGCTTAGCCAAGACAAAGCAATAAGTGTTCCAAAAATGTAAATAAAATGAAATTAAAAAGTAGAAAATAAATCAAAAATTAGATTTTAATGTGTAAAGTTTTTTTAAAATTACTCGATATAGTCAGTGAATCTTTTCAAAAATATTGCTTAATTAAGCGTGAGAAATCACGCTTAACTTTTATTTCTTTCTTTTAATTTAGCAATCACATCATTTAAACTCAAATCCGCATCAGCTAATAACACTTCTAAATGATAAAGTAAATCAGCTGCTTCATTTATCAACTCATCTTTATCTTTAATAGTAGCAGCCAAAGCGGTTTCAACGCCTTCTTCACCTACTTTTTGTGCTATGCGTTTAGTGCCTTTTGAAAAAAGTTCAGCCGTGTAAGAAGAGCTTGCGCAAGTACTTTTACGTGAGTTAATAAGTCTTTCAAGACGCGATAAAAATACAAAATCAGCTTTTTTAGAAAGCGTTTCAAAACAAGAAGTATCGCCTGTATGACAAGTAGCGCCTTGAGCTTTTACAAGGATTAAAATACAATCTCTATCACAATCAAGTCCCATATCTATGATATGCAAGAAATTCCCACTTTGCTCACCTTTCATCCACAAACGCTCTTTAGTGCGTGAGTAAAATACAACCTTTTGGTGCTTAAAACTCTCTCTTAGAGCTTGTTCATTCATAAAACCTTGCATTAAAACTTCACAAGAATGATAATCTTGAATGATCACAGGAACAAGGTTATCAACCTTTTGCCAGTTAATGCTTTTTATAAATTCTTCTTCATTTATACCCATAGTTTTTCCTTTTAAATACGAATTTGTATGCCTTGATCTTTTAAAAATAATTTTAATTCTTTAATATCTATAAGTTTTTTATGAAACACTGAAGCTGCTAAAGCTCCATCAACACCAAGTTTAAAAGCGTCCAAAAAATGCTCTTTAGCCCCTGCGCCACCGCTTGCCACTAAAGGCACAGGACAAATTTGTCTAACCTTGGTAAGTTGTTCTAGATCATAACCCTTTCTCATGCCATCTTGATTCATCATATTTAGCACGATTTCGCCAGCTCCTAGCTCGCATACTTGCTTTACCCACTCTAGTGTTTTTTTACCACTATGATGAGATTTGCTCTCATCTCCAGTGTATTTATAGACTAAAAGCTCGTTGTTTTCATCTTTAAAAGTGTCTATACCTACGACTACGCATTGAACTCCAAAGCTTTTTGCAAGGCGTGAGATTAAATCAGGATCATTTAAAGCAGGGGAATTAATAGAAATTTTATCAGCACCATTTGCTAAAAGTTCTTTTGCGTCATCTTCGCTTTTTATACCCCCTGCGACGCAAAATGGTATAGAGATATTTTGTGCTACTTTGCTTACCCAAGCTCTATTGATACGCTCATTCTTGGCTGAAGCTGTAATATCATAAAATACAAGCTCATCAATGCCATTTTGTGAGTAAAATTTAGCAAGTTCTATAACATCTCCCATATCTTCATGATTTTTAAACTGCACCCCTTTAACTACTCTACCATCTTTTACATCTAAACATGCGATTATGCGTTTTGTAAGCATTCTTGAGCCTCCTTTATGCTAAATTCTTTATCAAGCAAGGCTTTACCTACGATGATACCACTTACTATGCCATTTAGCTTTTTAAAATCTTCTAAGCTCGCCACACCTCCACTTGCTTGGGTTTGCAAATGTGGAAATTTCTCATGCAAAGCTTTGTATAAAGTGATGTTTGCTCCACTCATCGTGCCATCTTTAGAAATATCTGTGCATAAGATATGTTTTACATCTTTATAAAAATTTAAAAGCCCAAACAAACTCTCATCGCTTGTTTTACTCCATGCATCAACAGCCACAAAAAACTCATCTTTAACGCAAATACTATCAAGCGCTAAGACTATACTTTCTACGCCAAATTCATTTAAAAGCTCTTGTGTAAGGGGCTTATTTTTAACCGCTAAAGAGCCTATAACCACGCGTTTAACACCACTATCAAACAAAGCTTTAACCTCATCTTTAGTGCGAATTCCTCCACCTACTTGAAGATTTACTCTAATCTTAGAAGCTAGGTTTTCTATGAGTTTTAGTTGTCTTTTGCTAGGATCTTTTGCACCACTTAAATCCACCAAATGAAGCCAAGCAACACCTTGAGCCTCATACTCTTGAAATTTAGCCAAAGGATCAAAGCTGTATTCTTGCTTTTTAGCATAATCTCCTTTATAAAGCCTTACTACTTTACCATCTATTAAGTCTAATGCCGGAATGATTTGAGTTTGCATTTTTACCTACATATTTATGAAATTTTTTAATAATACTTCGCCTGCTTCGCCGCTTCTTTCAGGGTGAAACTGCACACCATAAAAATTGTCTTTATTTAAACTTGCACTAAATTTGGTAGAATACTCACACTCTGCGATGGTGTATTCATTTAAACTCACACAATAACTATGCACAAAATAAAAATAAGCTCCATCTAAGCCTTTAAAAAGCTCATGTGAGCTAAAGACTTGATTCCACCCCATATGTGGGAAAGTAAAATTTGCTTTTTCTTGGAATTTTTGTGTTTCAAAAGGCATAATACCAAGTGTTTTTTGGTGTAATTCTTCTGAAAATTTACCCAAAATTTGCATACCAAGACAAATGCCTAAAAGTGGTTTTGTGGTAGTTTGGATAAAATTTTCTAAATTGAGTGCTTGTAGATTAGCCATTGCTTTAGCTGCTGTGCCAACCCCAGGAAGTAAGAGCTTATCTGCTTGTGAGAGTTCTTTTAAATCATGCGTGATAATACTTTTTTGTCCTAAACGCTCGAGTGCAAAAGCAAGTGAAGCTAAATTCGCACAACCTGTATCTATAATCGCTAGTTTCATATCACTCCTTTAGAGCTTGCTAGGTTTTCATTTTCTATTTTTATAGCCATTTTTAAAGCTCTCGCAAAAGCTTTAAAAAGCCCTTCGGCTTTGTGATGATCGTTTTTGCCTTTAACTTTTAAATGCAAACTCGCACCCATAGCATAGCTTAGTGAGTAGAAAAAATGCTCTATCATTTCTGTGCTTAATTCTCCAAGCTTTTCTTTTTTAAATTTAGCCTTATAAACTAAATGCGGTCTATTACAAAAGTCAATCGCGCAACTTGCCAAGCACTCATCCATAGGTAAAACAAAGCCATATCTTGCAATACCTATTTTTTGATCTAGTGCATTTTTAATAGCCTCGCCCAAAGCAAGTGCGACATCTTCTACGCTATGATGTTCATCAACTTCTAAATCTCCTTTGCATTTTATCTCTAAAGATATATTTGCATGCGTAGCAATTTGCTCTAACATATGATCAAAAAATGCGATATTTGTTTTTATATTAGCTTTTGCTTTTTCATTAAAAGCCATTTTAACTTGAATTTGGGTTTCTTTGGTATTACGCTCTATACAGGCACTGCGGTAATTTTGCAAAATAAAATCAGCGATTTGCTCCCAATTAAAGTCGTTTTTGTCATATTTTAAACCTTGAATTCCAAGATTTTGCGCCAAAAGCATATCGCTATCTCTATCGCCTATAACAAAACTTTTATTTTTGTCATAAAGTTTGTTTTTGATGTAGTTTTCAAGCATGGCAGTTTTTGGCTTCCTGCAGGCGCAATTTTCATGCTCAAAATGTGGGCATATAAAAATATCTTCAAATTCTATGCCACAACTTTGAAAAACACTTAGCATTTTTTCATGAGCCTTGTCAAAATTTTCCCTAGGAAAAGAATTTGTGCCTAGACCATCTTGATTACTTACCATAACAAATTTAAAACCAAAATTTTTTAACTTTAAAAGCGCATTGATAGCACCTTTTTCAAACTCAAGTTTTTCCAAAGAATCGATTTGAAAATCATCTTTTGGCTCATCAATGAGCGTGCCATCTCTATCGATAAATAAAATTTTTGCACTCATTTTAGACTTTCTAATCTTAAACTCACGGCATTTTTATGCCCATCAAGCCCTTCAGCTGCTGCTAAAATTTCCACCACAGGACCAAGCTTTTTAAAGCCTTCTTTACTAAGTTCTTGCACACTCATTCTTTTCATAAAATCAGCAAGTCCTAATGAAGAATAAGATTTAGTAAAACCATAAGTTGGCAATACATGATTTGTCCCACTTGCATAATCTCCCATGGATTCTGGAGAATACTCACCTAAAAATACCGAACCTGCATGCATAATATCATCAAGCAAGCTAGATGGATTTTGTGTATGAATGATCAAATGCTCGGGTGCATAGTCATTTGAAATACTTATGGCATGCTTTATATCTTTTGCAAGAATGATTTTAGAGTGTGCTAAAGATTTTGAAGCAATTTCTTTACGCGAGAGTTTTTCAAGCTGTAAAGCAACTTCACTATCTACTTCTTTGGCTAATTTTTCACTTGTGCAAACTAAAATTGCTTGAGAATCTGCTCCATGTTCAGCTTGCGAGAGTAAATCTGAAGCTATAAATTTAGCATTAGCAAACTCATCTGCTAAAACTAGCACTTCAGAAGGGCCTGCTTGCATATCAATAGCTACTCCATGATTATTAACTTGCTTTTTGGCTTCAGTTACAAAGGCATTTCCTGGACCAAAAATTTTATCTACTTTTTGCACACTTTGCGTTCCATAAGCAAGCGCTGCTATAGCTCCTGCTCCACCTATTTGATACACTGCATCAACTTCGCAAAGTTTTGCCACAAAAGCAATGGCAGGATGTAATGGCGCTGGGGAAGCTAAGGCTATGAATTTACATTTTGCAATTTTAGCAGGGATAGCTAGCATAAGTGCGGTTGAAAAAAGTGGTGCTAAGCCTCCTGGTATATAAAGCCCTACTTTTTCAATGGCTCTTGTTAGCACCTTGCAAGTTACCCCTTCAAAGGTTTGAACCTCTATGGTTTGACTTTCTTGAGCTTTGTGGAATTTATAGATATTTTCATAAGCTATTTTAATAGCTTGTTTTAACTCATCATCAATTTGCTCTGCTAAATTACTAAGCTCTTCATCGCTTAGTTTGATGGAATTTAACTCTACTTTATCAAATTTTATAGCCATTTGTTTTAAAGCTTCATCGCCATTTGTTTTGACATCTTCAATGATTTGTTCTACTATGGTTTTAACCTGCGCATTAGCACTCATAGCAGGACGCTTGAGTGCTAATTCTTGTTCGTTTTGGTTTAATTTTTCAAAATCAAGTATTTGCATTTTTATCCTTTAAGAGAGCATTTTTTCAATAGGTAAAACTAAAATCGCACTTGCACCTTCTTTTTTCAAAGCTTCCATAGTTTCCCAAAATAAATTTTCTTGACTTACCATATGTAATGCCACTCTAGCTTTATCATTTTCTAAAGGTAAAATCGTAGGTTTTTCAACACCTGGTAACAAGGCTGTGATTTTTTCTAGCTTTTCAATAGGAGCATGCAACATGATGTATTTTGACTCTCTTGCTTGCATAACTCCATGAATTCTAATGAGTAATTTATCGATTAATTCTTGTTTGTGTGAAGCTAAACTTTCTTTTCTTTGGATAATGCAAGCTTTTGACTTATAAATTACCATAACTTCTTTAAGTCCGTTTGCTTTTAAAGTAGCTCCACTTGAAACTAAATCACAAATTCCATCAGCTAAATTTGCACTTGGTGCTACTTCAACTGAGCCTGTTAACATACAAGTTTTATAGGGGATATTATTTTCTTCCATAAAACGCTTTAAAAGCTGTGGATAAGAAGTTGCTATGCGTAAATTTTTAAAACTTTCTATACCTTTATACTCACTATTTTCTGGTAATGCTAAAGACAAGCGGCACCCACCAAAATCAAGTTTTTTAAGCATTATAAAATCTGCATTTTCGTTTTTTGATTTTCTTTCTAACTCATTTTCTTCTAAAACATTTTCTCCAACTATGCCAAGATCTACTACTCCATCAAAAATTAACCCTGGTATATCATCATCTCTTACTCTAAGTAAATCAATAGGTAAATTTGTAGAAAAAGCAATTAAACTTTGATCGTGTATGCGAAGTTTTACGCCTATAGACTCAAGCAAGGCAATAGAATCTTTACTTAAACGACCTGATTTTTGTATAGCTATGCGTAATCTTGAATTTTCTTGCATTTTTTTCCTTTTTTGTAGTTAAAAAGATTAATAGTAGCAAAAAATGGATAAAAATACAAAAAATAGTAAGTAAATAAATAAAAATAAGAAGTTTTTAGCCTTTAAAAGGCTAAAAATTAAGCTACGAATTCGATGAAAGCCATTTCTGCAGCATCACCACGACGAATTCTTGTTTTGATAATTCTTGTATAACCACCATTTCTATCTGCGAATTTAGGTGCAATTTCTGTTACAAGCTTATTTGTAGCTTCTTTATCTTGCAAGCTAGCAAAAACTGCTCTGTGAGCATTGAAATCACCTTTTCTTGCACGAGTGATCAATCTTTCAACATAACCTCTTAATTCTTTTGCTTTAGGTAATGTTGTTTCTATTTTACCTGCTTTAATAATAGCAATGGTAAGGTTTTTTAATAAGGCTGCACGATGAGTAGAAGTGCGACCTAACTTTCTATATCCATGTCTATGTCTCATTGATTATCCTTCATTTTGTGCTTTTAATTCTGTAATTTTTTTCTTTAGCGTTTCTTTTGCACTATCACTGAGTTTTGAATTTCCTATAGGGAAACCTATAGATTCCATTACACTTTTAATCTCATCTAAAGATTTTTTACCAAGATTTTTTAAATCTGCAAGTTCGCTAACACTCATTAAGGCAAGTTCACCAATATAAACTACATTTGCTTTTTCTAAGCAGTTAAAACTTCTTGCACTTAAATTTAACTCAGTTATATTTTGAAGTAATTTTACATGTTCTACTTCATTATTTGATGTTTGACTTCTTACAACGCTTTGTGCATTAGTGATTTTATCAAACACTGATAATTGTTTATACATTGCTTCTAAAGCATTTTTAAAAGCGTCACTTGGTGAAATTTGACCATCAGTTGTGATTGTAAAAACAACTTTTTCATAATCTGGATTATCTTCAAAAAGCACTTTTTCTATATCATAAACCGCATGTTTTACCGGAGTAAAGAACGCATCAAGTGCTATAAATTCAGGATCTAAGAAATTTTGAATTTCTTCAGAAGGCACATAACCTATACCTTTTTCAATGATTAAAGTAAATTCTAAATCTGCATCTTCATTAATCGTTGCAAGGTAGCTATCTGCATTCACAACTTCAACAACTTCATTGTCTAAGTCTTTTCCGCAAATTTCTTTTGGTCCTTTAAAACTAAAAGTTACGATTTCTTTTTCAGAATCTGTTTTTAGTTTAAATCTTAATTTTTTTAGATTGATAATAAACAATGCTACATCTTCAAGCATACCACGCATACTATCAAATTCATGTGCTACGCCTTTGATTTTAACTCCTGTTGGAGCAAAACCTACTGTGCTTGAATAAAGCAAACGACGCAAAGGATGCGCCAAAGTAATAGCATAACCGATTTCAAAAGGCCATGCACTTACTTTTGCTACTGTATCACTGATATTTTCAATACTAAACTCTGTTGGTGTATAAGCAGAAGTTGTAATATGTCTCATATCAAAAACCTTTATTATTTAGAGTACAACTCAACGATATATCTTTCCTCAACTGGAATGATAACTTCTTCTCTTTCAGGTTTTCTTGTAAAAATTCCAAATCTTTTATCTTTTTCTACATCAACCCAAGCAACTATACCAGTTTGAGCAGTAAGTTCGATCGCTCTTGAAATTTGAGGATTGTTTTTGCTTTTTTCAATCACTTCAACTTTTTGACCTGCTTCTACTCTATAACTAGGAATATCTACTCTTTTACCATTTACTAAAATGTGTCCATGAGTTACAAGTTGTCTAGCAAAACGGCGTGTTGTAGCAAAACCCATTCTATAAACAACATTATCAAGTCTTTGTTCTAAAAGCTGGATTAAAAGCGCACCGGTATTGCCATCTTTTCTAGCAGCTTCACTAAATAATCTTCTAAATTGTTTTTCACTAACACCATACATAAATTTAGCTTTTTGTTTTTCTCTTAATTGAAGTCCATATTCACTAATTTTAGCTTTTCTTTGTCCATGCTGACCTGGTGCGTAAGGGCGTTTATCTAAAGCACTTTTACCTGCTAATCTTCTTTCGCCTTTCATTGCCAAGCTTACGCCAAGTCGTCTTTCTAATTTTTCTACTGGTCCTCTATATCTTGCCATTATAATTCTCCTAAATCTTATATCTTATTCTTAGACACGACGACGTTTTGGTGGTCTACAACCATTATGAGCTAATGGGGTAATATCTTTTAAGAAAGTTACTTTGATACCTTCCATAGCACCTACACTTTTAACTGCTGTTTCACGACCACTTCCTGGCCCTTGTACTTTAATGCCTACTTCTTTAATACCATGTTCTTTTGCTTTATTTAAAGCATCTTCTACTGCTTGTTGTGCCGCATAAGGAGTTGATTTTTTAGAACCTTTAAATCCTAAACCACCTGCACTACTCCATGCAATAGCATTTCCCATTTCATCAGTTACAGTAACCATAGTATTATTAAATGTTGCACTGATATAAACTATACCTTTAGCTATATTTTTTTTAACTATTTTTTTCTTAACAACTTTTCTTTTTGCCATTTTCTATCCTTATGATTTTGCACCAACGGTTTTTCTCTTACCTTTTCTAGTTCTAGCATTTGTTTTTGTTTTTTGACCACGAACCGGTAAGCCTTTTCTATGTCTTAAGCCTCTAAAGCTTCCTAGATCCATTAATGCTTTGATATCCATAGCAACTTGTTTTCTAAGATCACCCTCAACCATATAGTTTTCTTGAATTTCTTTACGGATAGCCGCTGCTTCGTCCTCACTTAACTCATGAACTCTTTTATCATAAGAAATTCCGGTTTTATCTAAGATTTTTCTTGAAGTATGCAAACCTATACCATAAATATAAGTCAAACCATATTCAATTCTTTTTTTCTTTGGTAAATCTACACCTGCAATACGAGCCATAAATTATCCTTGTCTTTGTTTGTGTTTTGGATTTTCGCAAATAATGCGAACTACGCCTTTACGACGAACTACTTTGCATTTGTCACACATCTTTTTAACAGATGGTCTAACTTTCATGCTTTACTCCTGTTATTGTAAATTCCACTTTTTTACAACTGCACCAGGTTTTTAGAGCAACCAACTATTTTCAAAATAAGTGGTGATTTTGAAAATACTTCTTCATACAGTTTTATTGCAATTTCTGCAAAAGTGCTAATTATACTTTACTTTTGCTTTTAAACAACTTAGACTTATTTGTATCTAAATGTAATACGACCCTTATCAAGACTATAAGGCGTTAGCTCTACTTTAACTCTATCGCCAGGCATAATTCTAATATAATGCATACGCATTTTACCTGCAATATGACAAAGTATCACATGTTTATTATCTAATTCGACTTTAAAAGTCGCATTAGGTAAAGCTTCGATTACATTACCATCGATTTCGATAATATCATCTTTTGCCAATATTTCTCTCCTTTCTATAAAATACAAAGCTATTATTTTATCATAATTTTTCTTTTTAAATTTTTAATATTTTTTTACAAACTATAATATTTTTACTATAATTACAAAATTACTACAAAAAGAAAGTATTTATAGATGTCAAAAACTTTAAAAAGAGGTGATTTTAAAACTCTTTCCTTATCTTCTTTGGGTGGAGCTTTAGAATTTTATGATTTTGTTATTTTTGTATTTTTTGCTAATTATATTTCAAGAAATTTTTTTCCTAGTGATTTAAGTGATTTTTGGAAACTTTTAAACACTTATGGGGCTTTCGCAGCAGGATATTTAGCTAGACCAATCGGTGGTATAATTATGGCACATTTTGGAGATAAAATGGGTCGCAAAAAGATGTTTATGCTTAGTATATTACTCATGGTGCTTCCAACTTTCTCTCTAGCTTTTATACCTACTTTTGAAACTATAGGATATTTTGCTCCTATTTTTTTACTACTTGTTAGAATAGCTCAAGGTATAGCTATAGGCGGAGAACTCCCTGGTGCTTGGGTATTTGTAAAAGAACATGCACCCGATGGAAGAGATAGTTTTTATATTAGCGCTATTAATGCTTCTATGGCTTTTGGAATTCTTTTAGGCTGTATTGTTGCCTTAGCGATTAATCATTACTTTGATCAAGAAGCAATTTATGAATATGCTTGGCGTATTCCATTTGCCATAGGTGGATTTTTTGGTATCATTTCTATATATCTTAGAAAATTTTTAGAAGAAACACCTGTTTTTCAAAAAATGCGACAAGAAAATGATTTAGAAAAATTTCCTTTAAAAACACTTTTTAAAGAAAAAAATATTTATTTAGACATCATTGCTTCTATGCTTTTAACTTGGATGCTCACAGCCTGCGTGATAATACTTATTTTACTTATGCCCAATTTTATATCAGAAGTTTTGATTCTTGATAAAACAGATGCGATTTTAATCCAAATGTTTGCAATAGTGATTTTATCTTGTGGAACTTTACTTGCTGGAATTTGGGTTGATAAATTTGGTTTTTTAGTTACCGCTTTAATTTTTACCATAGGATTTAGTTTATCGTGCTTTTTTTATTTTTATTTTTTCTATGCTCAAATTTTGCATTTGAGTATATATTTTTATTTTATAGCGTGTTTTTTTGGTGGTATTAATGCTTTAGCACCTATTTTAATGTGTAAAATTTTTAAGCCAAGTATTCGTTTTAGTGGAATTTCTTTTTCTTATAATATAGCTTATGCAATAGCGGGTGGTTTCACTCCTCAACTTGTATTTGCATTACATTCTTTGGCTATAAAACCTGAAAATCCTTTCGTGTATGGAATTTTTATTTATATTTTGTTTTTATCCCTGATAACACTGATAACTACCATATTTACTTATAAGAGGTTAAGATTTTAATGTTATAATTAAAAAAAATTATTAATTAAAAATTTATAAAATTAAAGGAAAATGATTATGAAAATTTTTATTGTTTTAATACTTTCTTTGTTACCACTTTTAGCATTTGAAATGATTACACCTATACCAGAAGGCATTCCTTATAATAAAGAAAAAGCTATTTTAGGAAAAAAACTCTATATGGATACAAGTTTATCAAAAGATAAAAAAGTATCTTGCAATAGTTGTCATGATATTGCAAATTTTGGAGTAGATAATAAAACTTTTTCAACAGGTATTAATGGCATAATAGATGAGCCATTCCATACTCCTACAAATTTTAATGCCGTTTTTAGCCTAGCACAATTTTGGAGAGGCAATGCAAAAGATTTACAAGAACAAGCCAAACATCCTTTGTTAAACCCTAAAGAAATGGGGTTAAAAGATGCAGATGAAGTGGTGCAAATAGTAAAAACTAACGCAATTTATGAAAAAGAATTTAAAAGACTTTACGGAGAAGTTACCTTTGATAATATAGCAGATGCTTTAGCTGAATTTCAAAAAACCTTACTTACGCCAAATTCCCCATTTGACCGCTACTTAAAGGGAGATAAAAACGCTATAAGCGAACAAGCAAAAAGAGGCTATAATGCCTTTTTATCAAATGGTTGTATAGCGTGCCATCAAGGACAAAATATAGGTGGAAATATGTATCAAAAAATGGGAGTATTTGTTCCTTATGATAATGGAACAAATTGGAAAGGACGCTATGAGATCACTCAAGATCCTCACGATCAATTTGTAGTAAAAGTGCCAAGTCTTAGAAACATAGCCAAAACTGCTCCTTATTTTCATGATGGTTCTATGCCAACACTTGATGCTTGCGTACAATTTATGGCGTATTATCAGCTTGGTAAATTTTTAGAGCAAGATGTAGTTGATGATATAGTTGCATTTTTAAATTCTTTAACAGGAGAATACCATGATCCACTCAAATAAAAAAACTTTCTCTTTTTTAAAACAATTCATCACTTTATCCATAGTGGTTTTGGTATTGCTTTTAACTTTGACTTTATTTATTTTTAATACTTACAATACCACCAAAAGAAATTCACTTATTATGGATTCTTTTCAAAAATTAGAAATTCTAGATACTAAAATAGATGAAATTTTTAAAAATAAACTAAATCTACAAAACTATGACATCAGCGTCAAACTAGTAAAAGATTTTGAAAATACTTTAGCTATTTTAAAAGCTAATGAAATAGATACTAAAAAGCTAGAAGCAATTTTTCAGAAAAAAAATACACAACTACAACATTTTAAATCAGCCAATTCTATTGCTATAAATTCAAAGCTTTATCTTTACGAAATTCAACAAGAAATCATCAAACAAACAAATCAATTAGCACTCACTACTCAAGAGGCTAAACAAATAGAATATATAGGAAATATTTTAAGCATTATAGGAACTATGGATATATTAGAACCTTTAGCACAAAATAGATTACAAAATCTTGTCACAAATTTAAACGCAAAAGATTCTCAATTACCACAAGAGTTATTTGAGCTTTTTAATACACATTGTAAGATGATATTAAGTCAAATTAAAATATTAAAAGACAATTCTCAAAGTTTTCTTGATCAAGAACTGCAAAAACAAATTCTAGCACACCAAAATTTAATTGCTAAAAATATCAATCTACAAAATAAATATAATCTTTATACAGCTATAGGAATTTTCCTATTTACCTTAGTTGTATTGATTTTTTTCATACTTTTAACATTAAAAAAAGTAATCATACCTATATCTTTACTTGAAAAACTAAGTGCAAATCTAGCAGGAGAACATGCGAATTTAAGTGCAAGATTAGACATTGATAAAAAAAGTGAATTAGCTACAAGTGCTAACTATATTAATTCTTTCATACAGATAGTGCAAAATTCAGTTTTAGAAGCCATACAAACTGCAAATTCAAGCCACAAAAGCTCACAAAAACTTTCCCAAAATGCTGAAATTTTACAGCAAAGTTCACTTTTACAGCATGAGCAAATTTCTAATGTCCATGAAATAAGTTCTGTTTTAGAAAGTCATATAGACTTAACTCAAAATCTAGCTAAAAATACTATAAAAGATATGCATGATATGCAAGAAGTTATGGGAGAAGTTGAAAAAACACTTAAAGAGTTAGTAGAGCTTATATTACTAAGTGGAGAAAAAGAACAAAGTGTTTTAAGTGCTATGGATATACTAGTACAAAGTGCTGATAGTATTGTAGAAGTTACAGCAGCTATCAAAGATATAGCCGATCAAACTAACTTACTAGCTTTAAATGCAGCTATTGAAGCAGCTCGTGCAGGAGAACATGGTAGAGGCTTTGCTGTTGTTGCCGATGAAGTTAGAAACTTAGCTGATAAAACTACAAAATCTTTAGTCGCTATAGAAACTACTGTAAGAACTATAGTACAACAAATTAATGACAACAAAAGCTTGATGGATGGAATTCATCAATCCATGAGTGATACTTCTAACAAAGCTAATATCTTACAAGGTGAAGTCGGTGCTTCTATAGAAAAATTAAAAACAAGTATCCATTCTACTAAAATTATGGAAGAAAAAAGCGATGAGTCAAAAGCTAAAATGAATGAGTTAGAACAAAATGTAGAAAAAGTGACTGAACTTGCAAATTGTGTTAAAAACTATTCACTCGAGCTAACACAAATTTCACAAGATGTTTTAGAAAATGCTTCTAAACTTTCAGAAAAACTAAAAACATTTGAGTAAGAAAGTTTAAACTTTCTTACTTAGATAAAATATCTGCTTTGCCATTTATAATTGCAACACAATGCTCATAATGAGCAGCATTTAATCCATCTTTGCTTCCTGCTTCCCAATTACCTTTTAAATGTACCGGTGTGCCATCTTTTTGACATACCATAGGCTCTATGCAAAATACCATGCCATTTTTGATTTTAGGTCCACTTTTTGCACTAGCACCTGGTTCTAAATAATTTGGAATTTCAGGCTCACCGTGTGGCTTTTTACCTATACCATGACCACAATAACCTTTCAAAGGTACAAATCCTCTTTTAGTGATAAACTCGCCAAGCTCATATGAAAGCTCTTTAAAACGCATACCTTCTTTGATAATATCTATAGCATAATACAAAGCATCTTTAGCACAAGCAATCAAAGCCTCATCAGTAGCTGAAATTTGACCTATAGGTATAGTCCTTGCTGCATCTCCATAATATCCATCTATGCAAGTACCCACATCAAGCCCTAAAATATCGCCTTCTTTTAAAATACGCTCATCCCCTACACCATGAATGCAAGCTTGATTAAGCGAGATACAAATACTGCCTGGAAAACCATATAAGCCTTTAAAAGATGGTTTTGCACCATGATCAAGTATAAATTCTTCTGCTTTAATGTCAATTTCTTTTAAACTCATACCCGGAACTATAATGCCCTCTAGATAGTCAAGCGTTCTAGCTACAAGTTCATTTGCCTTGCGTAGTTTTTCTATTTCTGCTAGTTTTTTGATTTCTATCATTTATATTTTCCTTAAAATTTTTAAAAATTTAGCATTTATGCGCTTTTAAAAGCTTTAAGGAAAAACCTTAAGTTTTAAAACTTAAGGTTTTAACATACACTTGTAAGATTAGTAGCTAGGCCACCTAAAGAAGTTTCTTTGTATTTTGAATTCATGTCTTTGCCGGTTTCATACATAGTTTTTATAACCTCATCAAGACTTACTTTTGGAGTTGATTTTCTACTCATTGCCATTCTAGCAGCTGAAATTGCTTTAATCGCTCCAAAGGCATTTCTTTCTATACAAGGAATTTGCACTAAACCACTTACTGGATCACAAGTTAAACCTAAATGATGCTCCATTGCAATTTCAGCAGCATTACAAGCTATCTTTGCATCAAAACCCATTACAGTAGCCATAGCTCCTGCTGCCATAGAACTTGCACTACCAATTTCAGCTTGACAGCCAGCTTCAGCACCACTTATACTTGCATTTTTCTTATAAAAAGAGCCTATTAACATAGCAGTAAGTAAAAAATTAATGGCTTTTTCATCGTTAAAACCAATAGTATGATTTTTAAGATAAAGCATTACAGCAGGCACAACAGCACATGCACCATTAGTTGGTGCAGTTACCACTCTAGCTCCACTTGCATTTTCCTCTGCAATAGCAATAGCATATAAAGAAATAAAATCAATAATTCCTAAAGGATCACTTGTCATAGCCAAACGCTCATTAAGTCCTTTGGCGCGGCGTTTTAAATGTAAATTCCCTGGAAGAAAATCTGAGCTTGGATGAATACCATTATAATAAACTTCTTGCATTACTTCCCAAATTTCTAAACAATAAACTCTAATTTCTTCTTTAGTGTGAAATTGAAGCTCATATTCATAAGAGAGTTTTGCTAGATCCCATGAATTTTCTTCGCAAATTTTTAAAGCATCGCTTGCGTTATTAATATCAAGTTCTAATTTGGTATGTTTTTGCTCACAAGCTCCGTCTTTGTGTTTTTGAAGTTCAGCTTCACTCATAACAAAACCACCGCCTACCGAATAATAAATTTCTTCAGCAATGATTTCTCCATTTTCATTATAAGCACTTATTTTCAATCCATTTTCATGCAAAGGTAAAAAGTCTTTTTCAAAAATCAAATCTTTATCATAATCAAAATTTAATTCTTTTTGAGCATCTAAAACCAAAATTTTATCTTGCAAAATTTTATTAAACACACGATCTTGCAAAGCAACATTTAATTCTTTTGCTCTTAAGCCACTCAACCCCCATATAATAGCTTTATCACTTAAATGGCCTTTACCAGTAAGCGATAAAGAGCCATAAAGTTTGATTTGAATTTTTGTAATTTGTGTGATTTTATCTTTGATTTTTTCACAAAACATATTCCCTGCTAGCATTGGTCCTAAAGTATGAGAAGATGAAGGACCAACACCAACTTTAAATATACTTAAATTACTACTCATTCATCAGCACCTTAAAAAGTATAAATTACAGTGATAATTGTCAAAATACCTGTGATAAACACAAATGCATCTAAAGCTTTGTTTTGGAATTTTTTCATTTTAGATACAGTGTAAATTGCAATCATAGGCATTAAAAATAAGATTGCGGCAATGATTGGACCACCTAAACTTTCAATAAAACCTAAAATACTTGGATTTACATAAGCAGTAATTAACATAACAATATACATTACCAAAGTTGAATAAACTGCGATTTTTTTCAAATCCGGATTATCATTACCTGCTAATTTGCAACATTTTCTAACTATACCATAAGCACCTTCCCTAGCACCAAAATAATGCCCAAAGAATGAACTAGAAATTGCTAAAAATGCGATTAGTGGACCACCATAAGAAATAAATGGATTATCAAGTTTATTAGCAAAATAAGAAAGTACAGGTATGTTTTGTGCTCTAGCTTCAGCAAGTTCTGCAGGAGTTAAAGAAAGCACACAAGATACCACAAAAAACATTACAAAAGCAAGTAACATTACAGAAGTTCTAAATAACACTTGATTTGCTTTTTGTACTGAATTTTCAGGATATTGTCTTTTTACACTTAAAGAAAAAGTAGAAATCGCTGGTGAGTGATTAAATGAAAACACTAAAACCGGTAAAGTTAGCCATACTATAGTAATAAATTCTTTTGTTCCAGGAATAGCACTAAAACTTTCAAACGACCATTGCGGGATAAGATATAAAGAAAATAAAAATAAAATAGCACATAAAGGATATACAAGCCACTCACATACTTTGGTAATTAATTCTTCACTAAAAAGCATAATAAGCATAAAAATACTTACTAAAACAAAAGCAAAAAGCGCTCTATAAAAAGGAAGTAAATTAGCTATAGTTTTTCCTTGCTCATTTACACTTGTTTGATACATAGCACTAATTGCGTTTGCGAAAGAACCATTTGGATCTAAAAGTGGTAAGAATTGATTATAAATAAAACTCTCAAAAGTATTAGTTATACCTACACAATATGCTAAACAAATTGGGAAAATTGCAAAGAAATAAAGCACAGAAATAAAAATACTTACTTTTCTACCAAAATACTCTTCAGCCGCATGAGTAATATCTTTATCATTACCATTTGCTTGACATACAAAACGACTTAAGGCTCTATGGCTTAAATACACCATTGGAAAAATAATCAAAGCCATTACAACAACTGGCCAAAAACCACCAACACCTGCTTTAATAGGTAAAAATAAAATCCCCGCACCAACTGCAGTCCCAAAAAGAGAAAGCATCCAACGCGTATCAAAAGAATTCCACTTAAGATTATCCACATTTTCTCCTTGTAAAAAATAATAAAAAAAGCTTTTACCTAAAAACTTTTTGTATTATTTTACAAATATGCTCTTGAGTAGTTTGGCGTGATTTTTTCCCTTTCATTTAAAGCAACTGCGGCTTCATTTGCAAAATTTGGATTTCTTAATAATTTTCTACCATAACAAACTAAATCACACACCTCACCCAAAAGCAAAGCCTCACCTTCGCTAGCACTATTTATAAGACCCACGCAAGATATAGGAATTTTAACAACTTCTTTTAAAGCCTTAGCATAAGGAGCTTGGTAAAGTGGTGCTATATTTGGCACTAAAGAAGGTTTGTTGATATTTCCACCTGCTGAAATATCTAACATATCAACGCCTAAATTTTCTAAAATCAAGGCAAGTTTTTTACTATCTTCCAAATTCCAACCACCCTCTTGCCACTCTGTAGCTGAAATTCTTACAAATAAAGTAATATCAACTTCTTTTTTTATACGCTTAATGATATCACACAAAAGACGCGCTCTATTTTCAAAACTACCACCATATTCATCATCTCTTTGATTTGATAAAGGAGATAAAAATGAACTAAGCAAATACCCATGAGCACTATGAAGTTCTATCGCATCATAGCCTGCTTCTTTAGCTCTTTTAGCACTTTGGATAAATTCTTGCTCTATTTGTAAAATTTCATCTTTACTTAAAACATGAAGTTTAGAAAATTTTTCACTAAAAGCGATATTACTTGGGGCTTTTGATATAGCTTGTTTGCATGAATTTTTACGACCACTATGATTTAGTTGGATAGCAACTTTAGCACCAAAATGATGACAAAGATCGACAAGCTCCTTATGTCCTCGAATTTGAAAATCTCCCCAAAGGCCTATATCATTATCAGCAATTTTTGCATTTTCATTAATCGCACAAGCTTGAACTATGATAAGCCCAACACCACCCAAAGCTCTAGCTCCATAATGTATCAAGTGAAATTGATTAATCTTACCATCTAAAACTTGTGTTTCATACATATCCATAGGAGGCATTACGATGCGATTTTTTACATAAAAATTTCCAATCTTTAGCTCACTCAAAAGTAAAGACATAATACCCCTTAAAATATTTTTTATATTACTATAATAGAAAAAAATTAATTTTTCTTAAAACATAGAGTATTTTAGACCAATATTATAATTTTTAATAGATTATTATTAAAAAAATAGTTTTTAATTATATTTTTTCATTATTAAAACTACAAAACACAATCTAATCAAATAAGCTTTTCTCAAAACACTTTAACATAAAGCTTTTGCGATGCAAAGGTGAATAACCAAATACTTTAATCTTTTCTATATGAGCTTTTGTACCATAACCTTTGTGTTTATCAAAATCATAATTATTATATAATTTAGAAAAATAACACATTTTTTGATCACGACTTACCTTAGCTAATATACTAGCGGCTGAAACTTCTTGCACTTTCATATCAGCTTTAATCATAGTATTAATACCCAAAACACCATAATTTAAATTTCCATCATATAAAATCTCATCTTGGTTAAAATGTTTTTTTATTATCTTTAAGCCCAAATTTAAACACTGACTAAGTCCTAAAATATCAATTTGCAAAGGTGAAAAAGCAAGGATTAAAAAATTTGAATTAGAAAGAATTTGCTCATATAATTCTTCTCTTTTTTTTGCACTTAATTTTTTAGAATCAGCTAAACCATCAATATTTTTTAAAAGCTTGCAAGCTGCCAAGTGCATATCTCCAGCTAAAGCTCCACGCCCAGCCTCATCTACTCCAACTAAAGCCATTATTTTTCCTTTATAATAGTATATTTTTCTACTAAATTTTCTAAAGAATAATTTATATTGGCAGGTGAGCTTGAAGGAAGTTCAAAAAATTCTTGCTCAGGATAAAATTTAGCAAAATATTTACTTGCAACTTTACCTAATACACAAATTTTTTCTATATTTGCCTTATCTAAAATAATACTTATATCATTTGCTTTGGCATAAGAAATAGTTTTATCATCTGAATTTTTTATCTTACAACTTGCTATAACATCCCAAAGTGCTATATGATTTGCTTTTAAAAAAGCCTTTTGCTCTTGCACTGTTTTTAACTCACACTCAAATAATATTTCAAAAATACGCCAAAAACGATTTTTACTATGTTGATAATAAAAATTTTCTTCTCTTGATTTAATAGATGGAAAAGAACCTAGTATCAAAACTTTTGAGTTTTCATCAAAAAAAGGTTCAAAAGGATGAGTTAGAATTTGCATATTAGGCCTTGATAAAAATAAAATATTTTATCATTTTTATCAAGATTTTTAAAATTATCCTAAAAATTCTCGTTTGAAGTATTCTTTTGGAGCTTTACACAAAGGACAGGCATTTGGTGCTTTTTTACCACGGTGTATATGCCCACAAACTTCACAAACCCATAATTCTTCTACCTCTGAATTAAAGAAATCTTCTTCTTCAAGCATTTTTTTAAGTGCTAAATATTCTCTTTCATGCTCAATTTCTACTTTACCAATAGCAGTAAATAATCTTGCTATGTTTTTCTTGCCTTCATCTTCTGCAATTTGTGCAAAATTTGGATACATGGTAGTATGCTCGTAATTTTCACCCTCTGCTGCACAGATTAAATTTTTAGCAGTTTCTTCTAAAGCTTTACCATCTACTAATTCATGATAAGCTTTAAACTCGGCTCTTGCATGCCATTTTTCATTTTCTGCAGCTTCTCTAAAATGCTTTGCAATAGCATGCCAACCTTCTTCTTGAGCAATATCTGCAAATAAATCATATTTGTTTCTTGCCATAGATTCACCTGCGAAAGCTTTCATCAAATTTATGGCTGTTAAATCTTTAGTAATGCACTCCATTTCTTGACCACAGCAACTAAGCTTTCCACCACCTACATTTTGCACTTCTACTTCATTGCCGCATTTTTGGCATTTATAGCTTTCATATTGTCTCATTTAATATCCTTGTGATTAATTTAAGTAAGATTTTGATTGAAAAACTCACCCAAATGTTATTGTAGCATTTGGGCGCTAAAAGATTTTAGTATTTTAAGAAATATTCTTGAATTTTCTTAGGATCACTTGTTTTAGTTAAAGCAAGCATTAATAATACTCTAGCTTTTTGAGGACTCATATCACCTGTATCAATAAAACCAAGTTTTGCATCAGCATCACTTACTGCAACTCTACCAGCTACTACGCGTGAACTTACCGCTACATTAAGACCTTTTTTAAGCAATTCTTTTAATACATCTTTTTGATAATCATGAATACTGCCAGCACCTGTTCCAGCTACAACTATACCTTTAGTTCCATTTTCAAACAAAGCTTTTGCTGCAACACCGCTACCATCATTTGCATAACTATAAAGAATATCTACTTTTGGTAATTCTTTTAGCTTGCTAACATCAAATGGAGATTTTTTAGTGTGTAATTTTGTATTAGTATTGTAGAAGAATGCTTTTCCATCTACTATATAACCCATATCACCCATATCCGGTGAACTAAATGCATTTACATTTAAACTATGAGTTTTCATAACGCCTCTAGCGCTTTGAATTCTATCATTCATAGCCACCATTACACCTTTATTTTTTGCTTGTGGATCTGCTGCTAACGCTACAGCATTGTAAAGATTTTTAGGACCATCTGCACTAATTGCAGTTGATGGGCGCATTGCACCAACTAAAACAACAGGTTTATCGCTTTTTACGGTTAAATTTAGGAAATATGCAGTTTCTTCCATGGTATCAGTACCATGAGTAATCACAACTCCATCTACATCAGATTTTAAAAGCCTATTAACTTCTTTAGCAAGTTTTAGCCAAATTTCATTTGTCATATCTTTACTATCAATATTTGCAATTTGATCCCCGCTAATTACTGCTAAATCTTGAATTTGAGGCACTGCTTTAATCAAAGCATCAACCCCTAAAACACCGGCTGTATAACCTGTTGTAGCTACCGAACTATCAATCGAGCCTGCAATAGTTCCACCTGTAGCTAAAATTGCAACTTTTGGTTTTGCTTCCAAAATTCCTGCTCCTAAACTTAGTGCCATAGCTGCGCACATTAACATTTTTTTCATGTTAGTCCTTTCATTAGAAATGATAAAAATTATAATGCAACTATGTTTAAATAAAAATAAATTATTAATATAAAAAATACTTTAGTAAATATTCATTAATTAAAGCCATAAATTTGCAATTTTTTTTAGTTTTTCCACATCGCTTGAAGCATAAAATTGAATGTTAGCTTCTTCTTGGATTGATGTTAAGTTAAATTCTTGTTGCAATTGCAAAGCTATAGCCTCGCCTGAATGAATAAGTTTTGTATTTTTGCCAAAATACTCTTCCAAAGAATGGGTGATTAAAGGAAAATGCGTGCATGCTAAGATTAGAGCATTAGGATGAAATTTAAGCTTATTAAAATAATACTCAAAAGCAGCTTTTAAAAAATCTCCTTGAAAAATCCCTTCTTCAACCATAGGTACAAAAAGCCCAGTTGCTTTTTCTTCCACTTTTAAAAAACCTTCTTTGATTAAAGCTTGCTTATAAGCGTGAGAATCCACGGTAGCTTGTGTTGCAATGACTAATATATTAGAGTTTTTATCTTCTAAAGAGTTTTTAACCGCTAAAACCCCTGCTTCTATAACTCCAAGAACTGGAAATGGTGCATTTGCTTTTAGAATTTCTAAAGCATGCGCGCTAACTGTATTACACGCAATAATAAGCATATCGACTTTTTTTTCTTTGAAAAACTCTAAAGCTTCTAGGGAAAATTTAATGATAGTTTTTTTATCTTTAACCCCATAAGGTACCCTTGCGGTATCTCCATAGTAAATATATTCTTTAAAAAGTTTTGCTTGAAGTAAAGATTTTAAAACACTAAGCCCACCTACACCGCTATCAAAAACGCCTAGTCTCATCAAAATCCTTAAAAAGAGAAGAAAGTAGAAAATCTACTTTCTTATAAGCCTACTGCACTTAAGGTTTGGTATTTATTCATATAAATTTGAGCTTCGATTTTTCTCATTGTATCAAGCGCTACTTGAACTACGATCAAAACAGAAGTTCCACCAAAATAAAAAGGCACACCAAACAACTTCACAATAAGCCATGGTAATGTAGCTACAAGCCCTAAATAAATAGAACCTGACAAGGTAAGTCTTGATGCTACTTCATTAAGATAATTTGCAGTTCCTTCACCTGGTCTAATACCTGGTATGAAACCGCCTTGTCTTTTAAGATTTTCAGCTATATCTTTTGCATTAAATACAATTGATGCATAAAAATACGCAAAGAAAATAACAAGTAAGAATGTTAAAAAATGAAAGAAAAATCCATTTGGATTTAAAAAGTCATAAATTTTTAACACATACTCATTTGTACTTGTTTGCAAAATAGTGCTTGGAAACATCAAAATCGCACTTGCAAAAATAGGAGGAATTACTCCACTTAAATTTATTTTAATAGGTATGTAATTCATAATGCGTTTGTTTTGATTTTGCATGATTACTTTTCTTGAGTAAGAAATAGGAATTCTTCTTTCTCCAAGCTCTACTACTATAATAGCCCAAATAGTAAGTAAAATTACAACTAAAATAGCAATGATAGTCAAGAAATTCATCTCACCTGTATTTACCAAATTTACTGTTCCACTAATTGCACCTGGAATTGTAGAAACAATACCGCCAAAGATGATCAAAGAAATACCATTTCCTATACCGCGTTGAGTGATTTGCTCACCTATCCACATTAAAAGCATGGTACCTGCAAGCATAGAAATAGCAGAAAGTGCAATAAAAGTATTCATATCAATCATAATAGCTGACTGACCTGCTTTCCCATGAAGACTTTGCAAGCCTATAGAAACGCCTATACTTTGTATCAAAGTGATAGCTATAGTAGCATAACGGATAATTTGCATATATTTTTGCATACCATCGCGTTCTTTTTTCATCTTTCCTATGTTAGGAAAAGTTGCCGCTAAAAGCTCCATAATAATCGAAGCAGTAATATAAGGCATAATGCCTAGAGAGATGATGCTAAGTCTTTCAGCAGCACCCCCACTAAACATATTAAACAAGCCTAATGCATTAGATGCATTAGAATCAAAAAATTCCTTGATAACACTGACATTAACCCCCGGAACTGGAACATAAGCTAATATTCTATAAGCAAATAAAAAAGCTAATGTTATGAGAATTTTATTTGTCAATGCTTTATTCATTATTTTTGTCCGCTAAAAGTGATCTTCTCGTCTTTAATTTTACTAGCAAGATCTTTAGCACTTGCTCCAATAAGCTTAACTTTATTTACATTTTTTGAAAGCTTATGAATGCTATTGATTGTTTCAAATGTAATTTCGCTAAGCTCTTTGATTGCTGTGATTTTTTCAACATTAATCACATAAGGTTTTTCAAATTTAGAAGTAAAACCTACTTTTGGTAAGCGTCTTTGAAGTGGTTGTTGACCCCCTTCAAAACCTCTTTTTTCGTTATAACCTTTTCTAGCAGTTTGGCCTTTTCCACCTTTAGTGGAAGTTTTTCCCATACCACTACCTTGACCACGGCCTATTCTTTTGGTTTTATGTGTTGAACCTGGTGCTTTTGTTAAATTCATTGATTATCCTTTAAGCATTGTAAGTGCTTTGATAGTAGCACGCACAACATTTGCTGAATTATTTGAACCTAAAGACTTAGTTAAAATGTCTTTAATACCTGCAAGTTCCACGATAGGACGTGTTGAACCACCTGCAATAACCCCTGTACCTTCGCTTGCTGGTTTAAGTAAGATTCTACTTGCGTTGTATTTTACTTCTACATCATGAGGTATAGTTGAACCTTTTGTTTTAACTTCAACAATGTTTTTAAAAGCATCATCAACTGCTTTTCTGATAGCATCTGGAACTTCTTTAGCTTTTCCATAGCCCACACCAACTAAACCTTTTCTATTTCCAACGATAACTAAAGCAGTAAATCTAAATCTTCTACCACCTTTAACAACCTTAGTAACCCTGCCGATATCGACGATTACTTCTTCAAATTCTTCTCTATTATATTTTTCCATCGATCTTCCTTTTGGGTTATAGTTTGATTCCGTTTTCTCTTAGTGCTTCAGCTAATGCTGCAATAACACCATGGTATAAATAACCATTTCTATCAAACACTGCTTCTTCTATGTTTTTAGCTTTTAAAACTTTTGCAAATTCAGCTGCTATTTTTTTAGCACCTTCTTTATTTGCTTTAACACCAATTTTTCTTCCATCTACTGCTGCTAAAGTTACTGCTTTAACATCATCGATAGCTTGGATATATAAAGTTCTGTTTGATTTAAAAACAGAAACTCTTGGAAGAGCTTGTGTTCCTGAAATTTTTGCTCTAATTCTTTTTTTTCTTTTAATTCTTAAAGATATTTTTCTTTTTAATACATTTGCTCTCATATTCTATCCTTACTTCTTAGATGTCTTACCAGCTTTGCGGATAATACGCTCATCTGAATATTTAACACCTTTTCCTTTGTAAGGCTCAGGTGGTCTAAATTCACGAATTTGAGCAGCAACTTGACCTACCACTTGTTTATCACTACCTTTGATAATAACATTGTTTTTATCAACGGTAATTTCTATGCCTTCTGGAATAGCATAGTTGATAGGATGAGAAAAACCTAAAGCAAGTTCAAGAACTTTACCTTTTAATGCAGCTTTATAACCAACACCATTGATTTCTAAAGTTTTGCTAAAACCATCAGTTAAACCGATGATGATGTTTTGAGCTAAAGCTCTATAAGTTCCCCAATAAGCTCTACTTTGTCTATCTTCACCTTTAGGAGAGAAAAGAATTTGTGCTTCTTTAATCTCAACATTAACATTTGCTTTTGTATCAAGCTCTTTTGCTAAATTTCCTTTTTTGAATTTTAGCAAGTTGCCTTCTAATTTTACTTCTACTCCACTTGGAATAGCAACTGGTTGTTTACCTATACGAGACATTCATTTTTCCTTTTTACTTGTCTACGATATGACTACTTTATAAGAATGGATACCGAATACCATAAAAAGTAGAAACTCTTACCAAATAGTACATAAAACTTCGCCGCCAACGCCTGCTTTATAAGCTTCGTCGTTAGCTAAAACACCTTTTGAAGTGCTTACTACGATAGTACCATAACCGTTTTTAAATCTTTTGATCTCATCTTTGCCTTTATAAACACGACGACCAGGTTTAGAAATACGCTTAACTTCATTAATTACGCTTTTGCCTTTTTCATCATATTTTAAAACTACATTGATGAATTTCTTTTTATCCTCTTCAATAACATTAAAGCTTTCAATATAGCCTTTAGCTTGGAAAATTCCAAGTAAAGCTTCGATAACTTTAGAATGCAAAAGTTGAGTAGTCTCTAATCTTCTCATCCCTGCATTTCTAATTCTTGTTAGTGAATCTGAAATTAAATCATTTATCATGGTTCTTTCCTCTTACCAACTTGCTTTTTTAAGACCAGGAATTAAACCTTCATTTGCCATTTTTCTTAAGCAAACTCTACAAATTCCAAAATCTCTATAAACTGAATGTGGTCTTCCACAAATTTGGCATCTAGTATACCCTCTAACGCTAAATTTAGGTTTGCGGGCAGCTTTTGCAATCATTGATTTTTTAGCCATATTACTTTCCTTTTGCAAATGGCACGCCAAATAATTCTAATAATTTTTGTGCCTCTTTATCTGATTTTGCTGTTGTAACGATAGAAATGTTCATACCATGAGTTCTTAAGATTTTATCATATTCAACTTCTGGGAACATTAACTGCTCATCTAAACCAAAGTTATAGTTTCCTCTTCCATCAAAACCATCTCTTGGAAGACCTCTAAAGTCTTTAACACGAGGAAGAGCTATAGTAATAAGCTTATCTAAGAAAGCATACATATTGTCTTTTCTTAATGTTACCATTACACCTACTGGGAAGCCTTCTCTTACTTTAAAACCAGCAACTGATTTTTTAGCTTTTGTGATAACTGCTTTTTGCCCAGCGATCAATGAAATAGTATCTGCAACATTTTGTAATACTTTTTGATCTTTTGCCAATTCCCCAGCACCTACACTGATTACAACTTTTTCAATAAAAGGAACAAGCATAGGATTTTTAATATCAAATTCTTTAACTAAAGCAGGTTTGATATTTTGAGTATATTTTTCTTTCAATCTCATCATCTTATTCTCCTGCCTTTGCTACATTTGAAATATCCATTGGCATTTCTTTATTGATAAAACCGCCATTTGGATTTTTATCACTTGGCTTAACAGCTTTTTTAGCGATTTTACAACCTTCAACAATTACTTTATTTGTCTTAGGAAATACTGCTAAAACTTTACCTGTTTTGCCTTTGTCATCGCCTGCGATAACTTTTACCATATCATTCTTTTTAATTTTTAATTTCATTACAACACCTCCGGTGCTAGTGAAACAATTTTCATAAAGCCACCATATCTTACTTCACGACCTACTGGTCCAAAAATACGCGTTCCGATAGGCTCTCTTTTAGCATCAAGAATAACTGCTGCATTTTCATCAAAACGAATTAAAGAACCATTGTCTCTATGAATTTCTTTTTTAGTTCTAACGATAACTGCTTTTACTACTTGACCTTTTTTAACTTTACCATTTGGTAGAGCTTTTTTTACAGATGCAACGATTACATCACCAACAGTAGCATATCTTCTTTTACTACCACCTAAAACCTTAATACACATTAATTCTTTTGCACCGCTATTATCAGCAACTGCAAGCCTAGTAAAACTTTGAATCATTACTCAACTCCTGCTGATACTATAGTTTTTAAGCGAAATGTTTTTCTCTTAGAAAGTGGTCTACATTCAATAGCAACTACAGTATTTCCCACTTTAAGTTCATTTCTTTCATCATGAATTAAATATTTTTTAAAGCGTTTTACGATTTTTCTGTATTTTGGGTGAACCACTTTTCTTTCAACCAAAATTGTTGCTGTTTTATCTCCAGCAATTTGAACAACAACGCCTTGAATTTCTCTTTTAAATGCCATTTTCTATCCTTATTTTAAAGCGCTAATTGCAGTATTGATTCTAGCGATGTCTTTTTTAACTTCGCTAATCTCTTTAGGATTAGTTAGCTGCATTGTTTTTAGCTTTTGTCTTAAAGTAAATAAAAGCACCTTTTTTTCTTTTAGCATTGTTGCAAGCTCACCTGCTGTTTTATCTTTAATCTCAGTATATTTCATTTTGGCTCTCTCTTGTAACAAACTTAGTTTTAAATGGCAATTTATGCATCGCTAAAGTTAAAGCTTGTCTTGCCATTTCTTCATTAACCCCTGCCATTTCATAAATAATACGACCTGGTTTAATGTTCATTACCCATTCCTCAACTGCACCTTTACCTTTACCCATACGAGTTTCTAAAGGTTTTTTAGTTAGAGGTTTATCTGGGAAAACTCTAATCCAAGTTTTACCCTGTCTTTTTACAAAACGAGTTAAAGCAATACGAGCTGCTTCGATTTGGCGTGAATTGATACGGCCAGCTTCAGTTGCTTTTAGGGCAAAATCACCAAAAGTAAATTCAGTCCCTCTGTTGGCATAACCTCTGTTACGCCCTTTCATCATTTTACGATATTTTGTTCTTTTTGGCATTAACATGATTATTTACCTCTTCTTGCTCTTCTAGTTTTTTTAGCTGGAGCGTTTTCTTCGGTTTTTTCAGGTTGAACACCCTTTTGTAAAACTTCACCTTTGAAGATCCACACTTTAATACCTATATTTCCATAAGTAGTATGTGCTTCTGCAAAACCGTAATCGATTTTTGCTCTTAAAGTGTGAAGTGGAACACGACCTTCTAGGTACCATTCAGTTCTTGCCATTTCAGCACCACCTAAACGGCCTGAAACTGAAACTTTAATCCCTTTAGCACCTGCTTTTTGCGCTCCTTGAATTACTTTTTTCATTGCTCTTCTAAAAGCAATTCTTTTTTCAAGTTGAGTAGCAACACTTTCAGCTGCAAGCTGAGCTGAAGCACCTGCTTTTCTTTCTTCTTTGATATTGATATTAACTTCTTTTTTGATTAAATCTTGAAGTTCTTTTCTTAAAATATCAACATCACTACCTTTTTTACCAATAATAATCCCTGGTCTTGCAGCTACAACAGTTACTCTTAATTTTTTCGCTGTTCTTTCTACAAGAATTTGGCTAATTCCTGCATAATAAAGTTTTCTTTTTAAAAATGTTCTGATTTTATAATCTTCACCAATATTTTCTGCTAAATTAGCTTTTGTAGGAAACCATCTTGATTCCCAATTTCTATTAATTCCTAGTCTTAAACCAATCGGATTTACTTTTTGTCCCATATTAGCTTTCCTTTTTCACTGATGCTTTTTTAGCTTTTGTAGTTTTTTCAGCACTTGCTTCTACTTTACTAACTTCTACCAAAATGTGTGAAGTTGGCTTTCTAATACGACTAGCACTTCCTCTAGCTCTTGGTCTAAATCTTTTTAAAACCGCACCAGCATCAACACGACAACTTGAAACAACAACTTCATTTGCTTCAAATCCGCCATTTGCTACAGCACTTGAAATAGCATTTGCTATAAATTTAGCACCTTTATTTGGCATAAATTTCAAACTAGCTAATGCAAGCTCTGCATTCATACCTTGAACTTCTCTAGCAATCAATCTCGCTTTAGTTGGAGATAATCTTATGAATTTAATTAACGCTCTACTCATAAATCTCCCTTACTTACCTATTTTTTTCTGAACAGAGCCTTTATGACCCTTAAATGTTCTAGTAGGTGCAAATTCACCTAATTTGTAACCGATATGATTTTCAGTAATATATACTGGGATAAAGCTTTTTCCATTATGAACATTAAAAGTTAAACCTATCATATCAGGTATAATAGTGCTGCGTCTTGACCAAGTTTTAATTGGCTTACCATCGTTAGCTTTTTTAGCAGCGATGACTTTTTTCATTACATGGTCATCAACAAAAGGACCTTTTTTTAGTGACCTAGCCATCTTACTTTCCTTTTCTTCTTGAAATTATTAGCTTATCGCTAGCTTTTTTACGGCGAGTTTTAGCACCTTTAGTTGGTTTACCCCATGGAGTAACTGGGTGACGGCCTGAATTTTTCTTACCTTCACCCCCACCGTGCGGGTGATCAACTGGGTTCATCGCAGAACCTCTTGTTTGAGGACGAATACCTCTATGGCGGTTTCTTCCTGCTTTACCGATAGTCACATTTGACCATTCTTCATTACCAACTTCACCGATACTTGCCATACATTCAGCTAAAACTTGTCTCATTTCACCACTTGCAAGTCTTAAGATAACATATTTTTCTTCTTTACCCATTAATTGAGCATAAGCACCCGCTGAACGGATCATTTGTCCGCCTTTGCCCGGTTTTAACTCGATATTGTGTACGATAGTACCCACTGGGATGTTTCTTAATTTCATTGCATTACCTGGTTTAATGTCAAGTCCGCTTTCAGCAGCACAAATAACATCACCAACGCTTAAACCTTTTGGTTGTAAGATGTATCTTTTTTCACCATCTCTATAAGAGATTAATGCAATACGACAATTTCTGTATGGATCATACTCGATTGCTTCAACTTTACCTTCAATACCAAATTTTCTTCTTTTAAAATCTATAATTCTGTAAAGTTTTTTAGCACCTGCTTCTTTATGACGGCTTGTGATTCTACCATTATTGTTACGACCTGCATGAGCTGGAAGTTTTACAAGTAATGAACGCACACTAGCTTTTGCTGTGATATCATCAGAGCTTACACCTGTAATGTATCTTCTACTTGGAGTATATGGTTTATAAGTTTTAATTGCCATTTTATGCCTCCGAACTTTCTAAGCTCACACCTTCTGGTAGCTTAACATAGAATTTTTTAAAGCTATTTCTTTGACCTTCACGACCTCTAAAACGCTTTACTTTTCCATCCATTTTTAAAGAATTAATTCTTACTGGAGTTACACCAAAATATTCTCTTAAAACTTCTTTTAGACCATTTTTAGTCATTTTTGGAGAAGTTTGAATAACTACAACACCTTGCTCTTGAAGGTTTAAGCTTTTTTCAGTGTAAAGTATTGTTTTTATATCAGTAATATCTGCCATTTTAACCCTCTTTTACGATAGATTCAAGCGCTGCTTTTTCAATGATAACAGCATTAAATACAGATACTAAATAAGCATTTACTTCGCTAATATCAACTACATAGCAATTTGCTAAGTTTCTAAAAGCAAGAAGTGTTTTTTCATCTAGTAAATCTTTTACAATTAAAGCATCTTTTAAACCAAGCTTTTTAATAACTGCATTTGCATCTTTTGTTTTACCGCTTTCAATGCTTAAACTATCTACTGAGAATAATGCATTGTTTTGTGCTTTATCGGCCAATGCTCTTTCAAGCGCTAAGCGTTTTTGTTTTTTATTAACTTTTTGGAAATAATTACGATTGTTTGTAGGGCCAAATGCTACAGCACCACCAACCCAAACATTCGTTCTTGTTGAACCTGCTCTTGCACCACCACGACCTTTTTGTCTCCATGGTTTTTTACCACCACCGCTTACATCGCTTCTACCTTTAGTATGAGCTGTGTTTGCTCTAAGGCTAGCAAGATAAGATTTTACATATAAATAAAGGTTGTGAGGATTAACTTCTGCATATTTTGCTGGAAGATCGAGTTCACTAGCTTTTTCAAATTTATCATTTAAAACAGTTACTTTACTCATTTTGCAATCCTTATTTTACCCATAGCACCATTAAATCCTGGTACCGCACCTTTTACTACTAAGATGCCATTTTCTTCATCAAATGAAACTACTTCATTTTTAACAGTAACTTTTACATTACCATAATGACCTGCCATTTTCATACCTGGTTGAACACGACCTGGCCATTCGCGGTTACCGATTGATCCGTGGCGTCTGTGGAATCTTGAACCGTGACTTGCAGGACCTCCGGCAAATCCGTGTCTTTTAACAACCCCACTATAACCTCTACCTTTAGAATTAAAGCTTACTTTTAAGATAGAAGCTTCTTTTAAAGGATTAAGATCAATATCACCTGCTTCTGTGTTTGCTACTTCTAAAGAAGCAAATCTATTATATTCAGCTGAAAGATTGTATTTTTTTTGCTGACCCGCAATGCATTTATTATTTGCTTTGCCTTTTACATAAGCAACCAAAGCTTTTCCATTTTCTACTTCACATACTTTAGTTTGAACAAGTTTAAGTAAGGTTACAGGAATGCTTGGTGTGCTGATTGTTCTACTCATACCAATTTTTTCTACAATGTATTCCATATTCTATCCTTATTTACCCATAGCTCTTACTTCAACATTGACCTCTGGAGCCAAGTCAAGCTTAGTGAGTGAATCTACTGTATCTGGAGTAGCTGCTACAATATCAAGCATACGAGCATGAATTCTCATCTCAAATTGTTCGCGTGAATCTTTATTGATGTGTGGAGATTTCAAAACTGTGTATCTTTTGATTTTTGTAGGCATTGGCACTGGACCTCTGATGTCAGCACCTGTTCTTTTAACAGCTTCTACAATTGCTGCAACTGTGCGATCTAGAACTCTGTGGTCATAAGCTTTTAGCTTAAGCCTGATTCTTTCCATATTTTTTCCTTTGTAAAGAACTCGTTAGATCCATAAGAATCTAACCACCATATAAAATGATGTTGAAATTATATAAAAAGAGCCTTTGCTATGTCAAGAAATTTATGCATTTTTTTTAATTATTTTCCTTTTAAAAAGGATAAAAATTAAATTTTATAAAATTTACAAGATTTTTTATACATTAAGAAAATCTAAGAAAAAATATAGTATGATTTCAAAATCTAAAGGGGCATTAGCTCAGCTGGGAGAGCACAACGCTGGCAGCGTTGGGGTCAGCGGTTCGAACCCGCTATGCTCCACCATTAATTACAAAGAAATTTATGAAATCACTACAATTTTTTTACGATAATTACCCAAAATTTCAAAAATTTGATGAAAGAAAAATTCAAATTCAAACCCATAAAAACATCATTATAAAAGGTGGTTTTGCAAGTGGTAAGAAAAATTTAATTTTAAATTTTTTATCTTTGTACAAAAGTGAAAATATACTTTTTATCGATTGTGATGATTTGAAATTTCAAGCAAGTGCTTTGGTAAATTTAAATTCGTTTTTAACCTATAATCCACAGATTAAATTTTTAGCACTTTGCAACTTTGCTCATAATTTTGACTTTGCCAGTTTAAAACACCTTAATTTGCAAATCATAATAAGCGTTTGTGATAGCAATTTTCATTTAGATTATTTTGAAGAACTTCATTTAGATTATTTAGACTTTGAAGAATTTTTAAGCTTAAACAAAAAATACGCTGACACTAAAACCATGGTAAGTTATTTTTTACATACAGGACGCAATGTGATTTTAAATCACAACTTTAACACAAACTCATCATACTTAAGAAGTTTTTACACTCCATTAGAGCTTACCATACTCAAACAAATTGCCTTAGAACTCGGGAATGAATTTAGCGTTAATGAGCTATTAAAAACACTAAAAAATACTATAAAAATTTCCAAAGATACCTTATATAAAAGCATAGAAAAACTAGAATCAAACTACACTTTGTATTTTGTAAAAAATCTTGAAAAGAATTTAAAAAAAATATATTTTTGGGACTTTTCACTAAAAAATTCTCTAAGCATACAAAAAGACTTTAGTGCTTTGTTTGAAAATTTGATTTTAAGCGAGTTGTTTAAATTTGAACAAGAAATTTTTTATACCAAATATTTTGATTTTTACTTACCAAGTCTTAAAAATGCATTTTTATGCTCGCCCTTTAAAGATAAAGATTTACTTAGTTTAAAAGTCAAAAAAATACTTAGTAAAAATCAACTCGCACTTTCGACTATTTATATCATCACGCTTTCACAAAGAGATGAGTTTTTCATAGAAGGGGTGCATGTGATGATTTTACCTTTTGATGAGTGGGCTTTAGGAAATTAATCTAACTCATCAAGCTTATGTTGATTTATGATAGAAATAATAAGCTTAGTATAATTACTTTTAATCTCTGAATATTTTTCCAAATGACTTGCCGCTTCTTTACCATCAAGTTTTTCATTTTGATTTATAGCATCCCACCGCCAAGCTCTAAATTCCTTATAAGCATCATGACGATTTAAATTTAGCAAGTATGAATCCACACTTTCTTGTAAGCTATCAAATATACGAATTTTATGAGTTTTACCTTCACTTCTTTCTTTTGGAATCAAACCTTTCTCACCCCAAGTCCATTCTCCAAATAAATTATTTGCTTCTTTAGCAAAACGACTTGTACCAGTTGCGCTTTCAATAATTGCTTGGGCTATGGCTAAAGATTTTGGAACTTTTTGGATACGCAGTTGGTATTCCTTGTGATCGTATAAATTTTTAACGCGATATTTTTCTTTTAAAAACCATAGTTTTTGCACAGCATTAAAATTTAGTTTTCTAAAATTACTCTTTAAAGCTTCCTCAAAAAAAATATCTACAAATTCTTTTTCATTTTCAATTTCTTTGAAAGAAACATCTAACAAAGCATTGATTTTTTTGATAAAAACTTCACGCTTTTCTTTTATACTTAAAGCATAATAATGTTTATCAAAACCTGCTATAAATTCAGCTTTTAAAAATAAAAAACTACTAAGTAAAATTATAATCAGCTTCAAAACAGCACTTTACCTTTCCTCTGAAAAATATTTGATCATCCTCTAATCTAAAATATAAATTTTCTTTGCTTTTTGGCTTTACTAAAATATCATCTTTAACTTTTTGATTTAAATAAGCAAGATAAAAACAAGCTCCCATACCTGTACCACAAGCTAAAGTCTCATCTTCTACCCCGCGTTCATAGGTTCTAACTCTTATAAATTCTTCATTTTCTATTTTAGCAAAATTAACATTTGCATTATATTTTTTACGCACTTCTTTACATAAATTTACATCAAATTCATTTAAATCATCAACAAAAGTCACCATATGTGGCACACCTGTATTACATCCTTGCCAAATTCTATCTTTATGTTTAAAAGCTTCTTTAATATCCTTCACTCCACTTAATTTAATCTCTACCATGTCATCATCAACAAATGATTTTATAAGTCCTGCTCCAGTTAAAAAATTTAAATATTGTGATTTTTTTAGATAATGATGAGCAAAATGAGCTGCTGCACGCGATCCATTACCACACATATTTGCTTTACTACCATCGCAATTATAAAATTCCCATTCAAAATCATATCTATCATGAGGCACAACTACTATAAGTCCATCAGCACCTATGCCCTCATAACGATTACAAAGAATTCTAGCTAACTCGCTACGATCTTTTTTTTCACCATCTGCAAATACTACAAAATCATTTCCGCTTGCACAATATTTATAAAATTTCATTTTTAACCTTTAAAGTATGTTTTAAAAAATTTAGCACATTTTCTTCAAATTTTTCATAACTTGAAATATTTTTTATCACAAAATCTGCTTTTTTTAGTTTTTCTTCTATATCAAGTTGCAAATTAATTCTTTTTAAGGCTTCATTTTCATCTAAATTATCTCTTTGCATTAATCTTTTTAATAAAATTTCTTTTGGAGCATAAATCAATATACTTTTTCCTAGATCTTGATAATGATTATTTTCAAAAAATAAAGGCAATTCTATAAAAAAAGCCTTGTTTTTTTTATCTAAAATTAGTGCTTTTTGTAAAATTTCTTCTCTGATTTTAGGATGTAAAAAACCTTCTAACTTTTTTTTGGCGTTTAAATCATTAAATACAATAGCACCAAGCTTTTTTCTATCTATTTTTCCTGCTATAAGTAAATCATCATTATCAAAAAGCTTAGCTATAGAATTAGCATTTTCATTTAAAAGCTCATGAGCTATCACATCTGCACTTAAAGTATCAAAACCCAAATTTTGAACTATTTTTATAAAGCTTGACTTTCCACCTGCTATACTTGAAGTCACAAAATAAGCATTTTGCATAATTTAACCTTAAAATATTTTTAGTTAAAATACCTTTTAAATTCTTAAAGGAAGATAAATGAATATAAGCTATGAAGATGCGGGCGTAAGTATAGACAATGGTAATACTTTTGTAGAAGCAATTAAGCCTTTAGTAAAAGAAACTTTTAATGAAAATGTTTTAGGTGGCATAGGTTCTTTTTCAGGCGCTTTTGCCATGCCAAGTGGTTTTAAAAATCCTGTCATGCTAGCAGCAACAGATGGGGTAGGCACAAAGTTGCGTCTTGCTATTGATAGTCAAAAATTTGACACAATAGGCGAAGATTTAGTAGCAATGTGCGTGAATGATTTAATTTGCAATTTTGCTACGCCTTTGTTTTTTCTAGACTATTATGCAAGTGCAAAGTTAGATGTAGAAGTAGCTAAAAAGGTTGTAGCGGGGATTGCTAATGGTTGTAAAAAAGCAAATTGTGCCTTAATAGGCGGAGAAACTGCTGAAATGCCTGGAATGTATCATAACAATGACTTTGACTTAGCAGGTTTTTCAGTAGGTATGGCTGAAAAAGATGAGATAGATAGAAGAAATTTTGTAAAAAATGGAGATATTTTGCTAGCTCTACCTAGTAGTGGGCTTCATTCTAATGGATATTCTTTAGCTAGAAAAGTATTATTTGAAGCACAAAAGCTTAAATTTGATGATAAAATAGATGGTAAAAATTTAATCGATATTTTACTTGAACCTACAAGAATTTATGTAAAAGACTTTTTAAAATTAAAACCTTTCATCAATGCACTAGCTCATATAACAGGTGGTGGTTTAGTAGAAAATTTACCTAGAGTTTTTCCAAGAGGAATAGGTGCTATTATTAGAAAACATCATCTAAAAACTCCTGAAATTTTTTATCAAATAGGCCAAAGCGTAGAAGAAGCTGAAATGCATAGAAGCTTTAACATGGGTGTGGGCTTAGTTATGGTGGTAGATCCATCTAATGTAGGAAAAGTTTTAGAGAACTCAGATGCTTATGTAATAGGCGAAGTTGTGCTAAATGAAGGGGTTGTTTTAGAGTAAAATCTCTTAGACTTTCTAAGAGATTTTATTTTTTAGTTTAGCGGATGAAGTTCATTTGCATAAAAGCTTACTGAATTCATACCTTCTTTGATAGCCCATTCATAAGCTTTTACTACAAATTCCCAGTTAATGTGTGCGTAGAATTTATCTAAATACACAGGGCGTGCATTGCGGTGATCTACATAGTAAGCATGCTCCCACACATCAACTACTAAAAGTGGAACTTTACCTTCAGTGATAGGTGTAGCAGCATTGCTTGTAGCTACTAATTCTAATTTTTGATTTTGAGTGTTATAAACTAGCCAAAACCAACCAGAACCAAATACTCCTGTAGCTCCTTTGATGAATTCTTCTTTTAAATTTTCCATAGAACCAAAGTCTTTTTCAACCGCTGCTTTAAACTCATCACTTAAAGAACAGCCACAGCCACAGCATGTTTTTGGCTTAATGCAGTCAAAATAAAAGTCATGATTATACACTTGAGCAGCGTTGTTAAAAACTCCGCCATTTGAGTTTTGTATGATATAAACTAAATCTTTTCCTGCAAATTCAGTATCTTTAATAAGATTGTTTAGGTTATTTACATAAGTTTGATGGTGTTTGCCATGATGAAATGCAAAAGTTTCTGCGCTCAAAAAGTCTCCAAAAGCGTCTGCTTCGTAAGGTAGTTTTCTTAATTCAAACATATTGTTCTCCTTTTTTTAAATTTTATAGCATTCTAACATAGTTAAGTTAAAAAAGACTAAATGAGTCTTTATTTTTCAAAAAGTATTACTTTGCCTTGTTCTAAGCTTTTTGCTACATCGATAATGCGTTGGTTTTTACTACCTTTAAATTTTAAAGATAAGTCTTTTTGCTCTAAAATAAACTTCCCATCTATCAAAACATCAGCTAAGATAAGCAATTCTTTCATAGCTTGTTCTTGCAATAGCTCTTCATAAGTAAAACCTGTATATATAGTAAGATCAAGCCCTAAAGCCTTAATGTGTTTTGCTAGAATACTTAAATTTTTTGCTTGCATAAAAGGCTCCCCGCCACTAAAAGTAACACCTTGGAGCAAAGGATTTTTACACATATCATCATACAAACTTGCTAAATCTTGCAAATATCCTTTGTTAAAATCATGTGTTTGTGGATTATGACAACCTTTGCAATGATGAGGGCAGCCTTGAGTAAAAATCACATAACGCAAACCATAGCCATCGACTATGGATTCTTTTATGGCACCGGCTAATCTAAGAAAAATCGTGTTTAATTCTTGCATGAACTTCAGCTTTTTTAGCGTCATTAAAACGATCAAGCGTTCCTACTAAATAGCCTGTGATTCTTCTTATGCGTTCAAATTTAATATCATCTTCTTTTCTATGGCACTTTGGACAAAACTCATCTATCACACCACTATAACCACATACCGGATCTCTATCTAGTGGGAAATTAATCGAGCCATAGCCTATATTGCTTTCTTTCATACATTTTATAATGCGTTCAAAACTTTCTAAATTCTTACTCACATCGCCGTTTAATTCTACATAAGTAATATGCCCGCCATTATTTAACTCATGATATGGGGCTTCTATTTGAATTTTTTCATATATACTAATAGGAAAATCTACAGGAATATGAAAAGAATTGGTATAAAATTCTTTATCGGTTATGCCTTTTAAAATGCCGTATTTTTTTTGATCTAGCTTTAAAAATCTTCCACTTAAGCCTTCAGCCGGGGTAGCTATGAGTGAAAAATTAAGCTTATCTTTGAGTGCTTTTTCATCGACAAATTCACGCATAAAACGCACGATTTGCAAACCTAAATCCCTTGCTTCTTGACTTTGTCCATGATGAGAACCTACTAAAGCTATTAAACTCTCACAAAGTCCTATATAACCTATAGCTAAAGTCCCGTGTGCTATGATTTTTTCTACGCTATCATTTTCTTTTAAAGAATCTGAATCTATCCAAATTCCCTCGCCCATTAAAAATGGGAAATTTTTAACCTTTTTTAAACTTTGAATTTTATATCTATGAAGTAATTGCTCATACACAAGCTCTAATTTTTCTTTTAAAAGTGAGTAAAAAAGCTCTAAATTTCCTTTGGCTTCTATGGCTAAACGCACAAGGTTTATACTTGTAAAGCTTAAATTTCCCCTGCCACTTGTGATTTCTTTGCTCTCATCATAAACATTTGCCATAACCCTAGTTCTACAACCCATATAAGCTACTTCGCTATTATAATCACCCTTTTTATAGTATTTTGCATTAAAGCTTGCATCTAAAAAGCTAAAATTTGGAAAAAGTCTTTTAGAAGCACATTCTATAGCGAGTTTAAAAAGCTTGTAGTTTGGATCTTTTTCATTATAATTAATACCTTCTTTTACTTTAAAAATTTGCACAGGAAAAATTGGTGTTTCACCATTTCCTAAGCCTTTCATCGTGGCTTTGAGTAAATTTTCTATTACCATTTGCCCTTCAAAAGAAGTATCGGTGCCATAATTTAGCGTGCTAAAAGGCACTTGAGCTCCTGCTCTTGAGTTCATAGTATTAAGATTATGCACCAAAGCTTCCATAGCTTGAAAAGTCGCATCTTGGGTTTGCTTTAATGCTCTTTTGTAAGCATAAGCATTTGCTTGTTTTAAAAAATTCTCATCACTATTTAAATCAAGCTTTAAAAGCTCTTTAAAGCATTCTTTTTCGCTTGAAACTTGAAAATTAGCATTTTTAAAGCATTGCTCGTCTAGGTTTTGTTCTAATTTTATTTCAAAAAAAGCATTTATAGCCTTTTTATACTCTTTTTGAAAAGTCTTTGCCACACCCTTTGCCATAGCAAAATCAAAATTTGGTATAGATTGACCCCCATGCATTTCATTTTGATTAGCCTGCAAGGCAATGCAAGCTAAAGAAGCGTAGGATCTAATATCATTTGGCTCACGCAAACTTCCATGTCCAGTGCTAAAACCATTTTCAAAAAGCTTTAACAAGTCTATTTGACAACAAGTTTGTGTTAGCATATAAAAGTCTTTATCGTGTATATGTATATCGCCGTTTTTATGTGCATTTGCGATATGTTTTGGTAAAATACACTCATCTACATAGTATTTTGCTCCTTCTGAACCATATTTTAACATCATACCCATAGCACTATCTGAGTTGATATTGGCATTTTCTCTTTTTAAATCAGCTTCTTTGGAATCTTTGAAGGTTAAATCATCATACAAATTTAGCAAATCATGGCTACCATTGCGGATTTGTGTTCTTTTTTGGCGGTATAATATATAAGATTTTGCAGTATTGATTAAAGCATTTTTTATTAAAACCTCTTCAACTTTATCTTGAATTTGTTCTACCTGTGCATGATTTTCATCAAGCAAAGTTACAACCTCATCACAAAGCCTACCTAATTCATCATTTTCTAATTTTTTATCAGTAGAGTTTATATTGGCTCTAAAAATAGCATTTTTAATTTTAAAAATATCAAATGCAACTTGACTTTTATCTCTTTTTGTAATAAATTTTATTTTCATGTAAATTTTCCTAAAAAATAATCTCTAGAAGCTAAAAAATAACGCTTTATGAAGATAAGTTTAGTACAAAAACTTGATGAAAAACTTAAAAAGATAAAAGAAAAATTCACACAAAAATTGTGTGAATTTTGTTTATTCTAACTCTATACCTTTTACTGCATAAAGTTTATCAATACCACGATTTCCAAACATTTTTTCAGTATTACAATCCTTTTGGATATTCCACTCATCTAATTCATGATGGAAATTTTTGCAATTGTGAAAAAGATATGCCATAGTAATTACATTTTGCACATCCCAATTCACAACACTATGCTCATACGCATGACAGTTTTCAAAACAATGTGCCATTCTGGTAGTATTTGAAGTTTTCCAATGCAATAAAGAATGATTGAAATTAACACAATTAAAAAACATATAAGACATATCTTTTAAATTTTGAGTATCCCATTTTGATAAATCTTGATTAAAATTTTTGCAGTTAAAAAACATACTTGCCATATTTTCAACTTTAGAGACATTCCAGCGTGACAAATTTGCATTAAAACTTTCGCAACAATAAAACATATAAGACATATCTTTAGCATTTGATACATCCCAATGTTCAATACCTAAAAAATCCAATCTTTTAGAATAATAAAATACATAAGAAAAATCATCAATCAAAGATACATCAATATCCCTTAGAGAAATTCTTTCATTATGCACCAAATTCATTAACTCATTTTTGCTTTTAGGTCTATACATTTTGTCCTCCTTTTTGTATATTTTAAAAACAAGTGTGAAGTCAATGTAAAAAATTTACAAATTATTAACAATAACTTTCAATATATTAATAATAAGTATTTTAAAATAAACTTAATTTAAATAAGAGAAAACAAATACAAAATATTTAAATCAAACAATGTAACTTTTTGTAAAATATGACAATGATTATCAAAAAAAGCGGATATAAAATAGTAAGTGGTGACCCATACGAGACTCGAACTCGTGTTACCGCCGTGAAAGGGCGATGTCCTAACCGCTAGACGAATGGGCCATTTTGCAGTTTTAAGATGAAATTATAACAATTTTTACTTAATAATTATTTAAGGCATTAAAAAATACCTTAAATATCGATTTCTATCCCTACAGGAGCATGATCTGAGCCAAAAATATCATCTCTTATAAAAGCATTTTTAAGTTTATCTTTTAAGCCATTAGAAATGAAAAAATAATCAATCCTCCAGCCTACATTTCTTTCTCTTGCTTTCATTCTATAACTCCACCACGAATACTTTTCTTTAACATCGCCATTTATATGTCTAAAAGTATCTATAAAACCTAATTTTAATAAATCATCTATCCAAGCACGCTCAATCGGTAGAAAACCTGAAGTTTTTTCATTAGCTTTTGGGTGGGTTAAGTCTATCTCACGATGTGCGGTATTAACATCTCCACAGATGATAATTTCTTTACCTTCTTTTAAAAGTTTATCTAAATACACTAAAAAGTCATTATAAAATTTCATTTTAAAATTCAAACGCTCTTCATCTTTTTGACCATTTGGAAAGTAAATATTAAACAAAACTACATTTTTAAAGCTATGCTCTAAAACTCTACCCTCATCATCATCAAAAAACTCACATTTTTTGACTTCACAATCAAAATTACACAAGCTCATTACACCTGAATACCCTGCTCTTTTAGCACTATTTGAATACATATGTTTAAAAGGATACTCATAAATTCTTTTTGGAAATTTATCCTCGTGTGCTTTGATTTCTTGAAAACCTATAAAATCAATTTCTTCTTTTTCAATCCAATCAAGTGCATTTTTATCACAAATTGCCCTTAGGCCATTTACATTCCATGATAATAATTTCATAATTTAATCCTTAAACTTACAAAAAGCAAAATCATACCATAAAGATATTAAGTTAACCATTTTTATTTATAATTAAATCTTTAATTTTGAAAGGATTTCATGAAATTTTTTAATATATCGTGGCTTAAATTTATTATTTTGAGTGCTTTTTATATAACTAGTATCAATCTGAAATTGTTTTCTTATATTCACGAAAATTTACATCCTCATAATAATGATATTTCCATTATTTTATATATAATTATATATTTTGCACTATTAGTTGGAATTTTCGCTTTATTATTTTTGCCTTATCTTAGCAAGATTTTAATGATTTTTTTAATAGGTGTGAGTTCAATTAGTAGTTATTTTATGATCAATTATGGTGTTATTATAGATCATGATATGATTAGAAATGCTATGCAAACTGATCAAAAAGAAGTACGCGATCTGATTAATTTTAATATTTTTGTTTATATATTTTTTACTTTTGTGATTCCAACATTTTTAGTTATAAAAGCTAAAATAGAATATCACAATATCAAAAAACATTTAATCATTAAATTTGGCACTTTAGTTGTTGCTTTATTTGTTGCTTTTGGATTGCTTGGAATTTTTTCAAAAAGTATTGTACCATTTTTAAGAACTTATAATGAAGTAAGAGTTTATAACACTCCTTTTTATCAAATTTATTCAGCAATTAAATATATAAAATTAGAAGTTATTCCAGAAAAAGAACTTCAAAAGATAGCTTTAGATGCGAAAATGGAAAAAGACTTAAACAAAACTATGATTTTAGTCATAGGGGAAACCGCTAGAGCAAATAACTATTCTTTGGGTGGTTATACCAAAAATGATACTAATTTTTATACCAAAAACGAACCTAATTTAGTATATTTTGACAATGTAAGCTCTTGTGGGACAGCAACTGCTAGAAGTTTACCTTGTATATTTTCAAGACACAAAAGAGCTACTTTTGACAATAGTCTTTATGAAGAAAATGCTTTAGATATTTTACAAAGAGTTGGAGTTCAAAGTGTTTGGCTTGGAAATAATTCTGGAGGTTGCAAAGGAAACTGCGATCGTATAGCACATAAATTGATTTCAAAAGATTATGATGAGAGCTTACTTGAGCTTGTAAAAGAACAATTACAAAATCCATCTTCAAGTAAAATCATAGTCGTTCATTTGCAAGGTTCTCATGGACCAGCTTATTTTAAGCGCTATCCAAATGAGTTTAAAAAATTTACGCCAACTTGCGATACAAATGAATTACAACAATGCTCGCAAGAAGAATTAACTAATACCTATGACAATACTTTACTTTATACAGATTTTATCATCAAAAGTCTTATTGACTTACTAAAGCAAAGTCCTGCACAAAATACCTCATTGTTGTATGTATCAGACCATGGAGAAAGTTTAGGAGAAAATGGAATTTACCTTCATGGAATGCCCTATTTCATAGCACCAAAAGAACAAACTCATGTTCCTATGATTCTTTGGAGCAAAGATAATAATTTAATCCAAGAATTACAAAAAAAGAAAGATTATAAATTATCTCAAGATAATATTTTTTCAAGTTTATTAGGATATTTTAATGTCCAAACTAAAGAATATGAAGAAAACTATGACTTATATAGTAAAAATTTAAAGGAAAATCCTTAATGAAGCCAAAGTATTCTTTATTTAAAAATGCAAGTTATGCCTTTAGTGGCATTAAATTCTTGCTTAAAGATGAAATGGCTTTTAGAATAGAATTTGCCATTATCTTACCTTTGATTTTTGTAAGCTTATTTTTACCTGTGAGTTTTTTAGAACATTTTGTGCTTATTTTAGTATTAGTTTTGATTTTAATTATAGAAGCATTAAATTCTGCCATAGAAGCTTGCGTGGATCTTTACACGAGCGAATTTCACATCTTAGCTAAAAAAGCAAAAGATTGCGCAAGTGCTGGGGTATTTTTTAGTGTGGTTTTGGCTATAATTACTTGGAGTTTTATTCTTTTTAATATGGCTAGAGAATGGATGATAAAGTAAAAACACTATGCATAAAAATCTTTGGTAAAAAACGCTTTGAAATTTTAGAATTTTTAGCCCTTCATGCTAATGAAGATGGCTTTGTCTTTGCAAATATTGAAGAACTTTCTAAAAAGTTAAACATCAGCAAACCAACCATCATTTCTACTTTTAAATTTTTAGAAGAGAAAGCTTTGCTTGAAAAGCTCAAAAACGGCTTATATAAACTCAAATAGGAGATAAAATGACGCTTAAAAACCCTTTGGATATGCATTTACATTTACGCGATGAAAGCATGCTTGAACTTGTAGCTCCATTTAGCGCAAAAGACTTTAAAGCGGGAGTTATCATGCCAAATTTAATCACTCCGCTTACTGAAATAAACGCATTAAAAGCTTATAAAGAACGCATTTTAAAAGCATGTAAAAATGAAGATTTTACGCCTTTGATGACTTTATTTTTTAAAGACTATGATGAACAATTTTTAGAAAAAGCTAAAGATGAAATTTTTGCTATCAAACTTTATCCTGCAGGCATAACTACAAATTCAGATAATGGAATTTCAAGCTTTGATATAGAAAAGTTAAAACCTACACTAAATGCTATGAGTGAGCTTGGCCTGCCTTTACTTGTACATGGAGAAACAAATGATTTTGTAATGGATAGAGAGGCAAATTTTGCTAAAATCTATGAAAAATTAACTAAAAATTTTCCAAAATTAAAAATTGTAATGGAACATATTACCACTAAGGTTTTGTGTGATTTATTAAAAGATTATGAAAATTTATACGCAACTATCACTTTACATCATTTAATGATAACGCTTGATGATGTAGTAGGTGCTAAGATGGACCCACATTTGTTTTGCAAACCTATTGCAAAACGCTATGAAGATAAAGACGCTTTATGTGAGCTTGCTTTTAGTGGCTATGAAAAGACTATGCTTGGAAGTGATAGCGCACCTCATCCTTTGCATACTAAAGAATGCTGCGGGTGTGCGGCTGGCGTATTTAGCACACCGGTGATTTTACCTGTATTAGCTGAACTTTTTGAAAAGCACTCAAATGAAGCAAATTTACAAAAATTTATTTCAGATAATGCTTGTAAAATCCATAATCTTAAATTTGAAAAAGATAAAATTATCACTTTAGAAAAACAAGAATGGCAAGTAGCACAAAAATACGGCGATGTGGTGCCATTTATGGCAGGAAAAACTTTAAATTTCAAGGTTATTTAGCCTTGAAATTTAATCAATAATCAAAAGTTTTATCTTAGCTTCTATAATCTCTTCTACCTCATCTTTTACAAAGCTTTCTAACTCTTGTTTGTTTGCATTAATGCCATTCATACTCAAATGCCACAAAGCATTTTCTATCGCACTATCTTTATCTCTTTTTACTACTCTAATTTCATTAAAAATTTCACTCTCATAAGAAATATTTTGCGCATTTAAAAAACTTTGCAAATCCTCTTCATAAAAACCTTTAAAATGCGTGTTAAAATGCTCAAATATAGGATCTAAAAAGCTACTTTTGCGCCTACTCGCCCAGCCTAAATACACTTTTTTAGAAGCTAAGCTTAAAAAAGCTTTATAGTCTTTTTCATTTTGCAAAGCAGGAGACATACTCAAAAAGGCTAAACCAAAATTTGTGTTATTGTTTTTATAAAAGTTTTCAAAGTCTAAATTTAAAGTTTTTATATTTGATATAGCATGAGTTTTTGCATCTTCTTGTAAAATTTCAAGCATAGCACTAGAGCTATCTACACCCAAAACACTTTTTGCTTTTTGCGCTAAATGCAAAGTCCAAACACCGCTTCCACAACCTATATCCACCACGATTTTTCCTTGTAAAGAGCCAAGTTTTGCAAAAGTAACTTTTTGAATTTCGTTTAAGTTAGAACTATATCTTGCATAGCTTTTTGCTTTTTTATTCCATAAATTCATTATTCATTCTCACATTTTTGGCAAATTCCTTTAATCACAACACTTTTTATAATCCCTTTAATTTCAGGCATTTTTACATCACTAATCTCATGACATACATCGCATATAAAATGTGCTTTAGCATGATCTGCTAATTCATAAAAACTTTTGCGATCAAGTTGACTTTTATTAACAATACCCTTTTTTTCAAAAAGCTCCATATTTCTATAAAAGCTAGTTTTATTTGCTTTGAGATTAAATTGATCATAACTTAATGGGGTTTTAGCAAGAGATAAAATTTGCAAGATTTCCACTCGTAAAGTTGTCATAGAAATATCATGTTTTTTTAATAAATCAATAGCTTCCATAATTCTACCTTAGAAAATAAATGTATTTTACCACAAAAAAAGTTTTATAAATGCAACTTAATTTTTAAGTTGCAACTAAGTTGCATTATATATAATTACATAAATTTTAGATAATCAGGAGGAAATAATGTTAAAAATATTGTTATTGTTATTATCATGCGCACTTGCTTTTTCAAAACCTATTGTGAGTGTTAGCATACCACCTCAAGCATTTTTTGTAGAAAAGATTGCTAAAGATAGTGTTGAAATTAATATCTTGATTTCACCTAATTCTAATGAACATAATGTAGAATTTAAACCTATGATGATTAAAAATCTTGAAAAAAGCAAAATTTATTTTCTTGCCGATTTAGAACTTGAAAAAATCCTAGAAAACAAATTTAAAAACACACTCAAAAATGTCAAAATTGTTAATATTAATGATGGCATATCATTACTGGAAAATGATGAGACTGATGAACATGACCACGATGAACATGAGCATGGTAAAAACGATCTTCATACTTGGCTAGATCCTATTTTAGTAAAAATACAAGCACAAAATATCTATAAAGCTTTAAGTCAAACTTTTCCACAAAATAAAGACTTTTATGCAAAAAATTTAGAAAATTTTCTTAAAGAATTGGATGACTTAAATTCAGTAATCAAAACAAATTTACAAGATATCAAACACCGAGAATTTATAGTCTATCATCCTAGTTGGAATTATCTTGCAAAAAGATACAACCTCATCCAAATTCCTGTGGAAATTGATGGAAAAGAGCCAAAAATTCAAGATTTGCAAAAACTAATAAAAATAGCCAAAGAAAAAAACATAAAGGTTATTTTTGTCCAACCTGGTTTTAGTGAAAATTCGGCTAAAGTATTATCTAAAGAATTAAACGCAAAAATTGTTTTTATCGATCATTTGGCTAAAGATTGGGATAAAGAACTTTTAAAAACCATACAAGCATTAAAAATGGCTTTAGAATGAAAATCATTTTAATACTAGCTTTTATATGCTTTCAAAAAGTATTAAGCTGTGCTTTGTGTGCAGCTTATACTCCAACGGCAAATGCAAAATTAGACTTTAACGCAAGTGATGATAACATCAATAAAATTTATGTAACTTGGGAATTTTCGCAAGATTTTATAAAAATACTACTTCAAAACTATGATATAAATTATAATAATACTTTAGACAAAGACGAACTTACTGATATTAAATATACTCTTTTAGATTATATAGAGCCAAGACAATTTTTAATGCAATTTCAATTTTACAATTTAGATGAAAAAATTTACATAGAAAAATTTTTAAATGCCAAATTAATCTTAGATAAAACGAAACTATTTTTCACTTTTGAAGTAAATCTTAACATCCCTATAAAAGAAAATAACACATTTAGCATAAGATTTGAAGATAAGGAAGGATTTTTTAGTTTTAAATTTATACCGCAAGATTTTATCACTTTGAATTCAAACTATTATCTAAGTGCAAATCCCAATTTAAATCTCATATTTTTACAAGCACAAAAAGGCAAAACACCAAATACAACCTTTGCAGAAATTCAAATCAAGCAAAGTCCAAATTTTATAGATGATCTTTTAAATAAATTGCAAATTTTTAACGAAAATATTTTATTGTATATCAAACAACTTCTTCAACAAGAATTTAATATACAAACATTTTTAATATTATTAATCATATCTTTTGGGTATGGCGTTTTTCATGCTAGTACACCAGGTCATTCTAAAATGCTTACAAGTTCGTATTTTTTAACACACAAAAGCTCATTTTCTAAAATATTTTATTTTGTATTAAAAATAGGCATAGTGCATATAATGAGTGCATTTTTACTTGTAAGCATTGGTATAATTATCCTTGAGAAATTACTCAAAGATATCAATATGGCTGGATTTATTCTTACAAAATTTACAAGTTTACTTATAGTTTTTATAGCTCTTTTTATGCTAAGTAAAAAAATACTTCATAAAAACTCTTGCTCATGCTCTTGCCACTCACATAAAACAAGCGAATGGGTAGTCATACTAGGAGCTTCTTTGGTGCCTTGTCCTGGTGTTATATTACTTTTTATTTTTGCGTATAAATTCAACTTTTTTTATGCTTTAAGCTCTGCTGTGTTTGTGACATTGGGAATGTGTTTTGTATTATTTTTATTTGCTATAGGGGCAAATAAAATTCACCAAAATGTCAAAACTATAAAAATAAGAACCTTACTAGAGTATCTAGCTTTGATATTTATGATATCATTTGGATTATTTTTATTCATCAATGCCAAAGAAGGTGTATTTTAGTGGAATTATTTCGAATATCTAATTTAAATTTTTCTTATAATGAAGAACTTGTGTTAAAAAATATCAATCTAAGCTATGATAATAATGATTTTTTATCTATCATAGGACCAAATGGTGGTGGAAAATCAACCCTTATAAAACTCATATTTGGACTTTTAAAAAGTAAAAATATAATTGAATTTAAAAATATAAATTTAAGTCAAATAGGCTATGTCCCACAAAACACTCTAACTAATACCAATTTTCCAACTAGAGTCTTAGAAGTCGTGCTTATGGGAAGGATAAATCATAAAACTTTTGGTTTTTACACCAAAAAAGACAAAGAGTTAGCTCTAGATGCTCTAAAAAAAGTATCTATGCAAGATTTTTGGGATAAAACTATCCATTCTTTAAGCGGCGGCCAAAGACAAAGAGTGCTCATAGCAAGAGCTTTAGTAGGAGAGTGTAAATTGCTTATATTAGATGAGCCTACAGCAAGTGTAGATACTAAAAATGCTATACAAATTTTTGAGCTTTTAAAACAACTTCATCAAAATGGCATAGGTATTATATGCATTAGTCACGACATTAACATAACTTTAGCATATAGTGATAAAATCGCATATTTAAACAAAGAAATTTTTATACACAAAAACATTAAAGATCCAAATAAAATCAACTATATAAAACACTTATACCAAAACCATTCTCATTTTTGCGATGTTGAAATGAGTTTAAATTCTTGCCTATGTAAGGAATGTAATGCTTGAAATTTTAAATTTTAACTTTTTTCAAAATGCTTTATTTTCTTGTGTGCTAGTAAGCATTGCATGTGGTTGTATAGGAAGTTTGGTAATGGTAAATAGGCTTATGTCTATGGCTGGTGGCATTACACATGGGGCATTTGGTGGCATTGGAGTAGCATTTTACTTTTCTTTACCCGTTTTACTTAGCACAAGTTTATTTACTTTGATTTTAGCCTTTATAGTGGCTTATTTAAGCAAACACTATCCAAACAGAAGTGATAGCATTATAGCTGTCATATGGGCGTTTGGTATGGCTATAGGAATCATACTTATAGACTTAAGCCCAAAATACAATAACGACTTAATGGCATATTTATTTGGCAATATATTAACCGTTTCTAATGAAGACATTTGGCTTATGCTTGGTGCAGATATCATTTTTATCATTATCTTATTATGCTTTTATAGACAATTTGAAATCATAAGCTTTGATAGCGAATTTGCTCAAACTAGAGGTATTAACACTAATTTATTTTATTATCTTTTGATTTTTATGATAAGCTTGTGCGTAGTTATTGGCATTAGACTTGTGGGATTAATTTTAGCCATGGCTTTATTAAGCATACCAAGCTTTATAGCAGAAGGTATTAGTAAAAAACTTGGTTGGATGATGATTTATTCAAGTATTTTGAGTTTATGTTTTTGCTTAAGTGGTTTGATGGTGAGTTATTATTTTAATGTCTCAAGTGGTGCTAGTATCATTATGATCTCATGTGTTGCTTTTGCTATATTTTTAGGAATTAATGCTTTAAAAAACTTCCCTCGTTCTTAAAAAACTAGCAAATTTTGGTTTGCCATTTTTGGTTAAACCATTGTATTTAAAAGTAATTATAGCACCAATTGGCGGAAGATTTAAGCGATCGCTTTCTTTAAAACCTGAGCCTATTTTAAAACTCACTTTTTTACCCTCAATCACTGCTTCACAAAGTAAAGATCCCATTTTACCTTCAAATTTTCCCTTACCTTCAAAATGCTTTTTTACAACACATTCTGTATCATCAAAAGGTTTTAGTTTAAAAGCATTATTTGATCTTTTCTTTTCATAAGGTGCATTGTTTAATCTTATGATTATACCCTCGCCCTTATGCAAAATGATATCTTGGTAAAATTGCTTTAAATGATTTTTATCTTTAATGGAAACTTGTGGAATAATTTTTATATAATCATTTGGATTTTTAGCTAAATACTTTTTCAAAACTTCTAATCTTACTTCTAAGGTACAAGGATCAAGTTTAAATTCCTCACAAGCATTTGGCACATCAAAGACATTATAACTTACTTTTTGCCAAAGTTTTTCATCGGGATTTTCTTGGCGTATTAAAGATGAAATTTCTTCAAAAGAAGCTCTTTTTATCCAAAGTTCTCCATCTAATTCAAATTTAGGAAAATTTTTTGTGAAAAATAAAGGAAGTTTTATAGTATTTCCTGCTCTTGTTTGCATAGACTTACCACTCCAAAGACCTCTTACGCCATCGAGTTTTTCGCTCATGAGATAATGGCTTAAATTTACATCTTTAAATGCTTTTTCATCATAAACTTTAAAAAGCAAAATATCTTTAGCAAAAAGAGAATTTAAAAAGAAAGTAAAGAGAAAAGCAAGGCTAAAAAGCCTTGCAGTAAGATTAAAGTGCTTTTTTAGCAGCATCTGCTATTTTAGCAAAAGCAGCTGCGTCATTCATCGCTAAATCAGCTAAGATTTTTCTATCAAGCTCAATGCCTGCTTTTTTAAGACCATTTATAAATCTTGAATAACTAATATCATTTAGTCTGCAAGCTGCATTGATACGTACTATCCAAAGACGACGGAAATCACGTTTTTTGCGGCGTCTATCACGATACGCATAAACCAAACTTCTTTCTAATTGTTCTTTAGCTTTTCTAAAGTGTTTGCGGCGACCACTATAAAAACCACGCGCAAGTTTTAAAACTTTTTTATGTCTGCGGCGTCTTACAACACCAGTTTTTACTCTTGCCATATTTATCCTTTCACAAATTGGCGTTCGTTAAACGAATCTTGCCCTTTAAAATAAGGGGAGTTTGAATGACTTTCGTCAAAAACTAAATTTAAGCGAGCTTAAATTCCTAACATTTTTTCAACCGCTTTAACATTGGTTGAGTGAACATACTTAGAAGTGCGAAGATCACGCATTCTTTTAGCAGGTTTTTTAGTCAAAATGTGGCTTCTATAAGCAGCACCTCTTTTGATTTTATTTTTACCTACTTTGAAGCGTTTAACAGCACTTTTAACGCTTTTCATTTTTGGCATGTGTATCCTTTGGATAAATTTTTTCATAAAAGAAAGCTATCATTTTACTATAACTATGCTTTAGAAAAATTAAATTTTTATGACACAACCTGTCACAAGGATTTAATATGATTTTATTAATTTTATAAAATCCAATAAAGGAGTCAAATGGCAATAGTAATTGGTATTATAGTTATGATAGCTACTGCTATATGGGCTATAGTTTGTGGTACTTTTTGGGCTTTATTTTTGTTTGTAGTGTGGTGCGTTATATTACCAAGTTTATTTTTAATAGAAAAATACGGAATTATAAATGTAGCAGTTTCTTATGTGCTAATTTTAGCAGGCGTAGTAGTACTTGCAAGGATAATTAAAAGTAAACAATACTAAAAACCTTGACAATACGGGGGGGGGGTATTGATATAATAAAAATTTAAATTGAAAGGAAAAAGATGGCATATAGATATGACAAAGATTTGGAATTTTTGAGAAACTTAAGTAGCGAAGAATTAAATGATTTTGTTAGTATTCTCACACATGATAAAGATAATACTACAAGATTTACGGAATTAATAACAGTAAATGAGTTGTATAAAAAATTCTATCCTGATCACAAACAGTATTTAGATTTAATTTTAGATGAGTTTCAGTGTTTTGGGGGAAACACCTTTGCAAATATCTTAAGAATGGGAAAAGGTGTACTTTATAAAGAAATTTTATGCGATGTAGCCGATAAACTTAAAGTTAATTATAATAAAAATTCCGATACAGAGATAATAGAAATAAATCTTTTTATGAAAATTTTAGAAAATTCTTTAGACCAAATGAGCAAAGAGCAAATCAAGGAAATTTCTCAAGAATTAAATTTAAATTTATCAACTTTTACAAAACAATCTACAATGGCAGCAATGCAATTTTTAATAAAACAAGGTGGTTTCAAAAGCTATCAATTAATAGTTATTGTTGCAAATGCCATATCAAAATTAATTTTAGGCAGAGGATTGTCAGCTGTAGTTAATGTGAGTTTAACAAAAGCGATGAGTATTTTTGTTGGTCCTATTGGATGGGCAATAACAGGGATGTGGACTGCAATAGATATAGCAGGACCTGCTTATAGAGTAACTATACCAGCTGTTATTCAAATAGCATATCTACGACAAAGTTATAATATGAAACAAAACAACCAAAAACTATTATAAAAGAGACCACTATGATAGATAATAAAGAACTTATAAACGATTATGAACTTTTAGAAAATGATTTGAAAGAGATATCACAAAGAGAACAACTTAAAATTAATATAAATCAAAACTTAGAAGAAGCCTTGCAAGAACTAAAAAACATAGAAACACAACTACCAAAAGAGCAAAGTAAAAAACTTTTTGAGCAATGCACCCAAAACGCACTTGATGCTATAACAAGTCATTTTGGATTGGCTGCTATTGTTCTAGATTCTCAAGACGGTGGTAATGTAAGCACCACACATAATGCCAGGAAAGATATATATGCCAACGAAAACGATAAGCAACAATATGAAAAACGTGAAAAATACTGTTCAAAAAAATATCATAATGGGGAATACAATAAAATAAATAATAAACTAAAAAAAGAAATAGAAGAGGGAAGATTATATGATTATGCAACTGGAAAGATGATTAAGCCAAAAGACAATACTCAGCTAGATCATGTTGTTTCAGCCAAAGAAATTCATGAAGATCGTGCAAGAATTTTAGCTAATGCTGATGGTGTATCTTTAGCTAATACACCTCAAAATCTAAAAAAAACAGATGCTAAGATAAATAATTTTAAAAGAGATAATAGCGCAACAAAAACTTTAGAGAAATTAGAAGGACAGATACAAATATTAACCGAAAAAGAAATAAAAAATGGAAAACTATCCTTAAAAGATCAAAAAAATATAGAAAGATTATTGGATATGCAATGTAAAATTGATGGTGAAAAATTTATAGAAGAATATAATCATCAAAAAAAATATATTGATAGTGAAATTGATAAAATTTACTATACAAGCCTAAAACCTTACAAAGAAGCTTTGATAACCGGAGCTAAAGACTCTACAAAAATGATTGTATATTCAGCACTTGGAATGATTTTAAGAGACTTTTTCAAAAGCTTAATGATAGAAATTAGAAAAACATTTAAAGAATTTGGAAACGAGAGTTTTAGTGATATATTCAAAAGATTTAAAGATAGAATCCATTACATTTGGGATGATATCAAAAAGAAATGGAAAAATATTTTTGCAAGTTCTTTAGAGGCAGGAATTCAAGCATTTTTATCTAATTTAGTTGTATTTGCTATAAATACTATATTTACAACTTTAAAAAGAATAGTTCAAGTTATTCGTGCTGGCTTTACTTCTTTATATAATGCGATAAAAATTATTATAAATCCTCCAAAAGATATGCCTAAAGAAGATATATATTTTGAGGCCGCTAAAATTTTTACAGCAGGTATTATCGCCTCACTCACAATGCTAGGAAGTGAGGCGATAAATAAATGGCTTATAACTATACCTGGGCTTAATGTTTTATTATCTTTACCTATACCATTTACGAGTGAAACTATAGGTGATGCAATTTCATTAAGTATAAGTGCTGCTTTTGGAGCTATTGTTAGCACTATTGTTGTTTTTTATATGGATAAATGGAAAAACAACTCCAAAATAGGAAATTTACGATTACAGCTTGTTACTCAAAGTGGTGTTATTTTAAATTGTAAAATAGCTCAAACATGGCTTATGCTAGATGATGCATATATTTTTTTAACACATGCAATAAATTCTATAAAAGAAAAGAATTTAATACTACAAAACAATCTCACTCAAGAGCTAAATACTTATAAAAAGATGGACGAGGAAAGAAAAACTAAAATATCTAATCTGAAGAAAAAGATTCTTGATCTAAAGGAATTGCATGATTAGTTATAGTAAAAGTAAACATAAAATTAGTATAATAAATTCACATGAATGTTTAACAAAAACAAATACACCTAATAAAAATGCAAATTCGCAAGAAGTAGCTAACATACTTAATAATAAAATTCACAAAGCTTCTAAAAAAATCATAGAGGCAAAAAAAGTTGCAAAATTAGCTAAAAATACTAAAAATACTTTTTTGGAAAATATGGCAAAAAATATACCTTTTGCTGGAATTTTTATTGATAGTGAAGAGATTAAAAAAATAAATATTCTAATAGAATTAAACATGATGAATATAGAGGCTATTGAAGCACAAAATGATTTAATTCAAGAAGTTATAAAACTCACATGTTATAGCATAGAATTTATAAATGACACAATCAACGATCTACAATTAATAATTTCCAAAACAAATGAAAATTATAGGACTAGCATTACAGAATTATCTTATGATACAAATGAAATTTTAGAAATATATAATGAACTTACAGATATTGTAATAAATCAAATGCAAGATCATACAAAACATTTTCAAGAAATTCAAATAAAAATAGAAAAAAATGAAGATGAAGTAAATCTAATTAAACAACAACAAAAAAACTTCACCGAAACTATTGAGTTACAAGAAAATAAAATAAACTCACTTAATAAAGATTTACTATTATCTTCAAAAAAAATCGACAATTTATCAATGCAACAAAATGAATTTATGCAAAAATATGAAAACCAAATAGCAAATTTATCGAAAGATATTATGCAGGAATTGGAAAATATAAAAACTGTAATAAAAAAACACGAAAATCTATTAGATAATAATATATTAAAAATAGTTTCTATTACATCTTTGGGGATTGCAATAATAGCAATTTTATTGCAATATATACAATAAACCATGCTAAACAAACTACCCCAACTTTTTTCATTGCTTTTTAGTTATAAATTAAACATCTTTAACATCATCTCAAAGCCAAAGCAAGCTTATACTTACACCAAGTTTGCTTTAGAGCTAAAAGAGCTTTATGAAAAAGAAAACGACAAAACCGAAGCTGCTTTTATCATCCTAGATAGAGTACTTAAATTTAAAAAAGAAAATCCTGATGATTTTAATGATTTTTTAAAGCTTATTCAAGAGCTTTTAACTACCTATGAAAACGATCCAAAAACAATCAAACAAAACATCAAAGATTTGCTAAAATAAACAAAAATAAAAAAGGTTGTATATGGAAAAAGACAAACTTTCTACGCGTTTAGTTTCTATACTGCAGTGTTTAAACAATGGCGAGCGTTTTAGTTTAGAAGAGCTTGCACAAGAATTTAATGTCAGTATTCGCACCATACAAAGAGACTTGCATGATCGCCTTGCTTTTATCCCTATAAAAAAAGAAAATGGAAAATACTTTTTAGAAGGCTATGTTTTAGGAAAATTAAGCTTTAAAGATATACAAAATTTTGCTATTTTAAGCGGTATAGGTAGGCTTTATCCTAGTTTAGATAAAGAGTTTTTAAACGACTTGCTTAATGAGAAAATCAACAAAGCCTTTTTAGTCAAAACTCAAAGCTATGAAACACTTGATAGAGAAGTTTTTGAAGAACTAAGCGCAGCTGTCATAGCAAAATACCCCATTAGCTTTCACTACAAAGAAAAACACAGAAAAGCAAATCCATACAAACTCATTAATATTGACCACATATGGTATCTTTTAGCAGATGAAAACGATACTTTAAAAACCTTTACTTTTTCTAAAATCACGCAACTAAGAGTAGAAAAGAAAGAAAATTTTACCCCAAAAGAAGAGTTTTTAAAACAAATTCAAAAAGATCAAAGCCATTGGATTAGCAAAGAAAACAAAGAAGCTATCTTAAAACTTGATAAAAAAGCTAAAGAATATTTCTTTAGAAAAAACGCCTTAAGCAAATACGAATTTATCGATGAAGACGAAAAATACATCTATATAAAAGCCTTTTACGCTTATGATGATGAGCTTTTAAATTTGATAAGATATTGGATACCTTATATAAAAATAAACAAACCTATTGCTTTAAAAGAAAAACTTTTTGAGCAATTAAACGCATACATGCAAGATTAGTGTTTTTTTAACACATAGAGTTGCTCTTGTATATGCATGGAGCGTTTAGAGAGATTTCTACTAGCTCTAAAGGCATTGTATTTTTGCTCAAGCACAAAGCATTCTCCAAGACTTTGGAGTCTTTTTATGAAATTTTCTTTTTTTACAAAACCTTCACAATTATAAGAAAGCAATACAATCTTAGCTTTTAAATCATTTATTAAATCAAATAAAACATCTTCAGCTTTTTTTTCTTTGTTAAAAGCACTGCGATTCCAGTCTTTTGGTATGCCAGAAACCTTTGAAATTTCCTTTGGCTTTTTATAATTAGCAATTAAATTTAACATAAAATAATTTGACCCATAAGGGTGCTGATTATAAGGAGGATCTAAATACGCTACATCAAAGCCATCAAGTTCTTTAGCTAAAATATTTGCATCTTTTTGAAAAACCTCATATTTACAAGTAAAATTTGAAAAAACAGGCATTTTTAAAGCTATATCGCCTTTTATACGGCTTAGTGCATTTGCCCCATTTCCTCCAAATTTACCAATGCCATCTTTATCTTTATAAAAACCTTTAAAAACCCCACTTGTATTTGCATGCACGCTTGCTTCATAGATAAGCGGTGCGATGAAGTATTTTTGAATTTCTTTTGGTAAGCTTGAAATTTTTTCTCGCATAGAATCTAAATACATCGCATTTTTAAGCGTGTAAAAAACTCTTTCATCTTTTTGGATATACTCATCATCATTTGGCGCATAAAGCTTGCTTATAAAGCCTTTTTTAAGTTTTAAATCAGAAATTAAAAAAGCATAATGTTTTTGTAATTCTTGTAAAAATTTTGCATTTTGATTGCTCAAATAACACTCATTAATGATTTTAGAATAATCCTCCAAATCATTTGCCATGATAAAACTCGCATAAGGCCTCACAAAACGCGAAACTACCCCAGAGCCACTAAATACATCACAAAAACTAAATTTGTCTTTTTTAAGCTCATTTTGTGCGAATTTAAAGCCTTGATTTAAAAACTCGAGCAAAGATCTTTTATTGCCAAGATAAGTTATGATTTGTTCTTTTAAAAATTGCGGATTTTCTTCTAGCATAAGTTTAAAATACAAGCCTTAAAAAGGCTTGTGATTATTTTTTCTTTTTAGGAGTTACTAGCATATTTACATAGCGTCCTTCGAGTAAAGGCTCTTTGTCTCTATCTGCTATATCTTCAACCATTTGCCAAATTTTTTCAAGCAAAGCTACCCCTGCTTCAGGAGAGCCCATCTCACGACCTTTTAAAAACACTCTAAATTTCACATGCTTGCCTTGCTCTAAAAACTCGCTTGCATGTTTGACTTTATAATTAATGTCATTTTGAGCGATTTTCACAGAAAGTTTGATTTCTTTTATATCAATAACTTTTTGTTTTTTCTTTGCTTCTTTTTGTTTCTTTTCTTGTTGATAACGGAATTTTCCATAATCCATTATCTTACATACAGGTGGTTTGGCTTCAGGGGCTATCATCACCAAATCAAGCCCTAGTCTATTTGCTATATCTAGTGCTTCATCACTACTAATAATGCCATAAACCTTGCCATCATCACCTATACATCTGATCTCATCTGCTTGAATTTCTTCATTTAGCAATACTTCTTTTTCTTTACTCAAAAGCGTACCTCACTTAATTTCTCCTTTGTTAGGGTTATAAATTCATCTAAAGTCATTGTTTTTTGTTCTTTTGCTCTTCTATCTCTTAAAGCCACACTTTTGTTTGCTACTTCTTCATCGCCTAAAACAAGTATCATAGGCACATGTGCTTTTTCGGCTGTGCGGATTTTTTTATTTAAGCTTTCATTTTTATTATACACTTCACTATCAATGCCAAGTTCTAAAAGTTTTCTTGCTATTTCTTTTGCATACTCATGATGATTTTGCGAAATAGGCACTATAGCTACTTGAGTTGGTGCTATGAAAAATGGCAACTCACCCGCACAATGCTCTACTAAAATTCCTATAAATCTTTCAAAAGAACCCAAAATAGCACGGTGAAGCATTACAGGTTGTTTTTTCTCATTATCTGCGTCTGTGTATTCGAGTTTAAAACGGCTTGGTAAGTTAAAATCTACTTGTATAGTTCCACACTGCCATTTTCTTTTTAGCGCATCAGTGATTTTAATATCGATTTTTGGACCATAGAAAGCTCCACCACCCTCATCAATACCATATTTTAAACCTTGCTCGTCTAAAGCTTCTTTTAAAGCCTTTGTAGCTATATCCCAAATTTCATCATCGCCTATTGCTTTTGCTGGGCGTGTTGAAATTTCCATTTCATAATCAAACTCAAAAGCTTTCATCAAAGTATCGACAAAGCTTAAAATTTCTAAAACTTGTTCTTTTATCTGACTTGGCATACAAAAAATATGCGCATCATCTTGAGTGAATTCTCTTACCCTAAAAAGCCCGTGTAAAACTCCACTTTTTTCATGGCGGTGCACCACGCCGTATTCAAAAAATTTCAAAGGTAAATCGCGATAACTTCTAACATCACTTTGATAAATTTTAATATGTCCTACACAATTCATCGGCTTAATGCCATATTCTTGCTCATCAATTTGCGTAAAATACATATTTTCTTTATAGTTTGCATAATGCCCACTAATTTTCCACGCATCAGCTTTTAAAAGTTCAGGCCCACGCACAGGCTCATAGCCTCTTAATCTATGTGCTTTATATAGCAAATGCTCTAATTTGCTTCTTAATTTTGCACCATTGCTAAGCCATATAGGAAGCCCACCGCCTATTTCATCATCAAAGGCAAAAAGTTTCATTTCATTACCAAGTTTTCTATGATCTCTTTTTTTAGCTTCTTCAATGATTTTTAAGTATTCATTTAAACTTTCTTTATCTGCAAAGGCAGTACCATAAATTCTTGTGAGCATTTCTCTTTTTTCATCACCACCCAAATACGCTCCCGCTACACGAGTAAGCTTGAAAAATCTTAAATATCTAGTGTTTGGTACATGAGGTCCACGGCATAAATCTTCAAATTCGCCTTGCTTATAAATACTTACTTTTCCATCAGGAATTCTTAGTAAAACTTCTTGTTTTAAATCATCATTAGCAAATTTTTCTTTAACCTCAGTCTTTGAGAGTTCATATTTTGTGATGTCTAGCTTTGCTTCAGCTAGTTCTTTCATTTTCTTTTCGATTTTGCTTAAGTCTTCTTCTGAAATCTTACTATCAACTCTAAAATCATAATAAAACCCATCTTCTATCACAGGTCCTACGAAAAATTTAGCCTCTGGATATAAACTTTTAATCGCTTGAGCCATTAAATGCGCACAAGAGTGGCGGATAACTTCTAAACTTTCTTTAGAGTTATCAAAATAAATCGGAGTTAAATTTGTATCATTGTTAAAACTTTGAGTATCTACCAAAGTTTCATTATTTGCATATGCAATTATATCTTTTGTCATTTCTACCCTTAACACTCACTAACCTTGTGAGCTTAAATTAAAATATAAGACTAATTTTAGCTATGAAAAACTTAAACTTTTTTTAAATAAAGGATATTTTTATATTTCAAACACCTGTTCTTGATATATCTAAAGTACCACTCATAAAAAGGTATAAAAATACAAAACCTAAAATTATCCTATAAATTCCAAAAGGTATGAAGTTTATTTTGCTAATTAATTTTAAAAATATTTTAATTACTATAAAAGCCACTACAAAAGCTGTTATAAAACCTATGGCTAAAGGAATGAAATTATTCATATTGCTTAGAACTTGTGGTTCTTTATAAATGCTATAAGCTGTTGCTATAATCATAGTAGGAATTGCAAGCAAAAATGAAAATTCAGAAGCAACTTTGCGATCAAGTCCGAGCAATAACCCACCTATGATACTTGCTCCACTTCTTGAAGTACCTGGTATAATAGCAAGAGCTTGAGTTAAACCTATCAAAAAAGCTTGTTTATAACTTACCTCATCTAAAGAGTGGATTGTATAGTCTTTTTTTCTATGTTTAAGTTCTATGATGATAAAAACAATCCCACCAATGATTAACATAGTAGCCACGGTATAGCCATTAAATATTTCTTTTAAAAACTTATATGCTATAAAACCCACCCCACCTGCAGGCAAAAAGCCCACAGCAAGTTTTAACCAAATATCAAGTTTTTGAGTTAGTTTTTCTTTAAAAATAAAAATCACCGCTAGTATAGAACCAAGCTGAATGATGATAAAAAAACTTCTCCAAAAATCATCTATATTTAAACCCAAAATTTCAGCACCCAAGATCATATGCCCAGTAGATGAAACAGGTAAAAATTCTGTCAGACCCTCAATGATTCCTAAAATCAAAGCATAATAATAATCTAAATTCATTTTTTAAGCACTCTTCTTGCAAAAATTAGCATAATCGCTATAAATACTACAAAACCTATAATCCCATCATCTTTAAATGAAGTTGCAATAGCAAGCGGATCTTCAGCTCCACCTCTACTAATAGAAAGCACAGTTAAGCCAGCTATTAATACTCCAAATATACTCTCACCCACTATCAAACCGGAGGCAAATAAGGTTCCTTTTTGCTCATGCTCTTGAATAAGTTCTTTTTTATGAGCATTTTTAGCATATCTTTGATCCAAACGCTTTTTAATTAAATATGCCAATAATCCACCTATAAACAAAGGCATATTAACAGCAGGTGGTAAATATATACCTATACCCACAGCTAAAGGTGGTAAAGACATATTTTTCTTTCTTAATAAACGATCGACAATGATTATACCAACACCCACAAAAGCTCCTGCTATAATATAACTCCAATCAATGTTAGCGTTAAAAATACCTTGAGCTATAGTGCTCATTAAATTTGCTTGTGGTGCAGCAAGTGCATTTGCCTCATCCATTCCTTCTCTTGGCATTGCACCCACAAAACCATAAGCTTGGTATAACAAATTTAACACAGGAGCTATAGCCAAAGCTCCAAACACACAGCCTATAATCAAAGAAACTTGTTGTTTCCAAGGAGTTGCACCCACTAAATAGCCGGTTTTTAAATCTTGTAAATTATCATTAGAAATAGCAGCAGTTGCCAAAATAACACTAGTAGTAAATATAGCAAAAGCAATAGCAAATTTAGACATTAAAGGATCGCTAAATAAATCTACTTGATAACCCAAAAGTAAAATAATCAAAGAAGAAATCATAATCCCAATTAGTCCTATACCCGAAATAGGAGAAGATGATGAACCCACCAAACCTGCCATATATCCACAAGCAGAAGCTACAAAAAAGCCTATAAAAATAGCTACTAAAGTTCCTACTAAAGCAAAAAGAATTTGATAGCCACTTGCTAAATTTGAATCAGCCACAAAAGCATAAAATGAAATAAATAAGCCTATACACATAAGCACAAATAAACCTAGCATAGCTTTTAAAGATAAATCCATATCTTTAGGATCTTGTGAGAGGTTTAATGAGGTTTTTTTAAGCATATTTTTCATACCATCATATACAGGCTTTGCAAGTTCTATTAAAGTCCATAATGCTGCTATGGCAATAGCTCCTGTACCTATTAAGCGTACTTTTTGAGCCCAAATTTGATTAGCTATATCAAGCGCACTTAAGCTTACATCAAAACTTTCTTTAGCAGAAAAATATGGCACAAAAACCATCCAAGCAAGCACCATACCCACAAGCAATGCAACACCTCCGGCTATACCTACTAAGTATCCAGCACCCAAAAGTGCCACTGAATAGCCCATAGAAAATCCAAAAGTCATTTTTTGCCAAATAAATGCAAAACTACTTCCACTTGAAAGTAGTTTAAAGCCGCTTGAAAAAAGGCTTACAATAGAAGCTAATACTACACCAAGTGTGATTTCTTTTAAGCCCACCTTTCCTTTTTTATCAGCTTGATCTTTATTGGCCACTTTTAAAATTTCAGCAGCAGCCCTTCCTTCAGGATAAGCCAATTTACTCTCTACTACCATAGCTCTACGCAAAGGTATAGTAAAAAGCACGCCTAATCCACCTCCGCAAAGACAGAGCATAAAGGTAAGCCAAAGTGGAAATTCAAACCAATACCCACATATAAAAAGACCTGGTATAACAAAAATCACAGCCGAGAGCGTACCTGCAGCTGAAACTTGAGTTTGAACCATATTATTTTCTAAAATATTAGAATCTTTAAAGATTTTTAAAACAGCCATTGCAATTACAACAGCAGGAATAGAAGTAGAAAAAGTAAGACCAACTTTAAGCCCCAAATATACATTTGAGGCAGTAAAAATAATCGTTAAAATACTTCCTAGTATTATACCCCTAAGCGTAAGCTCCGGTAGTGAGTTTTTTACATGCATTTTGTTTCTCCATTTTTATTGACAACCTTCACATTCTATAGTTCTATCAACCACATCATCATTTACTTTTTGACTATCAGGACTTTCGCTTCTTAGATAGTAAGTTGATTTAACACCTAATTCCCAAGCAAGTTGATAAATTTCATTTAAATATCCACCGCTTGCTTTATCTAAAGAAACAAAGATATTTAATGATTGACCTTGATCAATCCATTTACCACGAATCGCTGCTGCTTTTACTAAGATTTTTTGATCAAGCTCATAAGCAGGAGTATAATACTGCCAAGTATTAGCGCTTAAATTTGGCACCACAGTTGGTATCATACCACTTAAGTTTTGCTCAAACCATTTTCTTTTATACACAGGCTCAATTGTTTGAGTAGTACCCACTAAAATCGAGATAGAAGAAGTTGGCGCTATAGCCATTAAATAACCATTTCTTATGCCATCTCTTTTTAGTTTTTCTCTTAATTTTTCCCAATCACACTCGCTTTGATCAAACAAACCTTCACTTGCGGTAAGTTTTTTAGCATTTTCATTTGCCACATCAATTGGTACTATACCTTTACTCCAATTTGATCCTTCAAAGTCAGGATAGTTTCCTTTTTCTAAAGCTAAATTTGAGCTAGCTAAAATCACCTCATAGCTAATCATCTCCATAATACGATCAATTTTTTCAAAATGCTCATTAGAGCCCCAATAAATTTGAGCTTCAGCCAACATTTGCGCTTCACCCATTACACCAAGTCCTATAGCGCGTGATTTTAAGTTGGTATTTTTAACCTTTACATGGGGATAAAAATTCAAATCAATCACATTATCAAGCATTCTTATCGCTGTTGGTACTATTCTTTGGATATCTTCTTTAGTGTTGATTTTACTTAAGTTTATACTTGCTAGATTGCAAACTGCTGTTTTTCCTTCGTTTTTATATTTTTCTACTATATAAACTTTTTTACCATTGATACTATCTAAAGTAGAAACTTTCTTAGCAAGTTTTTTATACCCTCCATCTATTGCAAGCTCTTCATCCTCATCTAAATGAAGCTCTGTTTTATCATCAAATACGATTTTGATTTGATAATAATTTGGATCTGTATTTTGAAAAATTTCTGTACATAAATTTGAACTTCTTATAATTCCTGCGTGGGAATTTGGATTTGTCTTATTTGCACTATCTTTAAAACATAAAAATGGCATACCTGTTTCAAAATAAGATAAAAGTATTTTTTTCCAAAGCTCTTTTGCATCTATAATTTCTTTAGCTATGCTTTCATCTTTTTCAAATTCTTCGTATTTTTTCTCAAATTCTTCACCATATAAATCGCATAAACTTGCAGTATCAGCAGGATCAAAAAGCGTCCATTTACCATTTGTCCTTACTCTTTTCATAAATAAATCATTAATCCACAAAGCAGGGAAAAGTTCATGCGCTCTTCTTCTTTCTTCGCCAGAATTTTTACGCAAATCTAAAAAGTCATTAATATCCATATGCCAAGGTTCAATATATACAGCAATCGCCCCTTTTCTAGTACCAAGTTGATCAACAGCAACGGCTATGTCATTAGTGATTTTTAAAAATGGTATGATCCCGCCTGCTGCGTTTTTATGCCCATCTATACTTCCACCCATAGCACGCACCTTAGACCAATCCCAGCCTATACCACCGCCAAATTTAGATAAGAGTGCCATTTCTTGATAGGAATCAAAAATCCCTTCTATATTATCAGGTGTGCTTCCTATATAACATGAGCTTAATTGGTGTCTTGTAGTTCTTGCATTTGAAAGGGTTGGAGTTGCAAGCATTACTTCAAAAGTTGAGATCAAATCATAAAATTTTTTAGCCCAAGTTTGAGAATCTAATTCATTTTGTGCTAAAAACATCGCAATAGCCATAAACATTTGTTGTGGTAATTCTATAGGCATACCTTTAGAATCTTTAATCAAATACCTATCATACAAAGTTTTTATACCAAGATAAGTAAATTGCAAATCACGCTCTGGCTTGATATAAGCATTAAGATCATCTAAATCATATTTTTCTTTTAGGCCGATTAAAATCCTACCTTCTTTTTCGCCTTTTTCAAGGTATTCTCTTAAATGCTTATACCCATTATAACCACTTACTTTTTTATATAAATCATACAAAAACAATCTTGCAGCAACAAAGGTCCAATTAGGTCTATCAATATCTATTTTATCTACTGCTGTTTTTATAAGAGTTTGTTGGATTTCTTCTGTTGTTATACCATCACGAAATTGAATTTTTGCATCTACTTCAAGCTCACTTTGACTTACATTTTCTAAATTTGCCACCGCGTCGGTAGTATATTTTTTAATCTTAGAAACATCTAACTCTTCAGTTCTTCCATTTCTTTTTAATACTTTCACTCACAACCCCTAGTTTATTATTTAAAAGTTCTTTCAAAAATTTTATCTACATTTTTAGTATAGTAGTTATAATCAAAGCAATTTCTAATATCTGCTTCACTTAAAGAATTTTTCAAATCCTCATCAGCTAATAAAGCTAATAAAAACAAACTCTCACCTTTTTCATTTAAAGCAGGCTTACCATTTTGTAAATCAGCCCAAACTTTCATAGCATTTCTTTGAACAATCTTGTAAGCTTCTTCTCTGCTTATACCTTTAAATGGAAGTTCAAGCAATACTCTTTGAGAAAATACAAGCCCTCCAGTTAAATTTAAATTTTTCATCATATTTTCTGGATATACCAAAAGCTTTTCTACCACACCGCATAATCTTGAAAGCATAAAATCAGTCGTGATAAAAGCATCAGGTAATACAAATCTTTCTACACTAGAATGTGATATATCTCTTTCATGCCATAATGCTACATTTTCTAAAGCAGGTGTTACATAAGCTCTTATCATCCTGCAAAGACCGGTAATATTTTCACTCAAAACAGGATTTCTTTTATGAGGCATAGCTGAACTTCCTTTTTGTCCTTGAGAAAAATATTCTTCAGCTTCATATACTTCTGTTCTTTGAAAATGGCGGATAGCAACAGCAATTTGCTCACAACTTGAAGCTAAAATAGCTAAAGCCGAGATAACTTGTGCGTAACGATCTCTTTGTATAACTTGGTTTGAAACTGGTGCTGGTTTAAGATCTAAATTTTTACAAACTTCTTCTTCAAATTCAAGTGGAGCATGAGCAAAATTTCCCATAGCACCACTGATTTTTCCATAGCTAATCACTTCTTTTGCATGAATAATTAAATCTTTTGCATGAACTAGCGAATCATACCAAATAGCCAAAACTAAACCAAAAGTTATAGGCTCTCCATGAATTCCATGACTCCTTCCTACCATTAAGGTATTTTTATGCTCATATGCTCTTGTTTTAATCGCTGCTAAAACTTGATCTAAATCTTGCAAGATTAGTTCTAAACTATCTTTAATCTGCAAAGCAACTGCGGTATCAATACAATCTGAACTTGTCATTGCATAATGTACAAAACGACTTTCCTCGCCTAAGCTTTCACTTACACTAGTTAAAAAAGCGATAACATCATGTTTGGTAGTTTTTTCTATTTCATCTATTCTTGCTATATCAAATTTTGCATTTTTTATAATTTTTTCACAATCATCGTCTTTAATAAGACCAAGTTTATTCCATGCTTTCACAGCAGCTAATTCTACTTTTAGCCATGCATCATATTTTGCTTGCATGTCCCATTTTTTAGCCATGATTTCTCTACTATATCTTTCAACCATTTTCAAGACCTTTTTTTATATAATTTTTTATGAAAAAATAGCTTGAATTTTATTATAAATTACCTAAGAAAGTTATTAAATGGCATATATAAAAAAGAAACTAGCAAATAATGGAAAAAAGGCATTTAGACTACTTATGGAAGAGTTAAAAATTTCTATGCGTGAAGCACAAAAACTCATTGATAAAAAAAGATTATTTTGTGATGGAAATTTGGTAGAAGAAAAAAATAAATTTTTAAATGGTTTAGTAGAATTAATCGTATATGAAAACAACCCCAAAGGATTAGAAATAGTTTTTGAAAATGAAGATTTTGCCATCGTAGAAAAACCAAGTGGAGTGCTAACTCATCCTAATGGGCGCAATTGTGCTTATAGTCTTTGTGATGAAATTTGGCATTTATGGGGTGAAAAAGCTTGCGTGGCTCATAGACTAGATAAAGAAACAAGCGGACTTTTACTCATAGCAAAACATAAAAATGCACAAATTGAGTTAAAAACTATGTTTGAAAAAAGATTAGTGCAAAAAAGTTATCTTGCTCTAGTAAAAGGAAAAACTGAAAAAGAATTTATAGTAGATAAAAGCATGGATTTAGCTAAAGACTATGATACAGTAAAAACTAGGATGCATATTTGTGAAAATGGCAAAGAAGCTTTAACACAATTTTATACTTTAGAATATTTTGAAAATTTAGATGCTAGTTTAGTTTTAGCTAAACCTCTAACAGGCAGACAACATCAAATAAGATTACATTTGTTTCATGTGAAACATAAAATTTTAGGTGAACCTTTATATGGTTTAGAAAAAACACAAATAGAGCAAATATTAGATGGAAAAATGAGTGATATAAAAAGAGCTCAAATTACAGGCGCTAAAAGACTGCTTTTACACTCTTTTAGCTTAGAATTTACATATAAAAATCAAAAATTTTTGATACAATCTCAAAAAGATATAAAAGGTGAATTTTTGAAAAATCTACCTTAATCTTTTTCTAATTTTAAAACCTTATCAGTTTGGATTGCAACTGCAATTTGCTTAGCTGGTTTACCATAATCTCTACAATAATCACAAGATTTATAAAAATCTTGAGAATAAAATTCAAAAAATCTTTCTTTAGAATCCTCTAAATTTAAAAAATCGCCATTAAATTCTTCAAGTCCTTTTAAACGTGATAAAGAACTTGATATAGGACAAACAAAAACAGCTCCTTTAGGTGCTAATTGTTTATTTTCTAAGCCCTCAGATGTCATCAAACTTACACATGGCATTTGACAATTACGATAATTTTTGATTATATCTTCTTTACTTCTACTACGTTTATAAATTTTTTCAGGGTCACTCCAAGTAGAATTTTCACCACTAGAGTCCATAGAAAATGGAATTTTATTTTCTTTTAATTTTCTTAAAATGTTTTCTTGCTTTAGTGGAATTTTTAAATTTGGTGATCTTTTGTAATCTGAAATCGTAATTTTTCTAACCTTATTAGATTTTTTTAACTTTTTCATCAATTCATCTTTAAAATCAATGGTTGCATTAGTAACTAAAGAAAAAGTTAGTATTTTCTTTTGAGTATCTAAATAATCAATCAATTGTGGTAAATCTTTAAACAACAAAGGCTCTCCACCTATAATTCTAACCCTTGCGATAGAATCTACTTTAGATAAAAGTAGATCTAATGATTCTATAATACCCTCTAAAGTACAGGTATATTGATTTGATGGTGAAAAATACTGCATTAAATTGTTACATGATTCACAACGCAAAGTACATCTTGTAGTTAAAACTAATTCTAAATAAGGAATATCCACCTTACCTTCTAAAACCCTCTTTTCGAAGTATTTTTTCAAATAAAATTTTTTCATCAAAGCAGCATAAGGAACTTTAAAAATTCTAGCAATTCCTCTTTTACCATTTAAATGAGAAAAATACCAAGAAATATTTGGCTTTATATATCTATTTTGAAATAATTGATTTTCTAACAATTGTTTTTTATCTATCATTATTTTTCCCTTCATTTTTTAATACATAAATAATCCCACCAAGTCCTATGATCACTACTATGCTTATAAAAATAAGTTGGACTATATCTAAAAAAGTCATTGTTTACTCTGCCTTTCTTTAAGCTGTCCGCATGCAGCTGAAATATCAAGTCCTTTACTTTCCCTTATCGTACAAGTAACACCTTTTGCGCTTAAATAATCTTGAATTTTAACCGCATTTTCAACACTTGGTCTTTTATATAAACTTCCTTCGTGTGGATTAAAAAGTATTAAATTTACTTTGGCTTTTATACCATTTAAGAGCTTGACTAGTTCTTTTGCATGTTCTATTTTATCATTTATCCCATCAATTAAAAGGTATTCAAACATCACTCTTTTACGCTGATCTATAGGAAAATTTCTCACCGCTTCCATAATGCTTGCTATATTATAAGCTTTATTAATGGGCATTAATTCACTTCTAAGTTCATCATTTACAGCATGGAGTGAAATAGCCAAAAGCACACCTAAATTCATTTCTCCAAGCTCTTTAATTTGCTTTGCTAAACCACTTGTGCTTATAGTTTGTCTTCTAGGGCTTATCGCTAAAGCATCATTATCAGCTAAAATTTTAACTGCCTTAGAAACATTTTTAAGATTATCCAAAGGCTCTCCCATACCCATATAGACTATATTAACCCTTCTTTCATAAGGAATATGATTATGTTTTTTGATCCATAAAATTTGTCCTACTATTTCTCCTGCAGTCAAATTTCTTTTCAAACCGCCTTTAGCAGTCAGACAAAAACTGCACCCACTTTTACACCCCACTTGAGAGGAAACACAAATAGTATATCTTGCATGTTTGATGATTTTTCCATTTTCATCTACAAGCTCTTCTTTCATAGGTAGCAAAACAGCTTCTATTTTTTTACCATCTAAAAGCTCAAAAAGATATTTAATACTCCCATCCTTGCTTTTTTCATCTTTCACACATTTTAAAGGTGAAAAATGAAAATTTTCTTGCAAAAACACCCTAAAGTCTTTTGGTAAAGATGACATTTGTAAAAAATCATCTGCATATTTTTTATATACCCATTCAAAAATTTGCTTTGCTCTAAATTTTGGCTGGACTAAATTTTCTAATTCTTCTTTAGTAAAATCTAATATATTTTTTAATTCACTCAATTTTTTTCCTATATAAGTTTCTTATCTAACAAAAAATCTTTTAATAATTCTTTTGCTTCTTGATGATTTTTTAAAAAATCTTCATGTGCAAATTCATTACAAAAATTTGTAGCACATAAATAACAAATTCCTTCTATTCCTTGCATTTTTGCACAAGAAAGCACAGCGTATGCCTCCATATTTTCTATATGTACGCCTTTTTTAAAAAATTCTTGAGCAATATTTTCATCTTTGCAAATATAATTTGAAGAATTAATCATAGTTTCATGTGAAACATTTAATCTAATCTCATTTGCTATAGGTGTATAAAAACTATCAAATAAATCTGCGTATTCTAAATTTGCAGCATTAGAACTTTCATAAATGTCTAAAATTTTTCCTTCTTGGTAAATTCCACATGTACCTATAAAAATCACTCTATCTACTTTTACTTGACTTAAAATTTTACCTAGAGAAAAAGCAGAATTAACTAAGCCTACACCTATACTTTGTGCAAATTTAAAATCCTCATTTCCTCCTGCACACACTATAAGATTTTTCAAAAATTAACCTTTATAAAAAATAATTCAAATTTTATCTAATTAGCGCTTAAAATAATGCTATAATTAATATTTTTTAGATAAAATAAATTTATGATAAAAGCAAAAAAACATTTTGGGCAAAATTTTTTATGTGATAAAAGCGTGGTAGATAAAATCATCCAAGCCATACCCAAAGATACTAAAAATATAGTTGAGATTGGGCCTGGCTTAGGTGATTTAACGCAAGAACTTTTGAAAATTCCACAAGCTCATATTAGAGCTTATGAGATTGATAAAGATTTGATTCCTATTTTAAATAAAAAATTTCAAAATGAGATTGAAGGTGGAAATTTTGAGCTTATTCATCAAAATGCAAGTGATGCTTTTGATCAAGGAAGTTTAAGTGATAAAGAGTACTTTTTAGTAGCAAATTTACCATATTATATTGCTACAAATTTGATTTTAAAAGCCCTAGAAGATCAAAATTGCCTTGGGCTTATAGTAATGGTGCAAAAAGAAGTGGCACAGAAATTTTGTGCAAATGAAAAAGAAAGTAATTTTTCGGCCTTAGGGGTGCTTTGTGCATTAATATGCCAAAGACAAATGCTTTTTGATATACAACCACAAAGCTTTAATCCTCCACCAAAAGTTACTTCAGCTGTAATGAAGTTAATAAAAACTACTCATTATCAGCAAAAATGTGAAAATATAGAAGCTTTTAAAGAATTTCTTAGAGCTTGTTTTCAAAATCCTAGAAAACAACTCTTATCTAATTTTAAAAATAAAAAAGAAAAAATTCTAAAAGCATTTGAAGCACTAGACATCTCTTCTACCTCAAGAGCTCATGAAATTAGCGTTGATTCATACCTTAAAATTTATGACTATTTAAAGGATGACTATGAGCGAAGAAAACAAAACTCAAGAACAAAATAAAACTAAAAGATTTAATAAATTTAGAAACAAAAGAAAAAAAGATTCACAAAATCAAGAGCAAAATAGCGAAATTAAAAATGAAACAAAAGTAGAAAATGCTCAAACTGAAGCTAGCGAAGAAAAAAAGAAAAAGAAAAAGAATAGAAATTTACCATCTAAATTAAGTGGTAATGAAGAATGGCAAATAGAACTTGCCAAAAGTATAGAAGCTAATAAAATCATGCACGAGCTAAGACTTCACCCTTTAAAACACAACAACTCAAGCGAACATAAAATTCGTATTACACCTTTGGGTGGGCTTGGGGAAATCGGTGGAAATATCACTGTTTTTGAAACCAACAACGATGCAATTATCGTTGATATAGGTATGAGTTTTCCAGATGGAACCATGCATGGAGTAGATATTATCATACCTGATTTTGACTATGTAAGAAAGATTAAAAACAAAATTCGCGCTATCATCATCACTCATGCTCATGAAGATCACATCGGTGCTGTGCCATATTTTTTCAAAGAATTTCAATTTCCTATCTACGCAACACCTTTAGCACTAGGTATGATTTCAAATAAATTTGAAGAGCATGGTTTAAAGGCTGAGCGTAAATGGTTTAGACCTATAACAAAAAGACAAATTTATGAAATAGGTGAATTTAATTTAGAATGGATTCACATAACCCACTCTATCATCGATGCTTGTGCTTTGGCTATTAAAACTAAAGCAGGAACCATCATACACACTGGCGATTTTAAAATAGATCAAACACCAATTGATGGCTATCCAACAGATTTAAGTCGTTTAGCTCAATATGGCGAAGAAGGCGTACTTTGTCTTTTAAGTGATAGTACAAACTCATATAAAGAAGGTTATACAAAAAGTGAAAGCTCCGTAGGACCTACTTTTGATCAAATTTTTGCCAAAACTAAAGGCAGGGTAATCATGAGCACCTTTAGCTCTAATATCCACCGCGTATATCAAGCTATTAGTTATGGTTTAAAATACGGCAGAAAAGTGTGTGTTATAGGGCGTTCTATGGAAAGAAATCTCTATACTACTATGGAACTTGGCTATATCAAACTTGATAGGAAAATTTTCATTGACGCTGATGAAGTAAGCAAATACAAAGACAACGAAGTACTAATTGTCACTACAGGAAGTCAAGGCGAGACCATGAGTGCTTTATATAGAATGGCAACTGATGAGCATAAATTTATCAAAATCAAACCTAGCGATCAAGTTATCATTTCAGCTAAAGCAATACCAGGTAATGAAGCAAATGTTTCTGCTGTACTTGATTTTCTTTTAAAAGCAGGAGCTAAAGTAGCTTATCAAGAATTTAGTGAAATTCATGTAAGCGGACATGCTAGTATAGAAGAACAAAAACTCATGCTAACTTTAGTAAAACCTAAATTTTTCTTACCAGTGCATGGAGAGTATAATCATATCAATAAACACAAAGAAACTGCTCTAAAATGTGGTATACCTGAAAGAAACATCTACTTAATGAGTGATGGGGATCAAGTAGAGCTTTGTCAAAAATACATCAAACGTGTAAAAACAGTTAAAACAGGAAAAGTCTTTGTGGATAATCAAATCAACAAACAAATCGCAGATGATGTGGTAATTGATAGACAAAAACTAGCAGATAGCGGTATAGTTGTCATCATCGCCCAGCTTGATAAAGCAAGTAAAACACTAATTAATAAACCAAGAGTATTTAGTTATGGCTTGGTAGCTGATAAACAAGATGGAGCATTCTCAAAAGAAATGAGTGATGTTTTAAGTCAATTTTTCCCAAATGTAAAAGATGAAATTTTAGATAATCCAAAAGTTTTAGAAGCTCAAATTAGACAAGTACTAAGAAAGCATATTTTTAGAAAAATCAAAAAATATCCAACCATAGTACCAACTATTTTTGTGATGTAAAGTAAAATTATGAGAATTAATAAATTCATCTCACACAATAGCAAATATTCTCGCCGTGAGGCTGATGAGCTAATCAAGCAAGGCTTAGTAAAAATCAATAAAAAAACAGCCTTGCTAAATGATAGTGTAAATACTGAAGATAAAGTTTTTATCAATGGTAAAAAACTCCATAAAAAAACACAATTTTCAGTCATCATTTATCACAAGCAAAAAGGCGAAATAGTTAGCAAAAAAGATGATAGAGGTAGAAAAACCATCTATCATACTTTACCAAAACAGTTTAGCACTTGGCTTAGCGTAGGAAGGCTTGACTTTGCAAGTGAGGGATTACTTTTACTAACTGATTCACCTGTAATAGCAGATGCACTTATGCATAGTGATTTAGAAAGAGAATATTACTTAAAAGTAAAAGGTAATATAGATAAAAATGTCATCGAAGCTATGCAAAATGGCTTAGAAATTCAAAATGAAAAAAAAGGGGCTCACGCCAAAACTAAAATAACCTCAATGAGTTTTGCTCCATTTTTAGGCTTTGAAATTTTTGGCTCAAGCGGAGGCTATACGAAACTAAAAGTAATCATTAATGAAGGTAAAAATAGGGAGCTAAGACGCTTTTTTGGACATTTTGATTTAGAAGTGATGGATCTTAAAAGAGTGGCATTTGGAGCATTAGATCTTGGTATGTTAAAAGCTGGCAAATATCGTTATTTGGAAAATGGTGAGTATGAAAAACTGCGCGATTTTTTAAAAATAAATGATATTAGGTATTAAAATTAATACTTTAAAAATACTTAAATTAATTAAAATTTAATTTTAATTTTGTATAATTAGCAATTTAATTTATATAAAAAAGGAAAATTATGGCAAACCATAAATCTGCTGAAAAAAGAGCAAGACAAACTATCAAAAGAACTGAAAGAAATAGATTTTATAGAACAAGATTAAAAAACATTACAAAAGCGGTTCGTGAAGCAGCGGCAAATAACGATAAAGAAGCTGCACAAAATGCATTAAAAGTAGCTAATAAAAGCATTCACGCTATGGTAAGTCGCGGATTTTTGAAAAAACAAACTGCATCACGCCGTGTTAGCAGATTAGCATTATTGGTAAACAAATTAGCATAATTAATGTTAGCTGATAAACTCAAACCTTTTTTAGCACGCTTTGATGAGTTAAATACTCTTCTTAGTGATGTTAATATCTCTAATGATATTTCTAAAATGACAGCTCTATCTAAAGAGCAAAAAAATTTAGAACCCATAGTAGAAAAAGCAAAAGAATATCTCAAAACCTTAGATGATATAGAAGAAAATAAACTTCTTTTATCTGATCCTGAACTAGGTGAACTTGCAAAAGAAGAACTTAAAAATCTCGAAGTTTTAAAGCCACAACTTGAAGAAAAATTAAAAATTCTCTTATTACCTAAAGATCCAAACGATGATAAGAATATCTTTTTAGAAATTCGTGCAGGCACAGGTGGTGATGAAGCTTCTTTATTTGTTGGGGATTTAGTAAAAGCTTATATACGCTATGCTGAAAATCGTGATTACAAATATGAAATTGTAAGTTCAAGTGAAGGTAGCGTAGGTGGATTTAAAGAAATCATCATTCTTATCAAAGGAAATGGAGCTTATTCAAGGCTAAAATACGAAGGTGGCACACATAGAGTTCAAAGAGTACCTGAAACAGAATCTCAAGGTAGAGTTCATACTTCAGCTATTACAGTGGCTATTATGCCTGAAGTTGATGATGTTGAAATTCAAATCAATCCAAATGATTTAAAAATCGATGTAATGCGTAGTAGCGGTCATGGTGGTCAAAGCGTAAATACCACAGATAGTGCTGTAAGAATCACTCACATTCCAACAGGTATAGTTGTAGTAAATCAAGATGGCAAAAGCCAACATAAAAACAAAGAAAGTGCCATGAAAGTCTTAAAGGCAAGACTTTTTGAAATGCAAGAACAAGAACGCTTAGCTAAAGAAAGCGAGGCAAGAAAATCACAAGTTGGAAGTGGTGATAGAAGCGAACGCATACGCACTTATAATTTCCCTCAAAATAGAATTAGTGATCATAGAATAAATCTTACTTTATATAGACTTGATGCGATTTTAGAAGGTGGACTTTTTGATGAAATCATCGAGCCATTAATCGCTTATTATCAAGCAGAGGCTTTAAAACAAGAAAATTTATAATTCTTGTTTTAATTATTGCTTGCTAATAAAATTCTATATTGTTCTTTATCAACATTTATCAAAAGCGAAACTAATTTAAAAGCTCTAAATTTTTCCATTACAAAAAGATCTTTACTATCTTTTAAAACTATAGCAACTAAATTTTTCATTACTTTATCAAGCCAAATATTTTTATATTTATCATTTGCTGAATGATATCTTCCAATAGCATTCCAATTAAACCCGTATCGTTGTATAATTTCATAAAGTAATCTTGCTGCTATGTCTATATTTGCACTAACTTTTACAATCTCTTTTTCGCTAACACCATAACGCTTTAAATGAATGCTATTAATTTGCATTAAACCATAATCTCTTGTTTGATTTTTATTTCTACCAATGATATTATGTTCATAAGCTGCATTCTCTGTCAAAGCTATGGCTTTAAGTAATGCCATGGGTATGTTATACTTTCTAGCCGCGATTTTAAAATCTTTATCATATTTATAAAAATTTTCAGGTATATAAGTATCACCTATAAAAATTTTTGTATCAAAAGCAAAAGTAAAATTAAAAAATATTGCTAATAATAAAATCCTTTTTAACATTTTACTCCTTTATAGTACTTATGCTATAGCAAATTTATAAATAAAAATTATGCAAATAAGTTAATAAATTATCTAAGAATTTCTTTTATAGTAAGTTGAGGGGTGATTAATCCTCTAAAATTATTTTTAGAAATACTAGCTATAAAATCAATATTTTCACCAATTTCTGGCTCATAATCAAAGTTAAAAAATAAAGCTTCTAAAGTCTTATTTCCTTGTGTTAAAATAAGTTTTATATGATTTTCATCTTTACCAAGTCTTTTTTTGTTTTTTACAAAAAGCTTATCAAATTTAAAATATGGTCTTGGGTTTTTATGCCCAAAAGGTTCAAAAAATTCCAATATCTCTAAAAGTTCAAAATCAACTTCATTTGGATCAATACTACCTAAAACCTCATCAGTATTGTAAAAATCATCTTTAGGGATATTTTGACAAATTTCATAAAGCTTATTTTTAAAAATACCAAATTTTTCAAGCTCGACTAAAACTCCAGCTGCACCTTTATGTCCACCATAGCTTAAAACAAATTCTTTAGCTTGTTCTATAACATTTAAAATATCTATCCTACCCACGCTTCTAACGCTAGCTTTAGCCTTTTGCTCACATTCTGAAAAAACAAAGGCAGGCTTGTTAAAATGCTTTGCTAAACGACTTGCAACTATACCCAAAACACCCTCATGCCAATTTTGGCCATTGACAATAATCACAGGATCATTTTCATCAACTTGTTCTAAACATTGTTTAAAAAGCTCGCGCTCTTCATCTTTACGGCTATTATTATAAGTAATGATTTGTTCTAAATAACCCATAACCTCATTAATATTTTTAGAATGCAAAAATTTATAAGAAATAATCGCATCATCCATTCTACCTGCACTATTAATCAAAGGTGCAATTAAAAAACTAATATTATCAAGTTCAAATTTATCCTTACCAAAATACTGTTTGATAGCTTTAAATGCAACTCGTTTTGAATCATTAATACACTCTATGCCTTTTCTAACTAAGGCTCTATTTAAATCTCTAAGCTCCATCATATCTGCGATAATTGCGATAGATAAAAGCTCTATAAATTTACACATATTATAATTAATCTTACATACTTCTTTTATAGCAGCAACTAAATACCAAGCCACTTGAGCACCACAAATTTCAATATCAGGAAATTCACAATCTTGTTGTTTAGGATTAATGATCGCATAAGCTTTTGGTAAAGTAGCTGGAGGCATATGATGATCGGTAATAATTAAATCAATTCCTTTTTGCAAACAAAGCTCTGCTGCATCAAAAGCTGCTATACCATTATCTACAGTGATGATTAAATCTACCCCATTAAGTTCATTGATGATTTCTTCATTTAGACCATATCCATCTTTAAAACGATTTGGAATTTTTACCACATAGTCATATCCGATATCATCAAAAAATTCAGATAAAATCACACAAGAAATCACCCCATCTACATCATAATCTCCAACAATAGCAAGCTTTTGATTTTTTTCAATCGCTTCTTTAATACGTAAAGCACCCTTATAGACATCTTTTAAACAAGATGGCATAGGTAAATCACAAAGCTTTACATGTGTATCATTGATAAAACGCTGGTGTAAAATTTCTTTTATTTTGGCTTTATTTAGCATGATTTGTTAAAGATGCCTTGATAAAAGAAAAAATAGCCGGATTAACCCTAACTAAGCGTGAAGTAAATTCAGGGTGAAACTGCACTGCTAAGAAAAATGGATGATCTTTAAGCTCTACAGCCTCAACTAAACCTTCATTTTCCCCGCTTATAATAAGCCCATTTTTTTCAAACATTTCTTTATATTTTGGATTAGCTTCATAGCGGTGGCGGTGGCGTTCTTTTACGCTTTTTTGATTATCATAAACCTTACTTAAAAGTGTATTTGGCTTGATATGACACTCATAAGCTCCAAGACGCATAGTTCCACCAAGTGGAGTTTTACTTGTTCTAATTTGCTTTTCTCCACTTGCGTCAATAAATTCATCAATCAAAAAGATGATAGGATTTTTACAATTTGGATTGAATTCATGAGAATTTGCATCTTCTAGTTTTAAAACATTGCGTGCAAATTCCACTAAAGAAAGCTGCATACCCAAACAAATTCCTAAAAATGGAATTTTATTTTCTCTTGCATATTGTATGGCTTTGATTTTTCCTTCTACTCCACGGTAGCCAAAACCACCTGCTACTAAAATCCCATTTACATCTTTAAAGCTTTCTTCGACATTTGCATTTTCTAATTTTTCACTATCAATCCATTTTAAATTTACTCTCGCATCAAGTGCTGCACCTGCATGGATAATGGCCTCTGTTAAGCTTTTATAGCTTTCTTTTAAATCTACATATTTTCCTACAAAAGCAATACTAAGTTCATTACTTGGAGCGATGACCCTTTTTACTAAAGAATCCCATTCATTCATATTTGGCTTTAAATTTTGAAGATCTAATAAACTTGCAATAGAGTTTAAAATATCTTGTTTTAAGAAATTTAGTGGAATTTGATAAATACTAGCTGCGTCCACACTTTCTATAACACAATTTTTTTCAACTCCACATGAAATTGCGATTTTGTCTTTTAACTCTCTATCTAAAGATTTTTCACTTCTACAAATGATCATATCAGGGCTTATACCTATACGGCGTAATTCTCCCACACTATGTTGAGTTGGTTTTGTTTTAAGTTCTCCTGCTGCTTTGATAAATGGCACTAAAGTTAAGTGAATATTAATAGCGTTATATTTACCCACTTCAAGCTTTAAAGCTCTAATAGCTTCTAAAAATGGTAAGCCTTCTATATCTCCTACTGTGCCACCTATTTCAACGATTAAAATATCTTTATCAACTCCAGCTTTTTTAATGCGATCTTTTATCTCATCAACTATATGAGGGATTACTTGTATGGTTTTTCCTAAGTAATCTCCTCTTCTTTCTTTTTCTATAACACTTTGATAAACTCTACCTGTTGTGAAGTTATTATCCTGAGATAAGCTCTCGTTTAAAAATCTCTCATAATGTCCTAAGTCTAAATCTGTCTCAGCTCCATCATCTGTAACAAAAACTTCCCCATGTTCTAAAGGACTCATAGTGCCAGGATCTACATTGATATAAGGATCTGCTTTTAAAATACTTACTTTTAAACCTGAATTTTTTAAAATCGTAGCTATAGAAGCTGCTGCTATACCTTTTCCTAATGAGCTTAAAACACCACCGGTTACAAAAATATACTTAGTTTGTTTTAATTTCATAAAATAACCTTAATTTCTTTTTTTGAAATTATAACGAATAAAAAATTTTATTTTTATAAACATTTGTGTAAAATTCAATTATTTTTGAAGGAATTTTTTGATGAAAATCACATTATTAAACCATACTCCACTTTCTGTATGCTCTCATGCAACAAGAACATGTTGGCAAAGTTTTGACAAAGGCGATTGTGGTGGCGAAAAAGATAAAGAATTAATCGATCGAGTGGGAAATAAATTTAAACATGCTTCAACCTTAGAGCATTTAAACTATACTTTTTATATACAAGGTATTTCAAGAGCATGCTTACAAGAAGTTGCAAGACACCGCCACACTAGTCCTAGTGTAAAAAGTACAAGATATACCTTAAAAGAACTAAGAAATGAAAGTGAATTTAAAGAAAATGACTTTGAAAATGCTAAAAGATACTTGGTATTAACCGGAAATGAAGTAGTAGATAATGCAAGTATCAAAGCTTTAGAAAATCTGCGTTTGATTTTGCAAAATAGTATTAGTTTAGACATAGCAAAATACTGCTTACCAGAAAGCTATAAAACAGAATTAACTTTAACGATTAATGCAAGAAGTTTGCAAAATTTTATCACTCTAAGAAGCTCAAAATCAGCCCTTTGGGAGATAAGACAACTCGCAAATGCTTTATTTGAGAACTTACCTGAGGAACATCAATTTATTTTTAAACATTGTGTTTATCAAGAAGAAAATTCCCAAGATTGATTGGGAATTTTTACTATATTTTTTTAAGAAATTCAGTTTTTAAAACAATCACACCAAATTTATCTACTTTAGCTTCAATTTCGGTGTCTTTGTTTGTAAGTTTAATATTTTTTATAGTCGTGCCACGCTTTAAAGTAGTACTTGCACCTTTAACCTTTAAATCTTTCACAACACTTACACTATCACCTGCATTCAGTTCAGTTCCATTTGCATCTTTTGGCATATATTCTCCTTAGAATTTATAAGTATATCCTAGATATAAACCATAATTTGTTTGTTTAGGATCATAAAAGTTTGAGCCAACAGTACTTTTATAAAAATTTCTTGTATTATAATGACTTTGTTCAGCTTTAAAACCAAACTCAATTTCATTTGCTTGATTTAACTCATATAAAGCACCGATTTTTGCTCCATAAGTATAACCATCAAAGTCTTGAGATAAAGATAAGAAACTTGTTTTTAAAGTAATATCCGTTCTTGCATAACCACCATATACACCTAAAACAGCTCTTGTTTTTTCAAAAATTTTTGGAGTAAAATCATAACCAAATAAAATTTTATGAGTAGTAAATTCTCCATCTATTTTTAATTTTGGTGTATTGATTACATCACTAAATTCACTAGAATAACTATAAGCACCATAAATTCTATGATTTTCACTAAAACGATAACCTGCTCTTAAGCCAAAAACAGGTATATCACCTTCTAAATCACCATTGTATTTTGTATTTTTATTAGTATGATCAAGATCAGAATTTACTTTAGTATGAAACCATCCAGCATCTACTCCTAAAAATAAACCAGAATTTTCATCAGCTAAAGCTAAATTTGAAACTAAAGCCACACTTGCGATTAAACTTAAAAACTTTATTTTCATTTTTTACTCCTTTATTTTTTTACAATAATACAAAATATTATATTATTTTTCTAGTAAAACTAAAGGAATTCTCCTTCTTGTATCGTATTTTTCTCCATAGTATTTTGTAAGATAATTAAGAATTTTCTCTTCATCTTCAGCAGGAATTTCCCATAAACCTTCTGAAGCTTGCATCCATCTAATAGCTGCAAGCCAAGCTTGCTTACTTGCACGCATATTAGTAATTAATCCTGATCCATGGCATGCTAAACAATGAGCTTCTACTAAAGGTGAATTTTCATCTATAATTAAGCCTGTATCAGGATTTATTTTATATTGTGAATTTGCAAAAATAAAAGAAAATCCTATACATAAAATTAAAACAATCTTTTTTATCATATTATACTCCAAAAACATTTACTCTATGACAAGCATTATTTATGTAACCATTAGGATTCCATTGTGCTAAAACCATAGGCTGACTATTTCCTTTGTTGTCAATTGCTCTTGCCCAAATTTCATAATATCCTTTAGTAGGAATTGAAATTTGTGCACTCCATTTTTGCCATGCAAGACGATTTAAAGGTTTTTCAACTTTTGCTTTAGTCCAAGTTACACCATAATCATTACTTACATAAACTTCGCTAACTTCAAGTTCACCCGCCCAAGCTTTTCCTCTAACTTCGAATTTTTTATTTGCTTTAATTTTGTCATTATTTTTGATATTAGTTATGATAGATTTAACAGGCATAGATTCTATTATTTTCATTTCGCCTTTAGTTGTAAAATCACCAGGTTTTACAGGATTTACAGGAACTTTGTAAGAAGTTTCCATTTTTTCACCATCATGAACTTTATTTCTTACAACAATTTTTGATAACCATTTACCGCTTGCACTTGCAGGATAACCTCCACAGACTAAACGAAGTGGATAGCCATTAATCCAAGGTATATCTTTACCTTCATAAGCCCAAGCAATTAATGTTTCATCTTGCATAGCTTTTTTCATAGGCACACCTCTACTAATAGGAGAAGCTTCTTCGCCATTTAATTTTGTATCGATCCCATAATACCCTATATAAACAGCATCATCTTTTATACCACAATCTTCTAAAATATCTTTTAATCTAACTCCAGTCCATCTACCACATGCAACTGCTCCATATCCCCATTGAGTTCCTTTAGTGCTAGGTATAACTTCACCTCTTCCATTACCACCGCATTCTAAAGTTAAAGCATAAGTGTAATGTTTAAATTTTTTCTTTAATTCATCTAAAGTATAAGTTTTGGCATTTTTTACACTTTCACCACCAATTTCAAGTGTCCAGCCTTTTTTCATTTTTTCTTTAATTACAGAAAGCTCAGGTGGAATACCATTATTTCTTACAAAGAAATTTTCAGGTTTTGTAAAATCAGAATCTAAAGCATAAATTTGTGTTTCAGCTGTCATAGGTCTTTGCCCATGATAAATCACATCTTTTTTACCTTCTATTTTAAAAGTATCTAATTCTTTAGCAAGAACTTTACTTCCTAAAAAGTAATTATCCAAAGAAACATTTGCTAATGCACTAGCTCCTAAAAGTGTAATACCTAAATTTTTTAAAAATCCCCTACGATCATCTTGTAAATTTTGGTTTTGGTCTAAATGATTTTGCATGTTTTATCCTTCAAATATAATTTCCGGATAAAATTTTAAAATATTTTTATATAAAATAATATAAAAATTATCTTATTTATAATGAAGTGTTTCTAAAAGTAAATGTATTTAAATTTTATGTTTTTAAAATTAATATAATATTGACTTTTAAAGTTAAATTAACTTTAAAAGTCATTTAGGTACTACTAAATCAGATCTACATTCTATAATAGTATGGACATTGCCACGCGGATTAAAATCACCTACTACTTTTATCCATTTTGGATCTAATTTTTCTTTTAAAGTATTGTAAATTTCATTTATACTTGCTTCATGTGAAACATTTTTATACATAAAAGTATTTATATAAAGTTTTATAGCTTTAAGCTCTACTACTAATTTATTTGGTATATATTCAAGATAAATAGTAGCAAAATCAGGATATCCACTACGCGGACAACAACACATAAATTCAGGCAAAGTAATTTTAATCACATAATCATTTTTAGCATCATTTGGCCATACTTCCATATTTTCTACGCTAAATTCTTTGATTTCTTTTTCACCATATCTCATAAATTTTCCTTTGGTATAAGTTTTTCCACTAATTCGTAAATATTAGTATATGGATTACTATTTTCTTGTAATTTTTTTGCATTATTAATAGCTATTTGTGTTTTGTTTTCTAATTTATCAAAATAATTTTTATTTTTTTGATATTCTTCGCCAAAATATTTTTTAAGCTTTTCACATAGTGTTTTACAGTCGATCTCACTTTGTATTAAACAAAAATGCAAATAATACCATAATTCAAAACAAGGATTGGAATATGCTACCCTTATATTATTTTGGTTAGCATCTTTTTTGACTATATCTATAACTTCTGCTCTTCTTTCATCACGATCAAATACTATCCATGATTCTTCATATTCATTTTCAGTTTTTTTATTAATACAAGTTTGTAATATATTATTAGGATCTGGGTGTTTCGCGCAATTAACTATCAACGAAAGCTTATTTACTTCTTCATATTTTTTAAAATTTTCAAAATATTGTATTTCTGTCTTTTCACCCTCACATATTATTAAAAACTTCGTTGTTTTTGATTTATTATTTTTAGGTCTTTTATATACCATTATAAAATCTCACCAAACTTATTTAAATCAGGTATAGCATTATATCTTCCATCTAAATACTCTTTCATTCTATTTTCATTTTCTTGTAAATCTTTAAATTCAATTAAAGAATAAATTTTACTTGATCCTTTATTATTTTTATCTATAAAATAGATTTGGTCATCTCTAAACATATCCATAACATTTACATTGTGCGTTACAAATATAAATTGAGCATTTTTATTTTTTTTAGAATGTATAAATTCTATAATTTTTTTTACCAATAAAATATGCAAACTAGAATCAAGTTCATCAATAAATAAAATTTGATTATTATTTATCACTTCCACTAAAGGACCTGCTAAATTAAATAAATTAATTGTTCCTTTAGATTCCTCACTTTTATTAAATTCAATTTCTTTTCCATCTAATTTATGTATAATTTTTAAATCAGAAATTAAAAATTTCTCTTTTTTATTTTCTATTTCATTTATCTTCATTTTTTTTTGATGCAATTCTATAATTTCTAAAATATCCTTGGGTAAATCTTTTTTCCTAACCTCTTTTTGTAAAAATTTTATATCTGTAATACCAAAATCCGCATTTTTAACTATATCCAGAACATCCTTTTTAAATTTATCATTTTGAATGATTTCTTCTGTAGTATTTAATTTTTCATTGTCAAAGATAAAATTATAACTTGCCAAACACTTTAAAATTTGTTTTGAAATAAATCCATTCTCACTATTGCATTTTAATAAAAATAATCCATTTTCTCTAGTATTATTTTCAAATCCTTTTCCTTCATCAAAATTTATACATTCTATTTTATTTTTATTTCTTATAAAAAGTAATTTTTCTCCATTATTTTGTTCTTCTTTATAAAGCCATTCTTTTAATATAATATTTTCGTTATATTCAAAACCATATCTATAAAGAATTTTATCTTTTTTTATACCTATGACAATTTCAAAAAATGTGGGCTGATTTTCTAAAGTTTTAAATGGAAAATAAGGTATTTTATCTTCACTTATAATAATTTTATATTCATTTAAAACTATAGCCATAAATACTCTAAATGCTGATAAAATATTTGTTTTACCACTAGCATTTGCTCCATAAAGTACAACACTTTTTAATAACGTTATTTGTTTATTAAATTCAAAAGTATTTTCTTTGTTTTTACTAATTTCATCATCAGCTACCATACTAAAAATAATTTCATCTTTTATAGATTTGAAATTTCTTATTTTAAATTGTATCAACATATATTATTCCTAATGTAATTTATATAATATACTTATAATGATATTATAATTTTTAAAATATTTTATTATTTGAATTTTTCACCATATCGCATTTATAATCCTTAGTTTGTTTTTAAAACTTTATAATACCACAATATTTTATATTTTATTTTGACAAAATTTAAAAAGCTTATCTTGGAGTAAAAGTAATTTTTCACTTTCATTGCTAAGAATTTTTATGCACAAACCCTCATAAAAAAGTTGATTTATATCGTCAAATAAAGCTTTTAATTCTTCATAAAACTCATCGTATCCAAAAAGATAAATACTCAAATAATGCGTATGATTTGCAAAAAAATTTAATTCATTTTCTTTCATATAGGAAGGATTGATTTTAATTTTATCATTTGAAATTAAAGTATCATTTCTATAAATTTGAGTTAAACTCTCATAATTTTTAAAAGCAAATTTTTCATCCATAGCCACTCTACCAAAAATGACAAAATCAACATAAACTAATCTTGAAAAAGAAGCTAGATTGATTTTTGTATTTTGTATAAAATTTGCATTCTCTTGAAGCAAAAGTGGTTTTGGCATATAAAAAAAGCTTGCACTTTCTTCAAGAGTAAAATCAATATTTTTACTCGCAAAAGAATCTTTAGTATCATATACCTTTTCATAACTTTGTGTGAGTATAGCGGTGTTTGTATTTTTCTTACATATGATTTCAAAACTTAAATGATCCTCTTTGAAAATTCCAGCACTAGAGTTTAAAACATATATACTAGTTAATTTTTTATCATAAAAATTCCTCATAAGCTTAAAAGGAGGAGTGAAAAAAGAATTTTTTATGATAGTTTTTTCATTGATAGTATCTAATGTAAGTTTAAAAACACTCTTTTGAGCAAACAAATCAATCCTTTAAAAGTGTGTATTTTTTAATCCAAGTAATGATTTCATCTAAACCTTCTTTAGTTTGAAGATTACTCATGATAAAAGGTCTATCTCCACGCATTTTTAAAGTATCTTCTTGCATGATTTTTAAAGAAGCATTCACATAAGGAGCTAAGTCTATTTTATTGATAATCATTAAATCAGATCTACAAATAGCAGGACCACCTTTGCGTGGAATTTTTTCTCCTTGGGCAACATCTATAACAAAGATAAAAAAATCCACAAGTTCAGGTGAAAAAGTCATTGATAAATTATCTCCGCCACTTTCTATAAAAATAAGATCTAAATCACTAAAACGCTCTTGTAAAAGTTCAACAGCTTCAAGATTGCAAGAAGCATCTTCTCTAATGGCTGTATGAGGACAACCTCCAGTTTGTACTCCTATGATTCTTTCTTTTTCAAGAACACCTTGTTTGATTAAAAAATTTGCATCTTCATTTGTATAAATATCATTTGTAATCACAGCCAAAGAAAGTTCATCTTTTAAAGCTTGACATAAATTTAATACTAAAGCTGTTTTACCACTACCTACAGGACCACCTATGCCTATTTTAACCATTAGAACCCTTTTAAGAAATATAAATTTTAAATGCTAAATTTTGGTGTTTTATACCCAAATAATCATTTAAGATATTGTGATTTTCACACCAATCTTTTAAAGTTAAATTTTGTAATTTAGAAAGAACCTTTTGAAAATCTTGCTGTAGTTGAAAAAGTAAAATCTGCCCTTCATTTTGCGATAAAGGCACAATTTTCACAAGAATATTAATAAAATTACTCATTAAAGCAAATAAAAAACTTTCATACATAAAATCAAGCTCATTATCTTTACAAAATAAAGCATACACAAAAGGATAAATAGGAGTTTGATTTCCTTTAATATATTGATTTAATAAAGGATTTGATAATCCATAAAGACTGACATTTTTTACAAAGCGTTTAGCTAAAAAAACATAAGCTTGACTTTGTTCTTTTGTAACTATACTTGATAAAAATTTTCTTTGATAAATTAGTAAATTTTCTACATCATTTGCATTTTCATAAGCTATTTTCAAAGCTAAAAGCTCAAAATACAAAATATTAGAATAAAGCTGAGTTTTTAAAACTTTTTTAGCATCTTCTATATTTTTTATATAAGCAAAATTCACATAAGATTCTAAACCAAAAGAATGTGAAAAAGCTCCTATAGGAAAAGAAGAATCACTAATTTGTAAAAGTAAAAAATTTAATTTATTCATCTTTATTCTTTAATAAGTTTAAAATTTGGATCAACTTGGATAAAACTTGGCATATCAAGCATATATTTTGGCTCTAAAATTTCCTCACATTTTTCGTATTTTATATTAAATTTTTCTAAAAACCTTATGATAGAGTTTTGCTCTAAAGTAATGAGTTTATGATCTTTATAAAATAAATTTAAGTGCATATTGCCCACTTGATAACTTATTAAAGCAAGGTTGTATTCATTTTCTATGTGAATTTTTAAAACCTTTTCAGGTTTGATTTTCACTAAAATCAAAAAATCCTCATCATATAAACAATCATTATGATTTAAACCTTTATTATTAGGCATTTTTATAGCGACATCTAGTCCTTTTAAAGTCGTTGTTCTTAATATCTTTTTAAAAGTATCAAACCAACTAAGCTCTAAAAAATCGCATTCTTTGTTTAAATCATAATGCGTTATTTTATTTTGAAGTAAAATCATTAAATCATAAAATATTTTCTAGCTAAAGCTAAAGAATCAACGCTCTTAGAGCTAATAAGCTCACCATTTATTTTTACTTCATAAGTTTGTGGATTTACTTCTATATCTTGAACTTTATCATTAAATTTCAAGTCTTTTTTAGTGATATTTCTACAATTTTTTACTGCAACACATTTTCTTTTTAAGCTTAATTTTTCAGGTATATTAGCTTCTAAAGAAGCTTTAGAAACAAAATGTAAAGCATTTTCATTTAAATTTGCTCCAAACATTTTTTCATAGATAATAGGCTCAGGCGTTGGGATAGAAGCATTAGCATCGCCTATTTTTGCACCTACTATCAAGCCACCTTTTAAAATAAGCTTTGGTTTTACTCCAAAAAATTTAGGTTGCCAAAGCACTAAATCAGCAAATTTTCCTACTTCAATAGAACCAACATAACTATCAATCCCATGTGCAATAGCAGGATTTATAGTGTATTTTGCTATATAGCGTTTAATACGGAAATTATCATCTAAATCATTATCTTCTTTCAAAGCACCAAATTCTTTTTTGCATTTATCAGCACTTTGCCATGTTCTTAAAATCACCTCACCTACGCGTCCCATAGCTTGAGAATCACTACTCATAATGCTAAAAACACCCATATCATGAAGTTTATCTTCTGCTGCTATAGTTTCAGGACGAATTCTACTATCTGCAAATTCAACATCTTCTTTGATTTTATTATCTAAATGATGACAAACCATAAGCATATCTAAATGTTCATCAATGGTATTTTTAGTAAAAGGCATAGTAGGATTAGTACTTGCAGGTAAAACATTTTTAAAACCTGCCATTTTAATAATATCAGGAGCATGACCACCACCTGCACCTTCAGTGTGAAAAGTATGGATAACTCTACCATTAATAGCTTTAATCGTATCTTCTACAAAACCTGCTTCATTTAAAGTATCTGTATGGATAGCTACTTGTATATCCATTTCATCAGCTATATTTAAACTAGCATCAATCACACTAGAAGTAGCACCCCAGTCTTCATGAATTTTTAAGCCGCATGCACCAGCTATAATTTGCTCTTTCAAAGCATTTTTATTGCTTGAATTTCCTTTACCTAAAAAGCCAAAATTCATAGGGTAATTTTGTGTAGCTTTTAACATAGAATGTATATGATAAACCCCACTTGTACAAGTTGTAGCATTTGTTCCCTCACTTGGTCCTATGCCACCTCCTATCATAGTAGTAACACCACTATATAAAGCACATTCAATTTGAGTTGGGGAAATAAAATGTATATGAGTATCAATACCACCTGCAGTTACTATTAAACCTTCTGCACCAATAATATCTGTACTTGTGCCTATAATTAAGCTAGGATCAACTCCATCTTGTATATCAGGATTACCTGCTTTTCCTATACCTACTATATAGCCATTTTTTATCCCAATATCTGCTTTATAAATACCGGTATAATCAACGATCAAAGCATTAGTTAAAACTAAATCCGGAAATTCTCCCTCACTCACACTTTGAGCCATACCATCTCTGATATTTTTACCACCACCAAATTTAACTTCTTCACCATATAAAGTATAATCTTTTTCTACTCTTAAAATTAAATCTGTATCTGCTAATCTTACTCTATCATTAGTTGTTGGACCATACATATTTACATAGTCTTTTTTGCTAATCTTAATCAAAGAAATCCTTTCTCTTTTGCTTTTGATAAAGCTTTAGTTTTATTTTCATCATTGATAAAATCATCACAAAGATTATTAAAACCTAAAACCTTTTTTAAACCACCAAATTCTATTAAACTTACTGTTTTTTCTTCACCTGGTTCAAATCTCACACTTGTTCCTGAAGCGATATTTAACCTTTTACCATAAGCTTTTTCTCTATCAAAAGACAAAAAGCGATTAACTTCAAAGAAATGAAAATGCGAGCCAACTTGTATAGGACGATCACCTTTATTGCTTACTTTGATTTCTATAGAAGTTTTATTTTCATTAAGCACAATAAATTCTGATGATAAAAATATCTCTCCAGCTTTTATTTTATCATCATTTGCTATAGGTTCATGTATAGTAACTAATTTTGTACCATCTTCAAAAGGAAGTTCTATTTGAATTTCATCAAGCATACTTGCAACACCATCTATCACATCTTCACTTGTAAGTAAAGTTTTTCCTATACTCATCAATTCACTTACACTTAAATTTTTTCTTGCAAGTTCCATTAATTCATAACATATATAAGCTAAAGCTTCATTATAATTTAATTTTATTTTTTGCTCTTTTCTATCTTTAGCGATTTTCCCTGCATAATGAAGCATTAATCGTTGCAATTGCTGCTGAGTAAAATGCATTTTAATCCTTATAATTTTTTAGATATTATATAACTATTTACTTGCTTTTAGGCAAAAAATTCTATTGCATTTTTTAATTCAGTTTCATAGTCTTTTTGAATTTCTATGAAAGGAAGATTTAAATTTTCACATTGAGTTTTAAGTTTTTGATGATTTAAAATAAGAGTGTTTATTTCTTCTTTTTCACTAAATAAACGCTTTTCTATAGCATTTTCATTTTGATAGATTAATTCATAATTTTGTAAAATATATTCTTTTGAAAAAATGATATAAAGTATTTTAATATCAGAATGATTTTGAAATTTTTGTAGCTTTTTTGGAGTAAGATAAATTCCTTCAATGATTAAATTTTGTTTATTTTCTATACAAGTTTGAATTATACCATCTACAATAGGAAATAAAAACTCAGCTATTTTTTCATCCTCATCTACTTTAAAAGGAAAATCTTTCATTCCTTTAATCAAACCCATTTTTAGATGATCTAAACTCAAATAAGGATAAGAAAATTTTTCAAGAAGTTTTTGAGCAAGCAAGGTCTTACCTGTGTGACTTTCTCCCCCAAGTAAAAAAATCATTCTTGAAAATTAAAAATTAGCTTTCTTAAATTTTCTTTTTTATTTTCTTGTAAAAAAGAAGCATTAATGGCATTAATACAAAGTTTTTTAACCTCATCTTTACTAAGTTTAAAAGCTTCATCTAAGGCTATAAAATTTTCTAAAATATATTCTCCAAAATACGCTGGATCATCTGAATTTACACAAACACAGAGATTTTGTTTTAAAAGTTTTAAAATATTATGTTCTTGCATATTTTGAAAAACTTTTAATTTTACATTTGATAAAGGACACATTGTTAGTGGAATTTGTTTTTGAATAATTTCTTTTAAAAGCATATTATCATGCTCACATTTAACACCATGATCTATTCTACTTGCACCAAGTTCTAAAGCTTGTTTGATATACTCACTACTTCCTTCTTCACCCGCATGTATAACTAACAAAAAGCCTTTTTCTTTAGCTTTTTGAAATAAATTTTTAAATTTAAAAGGAGGATTATTGATTTCAGAACTATCAAGTCCTATGGCTTTGATCTTATCTTTATATAAACAAAGCTCATCTAAAGTTTTTAAACCCTCATCCTCGCTTAAATGCCTTAAAATACAAGCGATTAAAAAACTTGAAATTCCAAATTCTTCTTTTGCTTTTTGCAAAGCTTGCCAAATTCCTTCTATAACATCTTTTAAAGCTATATTTCTAGCAGTATGAGTTTGAGGATCAAAGAAAATTTCAGTATGAACTACATTTTGCTCTTTACACTTTTTCATATAAGCAAAGGTTAAATCATAAAAATCTTGCTTGGTTTGTAAGACATTTGCACCTTGATAATATATATCTAAAAAATCTTGTAAATTTGAAAAATTATAAGCTTTTTGTATCTCATCTTCACTTTTATATTTTAAAACAATGTTATTTCTTTTAGCTAATTCAAACATCATTTTAGGCTCTAATGAGCCTTCAATGTGTAAGTGCAATTCTACTTTTGGAATATTTTGTAAAAAAGTTTTCATTTTAAAAATCAAACATCTAAATGTTTAACATCTTTAGCATGAGCTTGTATGTACTCACGGCGTGGTTCTACATCATCACCCATGAAAAGGTTAAAAGTATCATTTGCTCTTTGAGCATCTTCTATGGTGATTTTTAACAAACGACGATTACTTGGATCCATAGTTGTTTCCCAAAGTTGTTCAGGATTCATCTCACCAAGACCTTTATAGCGTTGTATATAAGCACCTTTTTTAGCATTTTTTTCAACTTCATCTAAAATTTCTAAAATATCTTTATCAAATTTTAAATCTCTATCTTTGATTTTTTGATAAATATAATTTGCCTCTTCATATAAAGGATTAGCAAATAAATCATCATTAATGATAAGCTCTTCTAAACCATTTTCAGTTTGCACATAAACACGAATTTCATTTTCATTGATATATGAATTTAAGATATTGTGATTTTGTTTTTCTAAAAATTCTTTTATGACTTTAAATAATTCTTCATTGGAAGCTTTTATCAAATCAGGATTTTCTATCAAATATCTAATCACTGAAATCACATTAAATCTTTTTTCTAATTCTTTTAAAACACTTCTATAAGCTGCAACGATTTTTAGAAAATCTTTTAAATCATTTAATCCTATGCCCTCATAAGTAGAACTTTCTATACCTGTTTCGATCAAATAATCATTTAAAGCTTTTTCATCTTTTAGATAAATTTCTTTTTTCTGTCCTTTTTTATAACGATATAAAGGTGGTTGAGCTAAATAAATATGTCCATTTGTTACAAGATCATTCATAAAACGGAAGAAAAATGTCAAAAGCAAAGTTTGTATGTGAGAACCATCTACATCAGCATCTGTCATGATAATGATTTTATGATATCTTAGTTTTTCTATATCAAACTCATCGCCGATCCCACAACCAAAGGCTGTGATCATATTTTGAATTTGTTCACTTTTTAAAATTTTATCTAGTCTTGCTTTTTCAACATTGAGTATTTTACCTCTTAAAGGTAAAATCGCTTGGAAAGTTCTTTCTCTACCTTGTTTTGCAGAACCTCCCGCACTATCACCCTCAACTAAATAAATTTCGCTTTCACTCGGATCTTTACTTTGACAATCAGCTAATTTTCCTGGTAAAGTCCCTACACTTGAACTTTCTTTTTTACGGGTTAATTCTCTAGCTTTTTTAGCTGCTTCTCTACCACGAGCTGCCATTAAAGCTTTATTCATGATAGCTTTTGCTTCGATAGGATTTTCTTCAAAGTATTTTGTCAAATACTCAAAAGAAGCCTTAGAAACTATAGGTCTAACATAGCTTGAACCTAATTTTCCTTTAGTTTGTCCTTCAAATTGTGGCTCAGGTACTTTAACACTTACAACTGCTATTAAACCTTCTCTTACATCATCACCTGTGATTTTAGAGTCTTTCTCTCTAGCACTAGCATTTGCTTCAATGTAATTGCTAATAACACGAGTTAAGCCCATTCTAAAACCTGCTTCGTGCGTTCCACCATCTGGAGTTTTTATATTATTAACAAAAGAAAGTAAATTTTCACTATAACTATCATTATAAAGCAATGCTACTTCAACATTTACATCTTCTTCATCTACATTGAAAAATATTGCCTTAGTTAGAGCTTGTTTTTTATTTAAATCTGTAACAAATTGACTTATACCACCTTCAAAATGAAAGCTTTCTGCTTTTCCTACACGATTATCTTTAAAATTTATAGTAATTTTTGGATTTAAATATGCAAGTTCACGAAATCTTTTAGCTAAAATTTCATAATCAAAATCAGTCACTTCAAAAATTTGATCATCTGGCCAAAATTCTATGATTGTTCCTGTTTTTTTACTTTTACCTATGGTTTCAAAATTACTTGTAACTTTACCTTCTGAAAATTCTTGGCGATAAATTTCTCCATCTCTATGCACTGTAGCAACTAATTTTCTTGATAAAGCATTTACAACGCTTACACCAACCCCGTGTAAACCACCTGAAACTTTATAAGTATCTTTATCAAATTTTCCACCTGCATGAAGCACGGTTAAAACTACAGTTAAAGTAGGGATATTTTCAGTAGGGTGAATTCCCACAGGAATTCCTCTACCATTATCACTTACTATACAAGAGCCTTCTGTAGTAATTTCTACATTAATCGTATCACAAAAACCTGCCATAGCTTCATCAATAGAATTATCCACTACTTCATAAATCATATGATGAAGACCGCCTATGTTGGTATCACCTATATACATACCAGGGCGTTTTCTAACAGCTTCTAAGCCTTTTAAAACTTTAATATTTCCTGCGCCATAATTTTGATTTTCTTGCATTTATTTTCCTTATAAAATAACTGGCATAATTACAGTTTGTAATTCTTCACTTGAAACTAAGAATGCCATATGAGGTTCATTTATGCTAAGTTTGAATGTTTCACTTTCAATAGAATTTAAAAAATCAGTGATGAATTTATTTTTAATGCAAAGATTAAATTCTTCATCTATGTTTAATTCCATTTCAAGTTCAGTTTTTGCTTCCATATTATCTAAACTAATACCTTCAAATACAAGTTTATCTTTATGGAAATTTAATTTCATTTTTTCAGTGATTACATTGATTTTTTTCAATGCATCCATAAATTCTTCTGTTTTAAAAATAAATTCTTTTGTGATATTTTTTGGAATTACTCTTTCATAATCAGGGAATTTATCATTAATAAGTTTTGTAAAAAACTCAAAATTATCATTTTTTGCAATCAATATATTTTCATCATAATAAATTTCAATTTTTTCAAAAAAGATTTTTTGCATTTCTAAAATAGCTTTTTTAGGGATACAAAGATTAAATTCTTTTTCGTTTGTTTTATTTAGTGTAAAAACCGCTAAGCGTTTAGTATCTGTTCCTACAAAGCTAATGTGGGTTGTTTTTATATCAAGTAAAGCACCATTTAAAGAATACTTTGGATTATTTGTATCAACTGCAGGTAGGATTTTTTTCAAAGATCTACTTAAATCACTTGAATCAATATCAAATTTATCTTTTCCTTCAGTGCTTGGGAAATTTGGAAAATCTTCATAATTAAACATAGGAAGTTTATATTTAGTTCCTTTTTGTCTAATAAAAAGGAAATTTTCTATAGTTTCTAAGACCACATCTTCATTATTTAAACTTTTAATGATATCTAAAATACTTTTAGCATTAGCAGTTGCAAAACCTGCACTTTCAACTTTAATTTTTTTGATTTTATAGTTAATACCTATTTCATAATCACTTGCCCTTATGATTAATTTATCTTCAACTACTTCAAAAAGTAAGTGAGAAGCGATGTTGCTTGAGTCTTTTTTATCTACATAAGAGTTAGTTAAAACTATGGCAGATTCTAAAGTGTTTTTATTAATGCTAATTTTCATTTTTACTTCCTTTGTTTTTTAAATTTATTTTATCATAATAATAAGCAATGTGAAAATGTGAAATGCTTTTTAAAAGCCTTTTTTTATAGAAATTTTACTCATAGAATAAAATTTTTTATTTTTCACTTTTATTCACAGGGTACTTTTTATTTTTGTTAAAATTTTATTTCTTAATTCTTCTACTATGGCTTTTAGGTTTTCATTTTCACTCATTAACTCTTGAATTTTTTTAATATTATGTGAAATGGCAGTGTGATCTTTCATATTAAAAAATCTAGCAAGTTGAGGCATAGACATAGTTGTAAGCTCTCTTGCTAAATATATCACAACCCTTCTTGCCATAACGATATTTTGTGTTTTTTTATTTGATTTTATATCATTTGATTTAAGATTATAGCTTTTTGAAACATCAGCAAGTATGTCTTCAACACTAATATTTTCTTTTGTTTCTTTAATGTGATCTTTCATAAAGCTTTTAACGATTTCTAAAGTGATTTCTTGATTAAAAAGCCTTGCTTGGGCATTTAGATTTGTAATCATACCTTCAATTTCTCGGATGTTATCTCCCATTGAAGTAGCGATGTAGCTTATAACTTCAGGTTTGAGATAAATAGCATTAAATTCACATTTTTTCTTGATAATTGCGATTTTTGTATCAAGCTGAGGTGGAGTGATATCTGCGATGATCCCATTTGCAAAACGGCTTTTTAAGCGTTCTGTTATGCCTTTTAACATGTTTGGAGGATTATCACTTGTCATGATGATTTGTCCAAATTTTTCTTTGATTTCATTAAAAGTAAAGAAAAATTCTTCTTGAATTTTATCTGTTTTACCTAAAAACTGCACATCATCGATGAGTAAGACATCACAATTTTTGTATTTTTCATGAAATTTACTCATAGTTTTGTTATTTAAATGCATGGTAAAATCATTGATAAAATTATCACTTGTAGCATAAATAACCTTATATCCATTATCCAAGCACACATTTCCGACAGCTTGAAGCAAGTGAGTTTTTCCAAGTCCTGTAGGGCCATAGATAAAGATAGGGTTGTATAATTTTCCAAGTTTGCTTTTATCGGTAATGGCTTTGCAAGTTGCATAGGCAAATTGATTAGAATCTCCTACAACAAAGCTTTCAAAAGTAAAAGAAGGATTTAAAATAGTACTTTGAAATTTAATCTGTGAAATATCTGTAGAAAAATGTTTTTTCTCTATCTTTTGATCATTTGTAATGATTTTAACTTGAGGGTTAATCCCTGTTTTTACTTCATAAAAATAAGCTAGTTTTTGTGCGTATTTTGTTTGTATAAATTTAGCCAAAAAATGATTTGGTGCGATAAATACTAAGATATTATTTTTACTTAATTTTTCACTAAATTGTAAGTGAGAAATGTAAGTATTGTATTCGTTATTGCTAATTTCAGTTTTAAATTCAAATAAAAAATCTTTTATATTCATTATTATTCTTATAAATTATGATGTAAAACTTAAAATTCTAGCTTATTTTTTATAAAAAATGGTTAAAATTATTCACATAAAAATTTAAATTTCACATCTATGTGAATAAAAAGGTGAAAAGTTTGAAAGTTTTAGGGATAGATCCTGGTTCTAGATATTGTGGATATGCTATTATAGAAAAAATAAATAATAAAAATCAACTCATAGAAGCAGGACTTATCAAAATCAAACCCAATGATTTACAGTATCAAATCACAGAATTATGTGAAGGACTTGATCTAATCTTTAAAAATCATCAGTTTGATGAGGTAGCTATAGAAGATATATTTTTTGCTTATAATCCAAAAACGGTTCTAAAACTAGCACAATTTCGTGGAGCTTTGAGTTTAAAAATCTTACAAATTCATGGAGAATTTGCAGAATACACACCTTTACAAGTGAAAAAAACCGTAACAGGTAAAGCAAAAGCTACTAAAGAGCAAGTAGCTTTTATGGTAAAAAGATTACTTGGAATTTCAAAAGACATCAAGCCACTTGATATTACCGATGCTATCGCAGTAGCTTTGACGCATTTAGCAAATTTGAGAGTAAAAAAGTGATTTTACTTTCCATTTCCTATAAAATAAATTTCAACATCATGTAGAAGTTTTTCACATACAGCAGAATCAGTATTTTTTTCTACTACTAGGTTGATATGATTTTTGGTATCTCTAAAACTTCCTGCAGATTTTGAATTTTTTAATTCTAATTTTTGATTATCTTTTAAATATTTAATAGTTATTACAAATTTATGTGCCGCAGTAGCTTCGCCTAGATTTGTTTCTATCAAAACATTCATATTTGATGCTTTTGCTAGGGTTGCTTGAGTTTTGTTAATCACTTCTTTCATTCTTCTATTGAGTTCTAAAATTCTTGAGATGAATTTATTATCTATACTTTCAAATGCTATTTTTAGTTTATTCATAATTTCTTGATTAGTAGGTTTATCAGGTGCTACATAAACCATATATAGGCCGTTTTTAATATCTACTTTTGTGCTTTTAGTATCACGCCCACTACCAAAAACTTTTATATATATAGCATTATCAAGATATACTCTATCTATCATAGGACCATAGATTTCATATTCTCTTTTTCTTACGATTACTTCTCTTGCGGCTACTTGAATTTTTACTGAACAATCATGAATTATAGGTTCCATTTCTTTTTTTATTTCAAGTAGTTCTTTTAGCATATAACATCCTTATTATTTTTTTAGTATTATAGATTATAACAAAAAAATGTTTTTTTCTTTGTTAATTTTAGTTTATATAATTTTTATAACATTCCAAAGTTATTTTAAAAAAAGGAAAAAAATGAAAATTAAAACTATAGTTTCAAATTTAGTTTTAGCAAGTACTTTATTTGCTGCAAATTCTCATCATGCTCATCATGGAGCTTCTGGAAGTATTTCATCACAAATCATGATGAGTATGCATGAACCTATGATGAAAAATCCTTTAGTACAAAGCAATGACATAGAAAGAGATTTTTTAGCTAATATGATTCCACATCACCAAGGTGCTATTGATTCATCTAAGCTTTTATTAGAACATACTAAAAGTGAAGAGATGAAAAAAATCGCTCAAAATATCATAAAAGCTCAAGAAAAAGAAATCCAAGAATTTCAAGAAATTCTAGATAAAAATCTTTATACAAAAACTCAAATTGATGAAGAAACTTATAAAAAATTCGTTCAAGAAGAAAAAGAGTTAATGCAAAAAATGATGATTTTAATGAGTTCGGTTAAAGAAAGCAAAAACATCAATAAAGACTTTTTAGAAGCGATGATAGCACATCATCAAGGTGCAGTAGATGCTTCAAAACAAATTTTATTTTATTCTAAAGATAAAACTATCACTGATATAGCGAAAAAAATCATTTTAGATCAAGAAAAAGAAATCCAAGAATTTACGAATTTGTTAAAGTATATGTAAAAATAGGTAGTTTGGTAAAACTACCTAGATATCATTTTGCATTTTCATAGATCATATTAAATATTGTGTTGGCTATTTTGTCTTTGAAGTCATTATTTTGAGTAAATTGTTTAAAAAGTTCCAAATTTAAATTTAAAAGATCTTGAATTTTGTCTTCTAAAATTTCATCAAATCTAATGCGCGAATTTTGCATACCTGATTTGTTAAAGGTTTCGAATATTTCTTCATTTTTTGCTATATCATCTTTTATATCATATAAGATTTTAGCTATTTTGTCGCTTTCGTTAAAGTCTATATTTGCGTATTTATTGTTAAAATCTTTGATGATGTTTGAAAGCTCTTCTAATTCAGCTTCAGCACTTTTACTCGAACCATTTGCAAAAGAAGGTTTTAGCTCTCCATTTCCTTGCAAAATGATATCTTGTGTTTTATCAAGTTGTAAGCGATAACTATCAAAATCCACATTATCTAAAATTCCTTTAGCTAAGTCTTCTGGTTTAGGTAAGATAATCTTACTAGTAAGTTTTTTAAGTAGTATATAAAGCTTTTCAAGTTCTATATCTTCATAGGGTAATATTTGAGCTAAAAAAGAATACTCTTTAAGATAAGTCCTTGCTTTATTATAAAAATCTAATTTTTCATCATCACTTTTTTGATCAAATCTAGTTAACATTGTGTCTAATTTTGAATGAATGACATTTTCTTTTTCATTTTTTAAAATGGCATTTGTAAAATCATCTATTTCTTCTTGGGTATAAATTTCATACTCATTTAGATTTGCTTTTAAATCAAAAATTCTATTATCATCTGTGGCTTCACTTAAGTAAGTTTGCTCATAAAATACACTAAAAGATTTTGCTATATCTTCATGGGTGTTTGCAAAGTCTAGCACGAAAGTATTTTCTTTGTTTTTGCAAGTTCTGTTTAGTCTTGATAGAGTTTGCACTGCACTTACTCCACTTAATGCTTTATCTACATACATCGTATGCAATAATGGCTCATCAAATCCGGTTTGGTATTTTTCTGCAACGATTAAAAAACGATACTCATCTTTTTTAAACTCATCTTTTAAAGCATTTTCTGAAAAACCATTCAAACCACTTTCGCTATAAATTTCACCTTCTAAATTTACTTCACCTGAAAAAGCCACTATAGCTTTAAAATGTGGATAATTTTTTCTTAAATACTCTCTAAAAACAAGATAATATTTCAAGGCATTTTCTCTTGAGCTTGTTACAACCATAGCTTTTGCTTTGCCATTTATCTTTTTAAAGCTATTTTGGAAAAAATGCTCACACATGATTTGTGATTTTTGTTCTATTGTTTTGATATTGTTTTGGACATAGGCTTTTAGTTTTGCACTTGCTCTTTTTTTGTCGTATTTTGGATTGTCATTTGTGCAAGATATGAGTTTATAGTAACTTTTATAAGTTGTATAGCCTTTTAATACATCGAGTATAAAACCTTCTTCTATGGCTTGTTTCATCGAGTAAAGATGAAAAGGGATAAACCTTTGCTCTCCATTAACATCACAAGGCATACCAAACATTTCTAAGGTTTTTGGCTTAGGCGTAGCAGTAAATGCAAAATAAGAAGCATTGCTTTGGAGTTTTTTGTTTTTTATGATTTCTAAAATTTCATCATCTAAATTTTGACTTTCATTATAGCTTTTATCTCTTATGGCTTCAGCCATTTTTTGGGCATTGCTTCCGCTTTGGCTAGAGTGTGCTTCATCGATGATGATAGCAAAAGTTTTGCTTTTTAAGGTTTTGATTTCATCTAAAATGAAAGGAAATTTTTGTATGGTTGTGATGATGATTTTCTTACCTTCTTCTAAAGCATTTTTAAGCTGTTTGCTTCCATGAGTGATGGCTTCGACTAGATCTTTTGTCTTCTGTGAAAAAGATTTTACATTTTCTCTTATTTGGCTATCAAGCACTTTTCTATCGGTTACTACGATGATAGAATCAAAGATGTTTTTTTCAAGTCTATGTAGGCTTACGAGATTATGTGCAAGCCAAGATATAGAATTACTCTTGCCACTTCCTGCACTATGCTGGATCAAGTAGCGTTGTCCTGTGCCGTTTTCTTTTGCATGGGCGAGTAGTTTTTCTACTACATCAAATTGATGGTATCTAGGAAATATGATGATTTCTTCATTTTTCTTTTTCACAACTTGCACAAAATTAAAAAATAAATTTAGCAAAGTGTCTTTTTTAAAGATTTTCTCCCATAAATAAGCTGTTTTTATACCATCACTTGGTGGGTTGCCTGCTCCATTTGCTAAGCCTATTTTACCACTACCATTGTTTAAACCAAGATTAAAAGGCAAAAATGTAGTCGCATCTTGATCTAATTTTGTACTCATATAGCAAAGATCATTATCTAGTGCAAAATGCACTATAGTAAGGCTAAATATAGCTTCTTTTGGGTTTCTGTCTTTTTTATACTGCTCTATAGCATGGAAGACATTTTGTCCGGTGAAATGGCTTTTAAGTTCTATGGTGATAAGAGGCAAGCCATTTAAAAAGATAACTATATCAAGGGAGTTTTTATTTTGCGTGCTATAGTGAAGTTGGCGTATGATAGAAAGGGTGTTTTGCTCGTATTTTTTCACGCTTTCTTCGTTTGCACTAGTGTTTGGCTTTGAAAAGGCTAGATAAATTTTAATGCCTTTTATTTCCACATAGCTTTGCAAGACTTTAACTATGCCTTTGGTTTTGATTTGTGACAAAATACGATTAAAAAGTTCTTTTTTATAGTTTTGCCCACAACGCTTTTTAAGCTCTTCTAATGCTACACTTTGCGTAGCTTGTAAAAAATTTTCAAAAAGCTCTACATCTAAACATAAATTTTTATCGTAATTTTCATTTGTTCTTTTGATATAAGCATGGTTTTCTAACAAATACGATTCTATAAAATCTTCTAAATCTTTTTCTTGGTAGTTAGTCATTGTTGGTTCTCTTTCTTTTATAATGTTTGTCAAATTCTTTTAAAATTTCTGTACTATAATATCCCTTTTTTTGCCCATTTTCATTGTTAAAATCTAAATATCTAATACTATAAAATCTTTCATTTTTTTGTAATTCTTTTTTAATACGATGAAATTCTCTATTTTGTTTAAAATTTTCATATCGACCCTTTATTTTTTGAATAAGTTGTGTGTAATTTAAAGGATATTTATTTTTAAAAACATCTTCACTATCTTGATATATAGGAATTCCTTCCGGACTAATCTTAGCTGGAATTCCGCCTTGTGATCTATTGAATTTTATATCCACAACAAGAGCAATATCATGAGGACTAGTTTCATCTAAATGCTGTATTTTCTGCGCGATAAATTGTAAAAGATTTTGTTGCTCTTTGGTCGGGCAACCTGCACTAAAAGATTCTGGTATATTAAAAGCAAGAGGAATTAAAAATAAGTCATAATTATCCAAAGATCTATTAAACCATTCTTCAATTAATATTTTATAATTTTTTAATGATGCAGTGGCTATTTGCAAAACTTGCTTATTAAAATAATTATTATTAAAAAAATGAATAGCGTTGTCTCTTATTGCTATCAAAATTTCTAATTGCGCTTTTAAATTACCATCTTGTATTTCTTTTTGAATTAGTTCAGACAATCCTATTGTTAAATAATTACCGGCTCTGTTTTTTTTATAAGTTATCTTTTTTCGAGTTATTCCCTTTTTTGTTTTAATGCTTTCTGGAATATATAAAGAATTTAATTTATTATTGTTATCTTTTAATATTTTTGCTTTTAATAATAATTCCCATGCATTTGTCATCAAAATACAAAAACTTTCTTCCCTGTAAGTAAAATTAGGTTTATTATATAGTTCAATAGCAGATAACGCAGCTTGAATAGATTTTTCTAAAATTACATTATATTTAGATTTTGGCATAAATTATCCTCCTACCGCATACGGCTTGGTTTATGAGTGTGGTTTTGTATTCTTTTATTAATTTTATTTGTTTTTCGGTTTTTTCTATCAATAAATCTATTTTTTTACATTTTTCATCTAAAAAATTTGTGATTTGTTCTTGCTCTTTTAATGGTGGAAGTGGAATTTTAAATTCTCCTATTTCTTTGATTGAAATATTTGGTTGTGCAGATCCATTACAAGCAAGCTCAATAAGCAATGAAAATCCTCTAGTTAAAAAATAATATTTTACAAGTTTTAATTTACTCCTAACAATGGCAACTCTTTGATTGATATAAGCTTTATTATCAGTATCGCAAAATGCTATTTTTCCTGTTGTTGCTCCACTTAAAGCAATTAAAATATCATTGTTGCTAATTAAAAATTGTTTCAATTTTTCTTTTTCTTTTGTTTTTAAGCAGTTATTATATAAAATTTTTTCTTTTTGTATATCTCCTATACGAATTACAGGAATTTCAAAAGTTGGATTAAAATCAAAGTTTTCAAAAGCATATCCATTTACAAAAGTTACCATTTTGTTGATTTTTACTACTTTCCAATGCTGTGGAATTTCTCCGAGATATTCTATGCCACTATCTTTGAAATTTACATTTTTATCAAGTCCTTTTGTGATTGCTTCGTTTATAAAGGCTTGTTTTTGCTCTTTTAAAAGTGTGATGAGTTTTTCTTTTTTCTCTATGAAATTTTTAATTTGCTCGCATTTTTCATCTAAAAAATTTGTGATTTGCTCTTGTTCTTTTAATGGTGGAAGTGGAATTTTAATATTTTGAAAATCTTCATATCTTAAATTATTCATATCCGAACAAAGTCCGTAAGAATATTTTTCATATTCACTAATCATATTTTTTGATTTTAATAAATAATAACTAAAACTAATATTTATTTGTTTATTTGGAATAGCTACAATATAAGCAGGACTTACTATACCTTTTTCAAGCATATTTATACCAACAGCACCTTGCCACATTCTCATTTTATTATAAGCTATTGCACCTATAGGAACTATTTTGTAATTTGATTTATCATCATTAGAAGTATCTTTTTTATTTGTTATATCATTTTGATAAACCACACCATTTGCTATAGTTACAGATAACAATGGGTAATTATTATCATTACATCTTACATTAAATTCATTAAAACAATATCTAATAGGAACTATATCCCAATGTTGCGGAATTTCCCCAAGCCATTCTATACCACTATCTTTGAAATTTTTCATTGCATGATCTCTTTTAAAAGATCTTGCACTTCTTTTTCTAGCTTTTCTAATTCGCTGTTTATTTCTTCTAGTTTTCTTGGTGGAGTGTAGGTATAAAAGTATTTATTAAATAAAATTTCATAACCCACACTAGCACTATCCCAAGCTATCCAAGAATTTTTTACATAGGGTTTTACTTCTGTGTCGTAGTAGCTTTGTATATCGATTTTGAGTGGGATTTTTTCTGTATTGTTGGTTTTATCGCTATCTATGATGAGGTTTTCTTCGCTTTTTTTGAGTTTTACACCTAAAAAGCTTATGAATTCGTTTCTATCTTCAAAATCTTGTGGGTTTTGCTCTAACTCTTGTAATTTTTCTAAAATTTTGTCTTTGTCTTTGAGTTTTGCAAATTTTTCATCATCTTTTAAAACTTCTATACTTTTTGGTTTTTCTATGGTTATTTTAGTATAGCCAAAGTCTTCATTGTCAAAAATTTTGCAGTCTTTGTTAGAAATATTATCTAAAAATAAATTTGTGATTTTTTCTATATGTTCTTTTGTCATTTCATTTTGTTTAGAGCCTAAAGACTTTTTCATTTTTGAAAAATACTCTTCGCTTGTGGCGTTTATAAGCTGGACTTTGCCTTTTTTATGTTCTGGCTTTTTGTTGGTGATGATCCATATGAAAGTAGGAATTCCTGTATTGTAAAACATATTTGTAGGTAGAGCGACTATAGCTTCAAGATAGTCTTTTTCTATGATGTGTTTTCTTATGGCTACCATGCCACTATCTGAGTTAAAAAGTGATGAGCCATTATGCACGCTTGCGATGCGAGAGCCTAAAGGGGTATCTGTTTTCATCTTGCTAAGCATATTGAGCAAAAACATCATTTGCCCATCGCTTTTGCTTGTGATACCTACGCTAAATCTTGAATCAGCACAAGTTGAATTTGAACCTTTCTTTTCTACGCCTAGAATTTTTTGATCATTTTCCCAAGACTTGCCATAAGGTGGATTGCTAAGCATGAAATCAAATTTTTTATCTTGTTGATCATTGCTTAAAGTGGAGCCAAATTTTATATGATCTGGATCTTCGCCTTTTATCAGCATATCTGCTTTGCATATGGCGTAGGTTTCGGGGTTGATTTCTTGTCCGTAAAGATAAATACTTGCTTTTGATTGTATAAGGCCATCAGGATCTGTGATGAATTCTTTTGACTCTGTGAGCATTCCACCGCTTCCGCAAGCATTATCATAAATAAGCCATGTTCCTTGTTTGATTTGTTCTTTTACGGGTAAAAATACAAGATGAGTCATAAGCTCTATGATTTCTCTTGGAGTAAAATGCTCTCCGGCTTCTTCGTTGTTTTCTTCGTTAAATTTACGAATGAGTTCTTCAAAAACATACCCCATTCCAAGGTTACTTAAGCCTTTGTGGATAACATTTCCTTTTTCATCTAAGATATCTTCTATGCCAAAATTTACCTTAGGCGAGCAAAATCTCTCTATCACTCCAAAAAGTATGTTTGATTCTTCTAGGGTGTCAAGTTGGTTTTTGAATTTGAATTTTGAGATGATATCTTTGATATTTTCACTAAAGCCATCTAAATAATTTTCAAAATTTATTCTGATATTTTTTGGATCATTTAGAAGGGTTTGTAGGCTAAATTTAGAATAATTAGAAAAGCCTAGGTTGTTTCCTTGTTTTCCGCCTAGTATAAAATCTAAATTTTCAAATTCATCTTTATAAGTGTCGTAAGCTTTGAGAACTTTTTCTTTTGTAGGTTCTAAAACCGCATCAATTCTTCTAATAATTGTCATAGGTAAAATAATATCGCGGTATTTACCCTTTACATAAACATCACGAAGTAAATCATCTGCCACGCTCCATATGAAGTTGATAATGGGTTGGAATTGACTTTGATTCATGGAGCTTTCCTTTTGTTTTTATTTATAATATATTATATAAAATCATCAATAAAAATCTTATAAATAATTTTAAATCTGTGCTTTGAATAAGAGAAATCGAAAGAAATAAAAATGGTGGCTCCGATTGGACTTGAACCAACGACCACCACCATGTCAAGGTGGTGCTCTACCAACTGAGCTACGGAACCTTAAAAAAACAAAAATTATATAAAAATATTTTTACATTGTGCTTAAATTTATGTTTTAGATTTTTTCATATCATTTAACCATAAGTCTAGCTGTGCTTCAAAGCCTATGCCTTTGCTATGATAAAATTTCAAGTCTTTTTCTAGGTATCTTTGCTTAACCCAGCCTCCAAAATCATGCGGGTAAAGGTAGTTTTTTCTTTGTGGGTTGTTATTATCAAGATAGGGAAGTATTTTTAATGCAGGATTATTTTGTACATAATTTAGTGCTTCATTTATAGCAAGGTAGCTTGAGTTTGACTTGGGCGAACTTGCTAAAAATATCACACATTGAGCTAAGATGATTCTAGCTTCAGGATAGCCTATGTTTTTTACTGCTATGAGTGTGCTTGTGGCTAGATTAAGTGCTTGTGGGTTTGCATTTGAGATATCTTCACTTGCAAATATCACTAATCTTCTAGCGATGAAATCCGCACTTTCACCCCCATCGATCAGCCTCGCAAGATAATACAAACTCGCATCCACATCACTTCCTCTTAAACTTTTTATCATAGAACTAGCTAGTCTATAGTGTGTATCTTTACTTGAAGTGCCATCGCTTAAAACATTTGCTCTTAATTTTTTTAAAGTTTCAAGCGTGATATGAGTGCTATCTAAAGCCAAAGCAAACTCACATAAATTTAAAAAGCTTCTTGCATCATTTGCACTAGAAGTGATTAAAAAGTCTTTAGCATCATCATCGATTTTACATTGGAGTTTTTCTTGCACTTTTGTGGCAAGTTTTTCTAAGTCTTTATACTCTAAACCTTTAAATTCAAAAAGCATACTTCTGCTTCTTATGCCTGAAGTTAAAGTAAAGTAGGGGTTTTCAGTGCTTGCGCCTATGAAAAGGCATTTTTGATTTTCCAAAGGGATTAAAAGCATTTCTTGTTGGGTTTTTGAAAGCCTATGTACCTCATCAATAAATATCAAAGGTTTATATAAAGAATTTTCATAATTACTTAGTATTTTTCTAAGCTCTTCAAGTTTAAAATTCCCTCCATCAAATTCATAAAAATCAAGTTTATACTCATACGCTATTGCTCTTGCAAAAGAAGTCTTCCCGCAACCTGCTGGGCCAAAAAATACACTATGAGGGAGTTTTGAAACTTGTATGAATTTTTTAAAAATTTCTACTAAATTTTCTTGTCCTAAAACCTCATCTAAAGTTTTAGGACGAAAAGTTAAGCTTAAATTTGTCATTGTGGATTTATGGTAAGTCTTTCACCATTAATGATAGTTGTAACATCACTTTTATTAGAATCATCATAGATAAAATCAAGCATATAAGAGCCATTATTGTCTACGAAATAAGTATCAAAATTTGCAAAATCAGGCCAAATTTGACTAGGAAGAATTTCTGTGTTTGCATGAAATTGTGATTTTATATTGTTTTCAGTGAAAATAGTTTGTCCATTTGCGTCAAATTTTTTACCTTCTTTTTCAAAACTTAGATTATTTAAGATGATTTGTGGGTTTGCTTTTAAAAACTGACTTGCCAAAAGCATCATAGAAAAAATATCAGTGTTTGAATTTTGCATTAAGCTATCATAAGCTTTTTTAGAAAGATTATTAAAATTCATATCTAAATTAATATTATTTAACATAAAGTTTTCATTTGCAAGATTAAATTTAGCTAAATCTAGTTTTAAAACACTATCATAATCGTTTTGAACATTTTGAGCTGTTTTTGCAAAAATTTTTAATTTATCAAAGTCAAAAGCAATAGAACTTATAAAACTAGCACTATCAATGCTTATATTTTGTTCACTATTTCTACTAGGACTAAAGATATCATTAAAGCTTAATTTTTGTATAGGAAATTCAGAAATTTTGATATTTTTTGCTTCTAATTTTTCTTTATGAGATAGTTGTTCTAATAAAACATAACCTAGATTAAGTTCCATATTTTTTACAAATTCATCAGAACCTATAATCTTAAATGATGTATTATTTAAAACTAAATTTGTATCATTGCGTGTGAAATTAATATCATTTATTTTTGCATTGATGTTAATGTCACCACCTTTGACGCTAACTAAGATTTTAAAGATTTCTTCGTTTGGAAAAATGCCTTTTAAGTCTTCATTTTCATTTAAAATAGAAACGATAGCATTATTACTTGCAAAAAAATTATTGGAAAAATCCACATTCACTTTAAAACTATAAGGTAAATCATTAAGTGTAGCTATAAAACTTCCTTTGGAATTTAAAAGTCCTTTAGTGTAATTAGTATCTTCAACATTATAATATGCTGTATCTTGACTCATTTGTGCAAAGATTTTTTCATTGATTGAGTTAATATAAGAAGCTGAGGTAAAAAACCCTATAACTAGTAAAATTACTACTACAACCCCTGCGATGATTTTTTTCATTCATTTTCCTTAAGTGAAATTTTAAAAATTATATATTTTTATTACTAACTAATGCTTATAAAATTCTCACATTTATACATTACTTAACTTTTTTACTTATAATTGCACTATTTAAAATCAAAGGTAAAAAAATGAAACTTTTTGGAACAGATGGAGTACGCGGTAAAGCAGGGGAGTTTTTGGATTCGTTTTTAGCTATGCGTTTGGCTATGGCTGCTGGAATTTATTTTAAAGACAAAGCCCTTACAAATAATATCTTAGTAGGAAAAGACACAAGAAGAAGCGGTTATATGATAGAAAATGCTATCGTTTCAGGGCTTACTTCTATAGGATATAATGTTATAGAAATAGGCCCTATGCCAACACCTGCTATTGCGTTTTTAACTGAAGATATGCGTTGTGATGCAGGGATTATGATATCAGCTTCGCATAATCCTTACTATGATAATGGTATTAAATTTTTTGATGCACATGGAAATAAACTTGATGAACAAGCAGAGGCAAAAATAGAAGAAATTTATTTTAACGATAAACTCATAGAAGAAGCAAGAACAACAAAATCACAAATTGGGCAAGCAAAAAGAATTGATGATGTGATAGGAAGATATATTGTTTCTATAAAAAATTCTTTTCCTAAAGAGCTGACTTTAAAGTCTTTACGCGTTGTGTTAGATGTGGCTCATGGAGCTTCTTATAAGGTAGCACCTACGGTTTTTAAAGAACTTGGTGCAGATGTGATTGTGATCAATGATAAGCCAAATGGTTTAAATATCAATGAAAATTGCGGGGCTTTACATCCTTTAAATTTAGCTTTAGAGGTAAAGAAATTTAGAGCAGATGTGGGTTTTGCTTTTGATGGGGATGCAGATCGTTTGGTTGTTGTGGATGAAAAAGGCGAAGTAGCTCATGGAGATAGTCTTTTGGGTGTTTTAGCTTTATTTTTGAAAAAACAAGGCAAGTTAAAATCAAGTGTAGTTAGCACTATAATGAGCAATGGTGCTTTAAAAGAGTTCTTAACTAAACATAAAATCACACATGAAACTTGCAATGTAGGCGATAAATATGTACTTGAAAAACTCAAAGAATGCGGTGGAAATTTTGGTGGTGAGCAGAGTGGGCATATTATTTTTAGTGATTATGCAAAAACTGGAGATGGTTTGGTAGCTGCTTTACAATTTAGTGCTTTAATGCTAAGTGAAGCAAAAAGTGCAAGTGAAATTTTAAATCAAGTTAAACCTTACCCACAGCTTTTGCATAATCTTAAAATTTCAGAGAAAAAAGACTTAAGTAAGCTTGCAGGCTTAGAAGAGTTGAAAAAAGATTTAGAAAAAAAAGGAATTGCTAGTTTGTTTAGGTATTCAGGTACAGAAAATTTAATACGCTTATTACTTGAAGCAAAAGATATTAAGCTTTTAGAAAAAGAAATGAAAGCTGTTGAAAGCTTTTTTATGAAAGCATTGAATGCTTAAAATTTTATCTTTAAAATTTTGGCTTGTTTTTGCTTTAGTTTTTATACTAGATCAAGTAAGTAAGTATTTGTTTTTGCAAGGGCTTGAGTATAAGGGTGAATTTTTTGATTTAGTTTTAACCTATAATACCGGTGTAGCCTTTTCAATGTTTGCATTTTTAGGAGAGTATTTAAAATACATACAACTTGTTTTTATTTTGGCTTTGTTTGTGTATTTGCTTTATCAAAAAGAATTTTTTAAAACACATTTGATCGCTTTTGCTATTATGCTATCTGCTGGGTGTTCAAATTTACTTGATCGCTTTGTGCATATAGGTGTGGTGGATTTTGTATTTTGGCATAAGTGGTTTGAATTTGCTGTGTTTAATTTAGCTGATGTGATGATAAACATTAGTGTAGCTTTGATTTTAATAAAAGAAATTTTTAATAAAAAAGGAGAAAAATGTTAGATTTTTTAACTGACTGGTATTTGTGGATTAAAATGGTGCATTATTTAGCTTTTGTTTCTTGGATGGCTGGATTGTTTTATTTACCAAGACTTTTTGTCTATCATACAGAGCATAAAGATAATAAAGGCTTTGTAGAAGTGGTAAAAATTCAAGAAAGAAAATTGTATTTTTATATCCAAACTCCTGCGATGATAGTAACTTTAATAAGTGGAAGTTTGATGTTGCATGTAAATAAAGTTTTGATGGTTGGATCAGGATTTATGCATGCTAAATTAACCTGTGCTTTGCTTTTGATTATTTATCATTTGCAAAATTATTATTATTTAAAACAACTTCAAAATGATACTTGCAAAAAGAGTGGGAAATTTTTTAGAGCTTATAATGAAATTCCAACGATATTATTTATAATTATCGCTATTATGATGGTGGTAAGACCATTTTAGTAAAAAGCCTTTAAAGGCTTTTTATCCTTTAAACTCCATACTTTTAAAATCAAGTGGATCAACATTTTCTTGCATGATATTAATGTGTTCTTTATCTTGTAAGCGTTTATTATCTCTAAATACAGCACGCACTAAATCCATACCAGTGTAAAAATCTTTCATTAATACCATAAACAAATAACGCCCAAATTCACTTGTGTATAAAGTATTATTTTCTTTTTTTATAGCCTTGCTTAGCTTAAGACCTAAAAGTTCTATGAAAAGATCTTTTTCTAAATTGCAATCTAAAGTTTTATTAAATTTATCGATCTCGATTTTACCTGCAAACATTTCAGTTAAAAAGACATATTTGATGATTTCTTTTTTACCAAAATTAGCTTTAGCAATATTTGCATTTTGTTTTTCTTTTACGAGTTTAGAATAATCATTTAAATTAAAAGCATTGATTAAAAGCTCTCCATCTAAAAAGCTAAAAGCCCCACTTCCCACGCCTAAATACTCATGATGGCTACTTACATACTCATCATTAAAGCTACTTTTTTCTAAAGAAAATGACCATGCATTATTTCTTTCATAATCTTTGAAAAAATCTATAATGATTTTATAAAACTCAAATTCATTATCTTTAAAACTTACTCCTAGAGTTTTTGCGATATTATCTTTTGTGAGGTTTGATTTCATTAAAGGATAAGTTGTGATTTGTTGAGGTTTTAAATTTTTGGCTATTTCTAAATCATTGAGTAATTGCTCTTTAGTTTGAGAAGGAAAGTTAAAAATCAAATCAAGACTCATAATAGGAAGCACACCTATAGCTTTAGAAAGCTTTTCTTGAAGCTCTTTGCTTGAACCAAATTTATGATATCTTGCTACTTTTTTTAAAGTATCATCATCAAAACTTTGTATACCACAACTTAAACGATCTATAAGCCCTTTAAACATTTCTAGCTTTTTAGGTTCGATATGATTAGGATCGCTCTCACAAGAAATTTCTTTAATATTAAATAATTTTTTGCAAAGTTCTAAAGTTTTAGCAAGTTCTTCTTCATTAATTAAAGTAGTACCACCACCCACATACATAGAAGTAAAATCAAATCCTTTGTCTTTGATTTGTTTGATTTCTTCTCTTAAGCTTTCAAAATATCTTTTTGCTAAATCTTCACTATAATAATACTTATGAAAACTACAATATGGACAAAAAGTATGGCAAAATGGTATATGAGCATAGAGCATATAAGTTTTTTTTGGATTAACTTTTTTTTCTTGTCCTTCTTTTAAAAGTTTCACATCAAAACCATTCTCTAAAGATTTTTGCATGGCTTTATGTGAGTAAGAAAGAGCTAAGTTTTGTAAAAAATTCATATTTTTCCTAAAAATTTCATTTTGTAGTTATTTAAAAAGACTATAATTGTATCATATTTTTACAAAGGCTTTATAATGAAAAATATTTTTATAGCATTTTTTATATTTTTATTAGGACTTATAAGCGTGTCAAATTCTGCACCTTTAGATGAAATTTTTCAAGATGTTAATGTTTCAGGTAATATGCGTTATCGTTTTGAGCATAATAGCCCAAAAGATAGAGGAAATAATAATTTTAATCAAAGAATTCAAATTCAAATGCATTAACAACTAAGCCTTAAGGCTCAGTTGTTATAAAAGTTTTCTTTTAAGTTTTCTTCCATAGCTTTGATATTTTCTTTTGATTCTTCTTTAGCGTTAAATCCACCACCAAAGGCTTTCATAACATCTACAATGGAATTTGCAAGCTCATAAGATGAGTTAGTATAAGAAAGTTTAGCATTTAGGTAATTTCTTTGATCTTGTAAAAAATCAGCTAAATTAATCACGCCATTTTCATATCTTAAGGTAGAAATTTCATAAATTTTACTTTGAGCTAGAAATAAATTTTTATAATTTTGCTCATTTTCATAATAGCTTTGGCGGTTAAATAAAGCAAGTCTTATTTCTCCAAAGGCTGTTTTTAAGGTGTTTTCATATTGTAAAAACGCTTCATCTTTGGTAAGTTTTGCGATATTAACATTATTCATAATCTCACCCCAATGAAAAATCGGCATTGCAAAATTTCCAGCTACATTCCAAGTATTACTTCCATGTTTAACTAAAAGATCTAAATCATTACTTTGAAAACCCAAAAGTCCTGTTAAAGAAAGGTTTGGTAAAAATGCAGTTCTGGCTACTCCAACAAGATAGTTTTTTTCTTCTAAAATTTTTAAACTAGCTTGTATATCAGGTCTTTGAAGTAAAATTTCACTACCAATACCTTCAGGTATGCTAAGCTCGTATTGTCCTATTTTTTTATACTCTATGCTATTATAAAGTATATCATCAATATCATTTGAAGTTAAGATTTTTAAAGCTTTGGTATTAGCTTCTTTTTGAATTTTAGCATTTGTGAGTAAAACTCTTGAATTTTCAAGTTCAGCTTTAAATTTGTTAAGCTCATACTCACTAATTACTCCAAGTTTAAAATGCTCTAATTTTAACTCATAAGTTTTTTGATAACTTTGGGTTGTTTCTTCTAAAATTTTTACTTGCTCACTTAAGCTTGCTAGATTAAAATAAGTTTTTACTACATTAGAAATTAAGCTTAATCTTGCACTTTCATAGTCAAACTCACTAGCTTGTAATTTTGCTTTTGAAGCATTATAAGTATCTCTGTATTTACCCCATAAATCTACTTCATAACTTAAATTTAAACCCATATTAAAATCATTGCCATAGACAAATTCATTACTTTTGTTGCTTGGAGCATTGATACTAGTTTTTGCTCTTGCTCCGCTAGCACTTCCATCTAGTTTAGGAAGTAGATCACTTCTTGCTATACCTAAAGCTTCATAAGCTTTTTGTAAATTCATATATGCAATTTGCAAGTCGTTATTGTTTTTTAAAGCTTGATCGACTAAGGTGTTTAAATAATTATCATCAAAAGCTTTCCACCATTGTTTGTTAATGCTAATGTTTTGATCTAAGCTTTTAGTGTAATTTACATCTTTAATTTCTAAATTTGGTTTTAAACTGCAAGCTGTTATTAAAAAACAACTTGCAAAAATTATTAACTTACGCATTGATTTTACCTCTTTTTTTATCAAGCCATTTATTAAAACTTTCTAGTAAATAGAAAAATAAAGGTACAAAGAAAATGGCTATAGTAGAAGCTGCTATCATACCACCTATAATACCTGTACCTATCGCATGGCGGCTTGCACTTCCTGCTCCATATGCAAAGAAAAGCGGTAAAATACCACAAATAAATGCCAATGAAGTCATTACAATAGGTCTAAATCTCAATTTTGCTGCACTAATAGAAGCTTCAAAAATACTCTTTCCTTTTTTAAGATGCTCTTCCATAGCAAATTCAACAATCAAAATGGCATTTTTAGCAGAAAGGCCTATTAAAAGTAAAAGTCCTGTTTGAAAATATATATCATTTTCTAATCCTCTAAGCCATACAAAAAGCAAAGAGCCAAATACCGCAAAAGGCACAGCCGTAATTACTGCTAAAGGCATGAGCCATCTTTCATATTGTGCTGCTAGAATTAAAAATACAAATAATAGTCCTAGCATAAATGCTATTTGTCCAGCACCGCTACTTGTAACTTCTTGATAAGCTGAACCTGACCAAGCAATAGAATAATCCTCTCCTAAAGTTTCTTTTGCCACTTGTGCAATTGCATCAATGGCTTGTCCTGAAGTATAGCCAGGAGCAGGATCACCTTGCACTAAAGCCGATGGAAACATATTAAAGCGTTTTACATCATCAGGACCAACACTTCTTTGTAATGTTAAAACGCTATCTAGAGCTATCATAGAACCATCTTTTGATCTAACAAAGATGTTTTTTAAAGCATTTTGAGTATTTCTAAAATCTCCAATTGCGCTTATATTTACACGATAATTTTTTCCAAGCATAGAAAAATCATTTACATAATAAGTTCCTATGGTGGCATTTAGAGTGCTAAATACATCAGCTAAATTTAAACCATAAAGTTTTACTTTATCGCGATCAATTTCTAGTTTTAATTGCGGAAAATTAGTATCAAGCGTTGTTCTTACATTGTGAAGTTCGGGACGCTTGTTTGCTGCTTCAACTAATTTATTTACATCAATTTGAATTTGATCATAACTTTTTCCGCTACGATTTTGTGCATACATCTCAAAACCACCAGTTAAGCTTAAACCTTGGATTGGTGGTGGATTAACAAAGAAAGTTTGAAAATTTGGATTTAAGAAGTATTGTTTGTTATAAGATCCAACTAAATCAAAACTACTAATATCTCTATCATCCCAATTTTTCAAATTAACAAACATTGCGCCAGAATTTTCTTTTAAAGAACCTGTAAAAAGATCATAGCCTATAAGTCCTACCACATTAGTTACATTCTCATTTTTGCGGATTTCTTCTGCCATAGCATCCATTGATTGAGTAGTTCTATTAAGCGAAGATGCTGCGGGTAGATTGACAATAGTTAAAAAGTTTCCTTGATCTTCATTTGGAACAAGTGAATTTGGAACAAGTTTGAAAAGTCCATATAAACCACCCAAAAAGATTACAAAAATTAACATAAAACGCACTGTTCTTTTAAGTATATAAGCCACACCAGCGCCAAAAACTTCGGTAGACCAATCAAAAATATCATTAAATTTTTTCACAAAGTAAAAAGGTTCACCTTCATTTCTTCTTAAAAAAATTGCACATAAAGAAGGAGTTAGTGTTAAAGCTACAAAGCCTGATATAGTAACAGATATTGCTAAGGTTATGGCAAATTGTTTTTGGATTTCTCCCACAAAACCTGATATAAATGAAACGGGTATGAAAACCGCACAAAGTACAAGAACTATAGAAACAACAGGTGCAGCAACTTCATCCATAGCTTTAATAGCTGCTTCTTTTATGCTTATATTTGGATCTTCATGCATAATTCTATCGATATTTTCAACTACTATAATTGCATCATCAACAACAATACCAATAGCCAATACTAAGGCAAAAAGCGTAAGTAGATTGATACTAAAACCTAAGACATATAATCCTGCAAAAGTTCCCAAAATAGAAACAGGAACAGCAATCATTGGTATAATAGTTGAGCGGAAATTTTTTAAGAACAAATACATTACAATTACAACTAAAATTAATGCTTCAAAGAAAGTTTTTACCACTTCTTTAATGGAAGCTTTAATAAATATAGTTGTATCATAAGGCACTTTATAAGTTAATCCTTCAGGGAAATTTTTAGAAAGTTCTTCAAATTTTTTCTGCACTAATTCTGCTGTATTTACAGCATTTGCTCCGGTTTGTAAGAAAATCAAAATAGGAGTAGCGTCATTTCCGTTTAATCTACCTTTAAAAGTATATTCTCTTGATCCTAAAGAAACTTCGGCTACATCTTTAAGTCTTAAAAAAGAGCCATCACTATTTGCTCTTATGATAATATCTTCAAATTCTTTAGTATTTTTTAATCTTCCTTGCATAGTTACTGAATACACATAAGGAGATCTTTCCACCACAGGTTCTTGACCTATCTTACCAGTAGCATATTGAGCATTTTGCTCGCTAACTGCAGCAATAACATCAGTTGCAGTAACTTGATATTTGTTTAATAAATCAGGATTAAGCCAAATTCTCATAGAATAATTTCTTGCACCAATAGCTACGGCATTACCCACACCAGGAACCCTAGCAAGATCATCTAAAATATTTAATGCAGCATAATTATACACTTCGAGTGAATCCATAGAGCCATCAGGAGAATATAAAGTAGCAACTTCTAATATACTTGAACCAGTTTTTCTTACACTAACACCAGTTTTTTTAACATCTTCAGGTAGTTTTGCCATAGCAGCTGAAATTCTATTATTAACATCAACTGTTGCTTGGTCAGGATCTGTACCTATATTAAAATATACACTTAAGCTCATATCTCCTGAAGAGCTTGAAGTTGAATCCATATAAATCATATTTTCAACCCCATTGATTGCATCTTCAAGAGGAATAGCCACCGTTTGAGCCACCGTTTGAGCATCAGCTCCTGAGTAAGTTGCACTTACCTTAACAACGGGTGGAGTTAAGGAAGGATATTGCTCCACGGGTAAAGAATAAAGTCCTATAATACCTGCTAAAGAAATGATAATAGCTACAACAGAAGCAAATACAGGTCTTTCTATAAAGAATTTAGAAAACATTATTTATTCTCCATTACGCTAACACTTGCACCAGGACGGATTTTTTTGAAGTTATTTAAAATCACTTTATCCCCATTTTTTAAGCCCTTATCAATAATTGCTTTATCAGAAGTTTGATAAATAACATTAACAATAGTTTTAACTACTTTTCCATCTACAAGGGTATAAACATAAGTAGCACTATCATCTTGCAAAAGCGCAACTTGAGGAATTTCAAAACCATCTTTTTGAACAAAACCACCAACATGAACATTTGCAAAAGAGCCAGGCATTAAGTTTGAATTGTTGTTATCAAAAATAGCCTTTGCTTTTACTCCACCACTATGAGTATCTATAACGCTATCTACGAAATATAATTTTCCATTGAAAAGTTCTCCACCAACATTAGCTTGTACTTGGATATTTTCTAATTTCCAATTGCCGCTTTGAATATTTTTATTCATATTGATTTTATCTACATCAGAAATATAAAAATCTGCAAAAATTGGGTTAATGTTTGTAATGCGTACAAGTTCAGTAGATGAAGCATTTACATAATCACCCACATCCATTAATGCATCACCTAAAATTCCATCAAAAGGAGCACTTACTATGGTGTATTTTAAGTCTAATCTTGCATTAGCAAGTTTTGCTCTAGCGCTTTCTAGATTAGCTTTTGTGGAGTTAAATTTAGCTAAACTTGCATCAAATTCTTTTTGTGAAATAGCATTTTTTTCTATTAAAATACTATCTCTTTTAAAATTTTTTTCAGCATCATCAAAATTAGCTCTTGCTACCAAAGCTTCTCCATAAGCCATATTTACACTTGCTTGGTATTTGTCAGGTTCTATAAGAAAAAGCTTATCGCCTTTTTTTACAGCTTGACCACTTTTGAAGTATTTTGCTTTGATTTCACCGCTTACTTTAGGTTTGACTACTACATCTAATTCAGTACTTAATCTCGCAGGATAAGTAAATTCTAAAGGTAAATTAGCACTTTGCATAGTCATAATACTAACAGGTTGAGGAGGGAGTTGTTTAACTTGTGCATTCTTATCATCTGAACATGCTATAAAGATAAGAGAAGCGCAAGCTAGAGTTAAAAGTTTTGTTTTCATTTGTTTCCTTAAGTTATTTATTTAGCTAAATAAAAAGTAATTTATATTACAAAATTAATAAATACTATTTTATCAATCTTTAGTTAATTAAAATTAACAAGACCTTGAGTAAAAAGCTTTACGATTTTTTTTGCGTGGCTTTGTTGTTCTTTTTTATTCATTGAAACTTTATTTTCAAAAGTGCTTTGTATAAAAAATGTCCCTCTAAGCATAGCGCAAAAAGTATAACTTAAAAATTCAGCATTTTGAGCTAAAATTTCATTTTCTTCTTCAAATCTTTTTCGAAGAACATATTCTACTTCTTTTCTATTGCTTCCTTTAAACCATTTTCCAAAATCAAATTTTTCATTATAAATTTCAGAATACAAAAGTCTTACTATAGCTATAGTTTTGGTGTCGTTAAAAATCCCTAAATAAGCTTTTGCAAATTGATATAAGAATTCTTCTAAATTAGCATCAGGTGAAAGTCGCATATTTTTTTTCAAAATAGCTAAAAAATGATTTTCTGCAAAATCATTTAAAACCGCTTCAAATAAACCTTCTTTACTTTTAAAATGCTCATATACGCAAGAAAAAGATCCACCAGCTTGTTTGATAATATCTTTAAGATTAGTTGCTTCGTAGCCATTTTTTAAAAATGACTCCGCAGCGATTTGTTTGATTTTTTCAAGCCTTGCTTGAGATTTTGAAGAAATTCTTTTTTTCATTTTAGTATTTTTTATGCTCTATGATAGAATTTTTAGGATATACAAAATTACTCTCGCGTAATATGACAATATTTTTATCATCAAGTGCATAGGCTTTGATGGTTAATGGTATTACAGTGTCTTTTCTATCATTATCGGCTAGTTTTTTAGTAGCTTTTAAAACAACTATATGTTTATCTTTTTCGCCAGCTTTTAGTTTAAAAGATTTTTTAGGTCTAATGATTTCTAAGCCATCTTCAATGCCTTGTAATTTCACATCAAAATAATACTCATGAGTTTTATTATCGGTGTTTTGAAATAAAAATACATAAGCATTACTAATAATTAATTCTCCATCATGGGTTTTTCTGATTTGATAAAGCTCACTAGAACGGTTGATATTTAAAAGCATATTTTCTTTTTTACTTCCCATTAAAACTAAAGCCACAAAAACACCACACAAAACAACTAAATATCCAATAGTTCTAAATCTAAAATATTTTACTTTTTCCCTTGTTTCAATAGCTTTTGCACTAGTCCAATTAATTAAGCTAGGACGATTAAATTTGGCTTGAACTTTTGAACAAGCATCGGCACATTCAAGACAATTAATACACTCAAGTTGCATTCCTTGGCGTATATCTATATGTGTAGGACAAATTTTTACACAGGCTTCACATCCTATACATTCACCTTGTGGCGGCTTTTGATAAAGTTTGGTATGTCCATCATAAATCGCACCTCCTCTTTTATCATCATATATTACTTGAACGGTGTTATTATCAAACATTACAGATTGAATTCTTGCATAAGGACATACATAAACACAAAATTTTTCACCCAAATATACTATATCAAAAGTAAAAGCCAAAGAAGCACAAAATAAAATCCCTAAAAGCAATAAATGATCAGCAGGATTTTGAATGTATGTAAAAAAATCTTCAGGTGGTACAAAATACCATAAAAATGCACTCATCATTAACAATGAAAAAAGATAAAAAATCACAATACTTAAAGCTTTTTTGACGAAAAATCCACTGACTTGCTTTTGTTTATTTGCTGTGCTTTTATGAATTTTAAAGATTTTTGTTTGTAAAAGATCTCTATAAATAACTCTAGCAATAGTTTGAGGACAGCTCCAAGCACACCAAATTCTTCCTGCTAAAGTAGTAACAAAAAGTATAGTTAAAAACATACCCATGATAACAAAAGGCATTAAATACAGCTCTTGAGTATCAAAAGCGATAAAAAATAAATTAAGTTTTTTATGATCAAAGCTTAATAAAAAGAAATGATTTCCATTTATTTTTATAAAAGGTAGTGCTATAAAAATGATCATAGAAATGATATAAGCTATATATCTTTTTTTAGTATAGTTTGTGATGTGAGCATTCATTTTATTTTCCTTAGAAATATTTCTTTATATTGTAGTATTAGAAAAATTAAATCAAACTTTGTCTTAATTAATAATTTATATTTAATTTTTATTTATATAATTATTACAAAAATAAGTTTTATTTTCAAGAAAATTATGATATAATCTTTATTTTAAAATTTATTTAAAGAAAGGTGGTGAGGGTCGTGCCAGGAATCAAGGTACATCCTAATGAGTCTTTTGATGAAGCGTATAGAAAATTCAAAAAGCAAGTAGATAGAAATCTAGTTGTTACTGAAGTTCGCGCTAGAAGATTTTTTGAGCCTATGACTGAAATTCGCAAAAAACAAAAAATTTCAGCACGCAAAAAAATGCTTAAAAGACTTTATATGCTTAGACGCTACGAGTCAAGACTCTAATACCAAAAAAGCCGAGAAATCGGCTTTCTTCGTTAAAATATTTATGTTTTTTTGGATTATAATTATTCATTTTTTCGGACTTATTTTACCAGGACCTGATTTTTTCTTAGTAAGTTCATATGCATTAAGAGAAGGGGTTAAAAGTGCTTTAAAGGCAAGCTTGGGAGTAAGTTTAGCTGTTAGTATATGGATTATACTTTCTATACTCGGATTAAATGTCGTTTTTCATAAATTCCCATTTTTACAAATTATACTATCAAGTTTTGGAGCATTTTATCTTTTGTATTTATCTTTTAAGATTTACAAGAATACAAAAAATGACAAAATTAAAGTTCAAAAAACTTATATATCTGCATTTTTAAGTGGAATGATTACAAATTTATCTAATCCTAAAGCAATTTTTTATTTCGCCAGTGTTTTTGCAAGTTTTGATTTTACACAAATGCGATGGATGCTGATAGTCTTGATATTTGTTTTGATTTTAGAAACTATAATTTATTTTTCTTTGATTTCTTTATTATTTTCTAAACCATTTATGGTAAGAATTTATCAAAAGAATTTAAAACTTATTGATTATCTAAGTGCTTTTATATTTTTTGCTTTTGCTGTGTTTATTTTAAGTAGTAATTTAATGACTATGATAAACTAAAACAATTAATTTTTATTAATACTTTTTTTGTTAAAATCTTATTAAGTTAAATTTATAAATTTTTATAGGAAAGATTATGAAACACATTAAAACTATACTCAAACTTAGTATGATAAGTGGTATTGCTGCAATTAGTGCAGGTGCTTTAAGTGCATGTAGTAATAATACAAATGATTCTAGCAATAACGCTTTAAGTCAAGCGGCAAATACTCAAGGGGCCTTTGTTATTATTGAAGAAACCGCTCCAAATCAATACAAAATCAAAGATCAATTTCCAAGTGATGAAACTAGGGTAGTCTTAAAACAACTTGATGGAACTGAAAGGGTTTTAAGCAAAGAAGAAATGGATAAATTAATCCAAGAAGAAGCTGCTAAAATAGACAATGGTACTTCAAATTTAACAAATCCAAACAATGCTCAAATGAGTAGCGGTGGGCTTTCTTTAGGCGAGACATTGCTTGCGAGTGCGGCTGGAGCTATTTTGGGAAGTTGGATAGGTTCAAAGCTTTTTAACAATCAAAATTTTGCAAATCAACAAAGAGGAGCATTTTCAAATCAAAGTGCTTATCAAAGAAGTGTAAATAGCTTTAATAAAGCAAGTACAAGTGCTACTTCAGGATCAAATGCAAAAAAATCAGGCTTTTTTGGTGGTGGCTCTAAAGCTACTTCAAGCTCTACAAATTCTTTTGGCTCTTAAAAGGTGAAAAAATGAATTTTTTAAAAGTAAATCCTTTAGAAAAATCTTATTTAGAGCAAATAGGTTTTTCATGGCATACGGATAATGATGGAAGTGATTATTTAGATTCTAATTTAGTTTGCGTAAGGGAAGATGAAGCAAATGCATACTACGAAGCAGTTAATGAGCTTTATGATATGTTTGTAGCTGCTGCGCAAGAAGTGATTGATAATGATCGTTTTGACGAGCTTGGAATTCCTTTTAATTTGGTTGATGCGATTAAGATGAGTTGGGAAAATGATGTGCATTGGCATTTATATGGTAGGTTTGACTTAGCAGGTGGGCTTGATGGTAAGCCTATAAAACTAATAGAATTTAATGCTGATACTCCAACATCTTTATTTGAAAGTGCTATTTTGCAATGGGCTATTTTAAAGCAAAACAACCTAGATGAAAGCTCGCAATTTAATAATATATATGAAGCTTTAAGAGATAATTTTAAAAGACTTATAACCTTAGAAGAAGATGTAAGTGAATTTGAAAAATATTATGAAGGTTGGAAAATATTGTTTTCTTCAATTGCAGGTAGTGATGAGGATATGATTACAACAAAACTTTTAGCACACATTGCTAGTGAAGCTGGTTTTGAGAGTGAATTTTCTTATATTGATGAGGTAGAATTTTCACCCGAAGGAATTTTTAAAAATAATGTAAATTTTGAGTATTTTTTCAAACTCATTCCTTGGGAAAGTATAGCTATAGAAGAGGGTGAACTTGCTATGCTCTTAACTCAAATTATGCAAAATCAAAAAGCAATTATTTTAAATCCTGCTTATACTTTACTTTTTCAAAGCAAGGGTATAATGAAAATTTTATGGGAGCTTTATCCAAATCATCCTTTATTGCTTGAAACAAGTGATGAACCTTTAGTGGGTAAAAAATGTGTTAAAAAGCCTGTTTTTGGTAGAGAAGGAGCAAATGTTTCTATTATAGAAGCTAATGGAGATATAAGTTTTGAAACAAGTGGAGATTATCAAAACAATCGTTTTGTGTATCAAGAATTTGCTGAGTTTAATCAAAATGAAAATGATTATTATCAAGCAGGAGTTTTCTTTGCTTATGAGGGTTGTGGTTTAGGTTTTAGAAAAGGTGGTTTGGTGCTTGATAATTATTCTAAATTTGTAGGGCACATTGTTAAAGGATAAAAAATGAAAATAGTATGTTTAGATGCTGCTACTTTAGGTGGAACTGATTTAACAGCTTTTGAAAGTATTGGGGAATTTATAAGTTATGAACTTACATCTAAAGATGAGGTTATCTCAAGAATATCTGATGCACAAGTTGTGATGATAAATAAAGTCATCATTGATCAAGAAGTTATAGATAACACCAATTTAAAGCTCATTTTGCAGCTTGGCACAGGGGTAAATAATATAGATGTAGCTTATGCAAATTCTAAAGGTATAATAGTAAAAAATGCAGCTGGGTATTCTACCAAAAGTGTTTTAAGTCATACATTTGCTTTGCTTTTTGCTTTTTTAAATCAAATCCCATATTATGATGGATGGACCAAACAAGGGCTTTGGGTAAAAAGCCCAATATTCACTGATTTTAGTAGAACTTTACATACTCTAACAGGAAAAAAACATGGTATTATAGGGCTTGGAGTTATAGGTAAAGAGGTAGCTAAGGCTTCGCAAATATTTGGAGCAAATGTTTGTTATTATTCTACCTCAGGGGTTAATAATGATGATACATATGAGAAAGTAAGCCTTGAAGAGCTTTTACAAACTTCTGATGTGATAAGTATCCATGCACCTTTAAATGAAAAAACAAAAAATTTATTAAACAAGAAAGAATTAATGCTTTTAAAAGATGAGGCCATTTTAATTAATGTAGGTCGTGGTGGGATTATTAATGAAGTAGATTTAGCTCAAATTATGGATGAAAAAAATATTAGAGTAGGGCTTGATGTACTTGAAGTAGAACCTATGGTTGAAAATCATCCTTTGCTTAATATAAAAAATAAAGAAAATTTAATTATCACTCCACATGTTGCATGGGCTAGTGAAGAATCCATACAAAATTTAGTCCAAATCGTATTTAATAATCTTAAGGAGTTTATAGAAAATGGCAAATGAACATAGTTTTGATATTAGTGGGGAAATTGACAAACAAGAGCTAAAAAATGCTTTAGAGCAAGCTAAAAAAGAGCTTGATGGCAGATATGATTTAAAAGGCATTAAAAGTGAAATAGAGCTAAATGAAAAAGAAAGTATTTATAAGCTTACTTGTTCAAGCGAGGCAAAAATTGAAGTGCTAAAAGATATTGTTATTTCAAAACTTATCAAAAGAGGGATTAACCCTAATGGTATTAAAGAGTTAAACAGGGAGAGTGGAGCAAATTTTAGATTGAATTTAAAAGTTAATGATGCCATTGATGCTGATAGTGCTAAGAAGATTAATAAAGCTATAAAAGATAGTAAGCTAAAGGTAACTTCAAGTATTAGAGGCAATGAAATTCGCGTAGTTGGTAAGCAAATTGATGATTTACAAAGCGTGATGAAAATAGTAAAAGAGTTAAATTTAGAACTTAATCTTAGTTTTAAAAACCTTAAATGATAAAGTCACTTCAAATAATTTTTTTGTGTTTTGTATGTGTTTTTTTAAGCTCTTGTGCTTTAAAAAGTAAAACACAATCACAAAGTGCTTATATTGTTTTAAAAATCCCTCAATTTAGATTTGCTGATTACGGCTTTTTATATGAGGGAAAAAATTTTACAAGTTTAGAACTTTATAGTGCCTCTAAGGCTTTACTTGAGTTAAAAATCATGGATAAAATTTGCATTAATGGTGTATGTTATGCAAAAACTTTTTTTAATAAAAGATTTTTTAATAATGAATATTATGATGATTTTTTGCAAGATTTAATTTACAAAAAACCTATTTTTTATGGGAAAAATAAGCAAATCACTTCTTGTGGTTTTACTCAAAATATTATAAGCAAAAATTATGATATTTTTTATGAGGTTTGTGATAAAAATATGAGTTTTAGTGACAAAAAATCTAAAATTAAATTTAGCATAAAATCAATATAAAGGAAAATATGAAAGATTTAAAACTTTTTCTTAATGATACTTTTAAAAGCAATATTTATAAAAACTTACAATGCAGTGAAGATGAAATTTTAATTTTAAAGCATTTGTGTAAAAATTATTTACAAGCAAATGTAAGCATTAATGCCTATAATCTTCTTAGTGAAGTTTTTAAAAATGATGAATATGAGTATTTAGATCATTTAAAAGATCTTAAAAATCTTATAGAAAAAGGTTTTATTATTCAAATTTTTTCTGATTTTAAATCGAGTAAAAACTCAAGTTTATTTTTAAATTTGTTACAATGCGAGTTAAGTTTAAGTGAGGTTTTTTTACAAATTTTAGAAAATAAAACTATACAAGATTTTATGCAAGATCAAATTTATGAAGATCATATTGCATATTTAAAAGATGAATTTTTTAAAATCGAGCTATATCAAAGATTGCGTTTTTTTGCTAAAAGCTCTCAAAGTAAGAATATTAAAAAAGATATAGCTATATTTGAAGCATATATTAAAGAGCGTTTAAAAAAGAGTAAAATTTCTAATGTTTTGGCAGATATTTTTAAAGAGTATGCTTTAAACGATAAAGAATGTTTGATATTTATTAGTTTGTTAAAAGAAGAGTATTTGCTAAACACTGAAAATTCTTATAGTAGAGATTTTAATTTTTTACTTCATTTAATTAGCGAAGATGATGTTCAAAAACAAGAAAACAAAGTCTTACTAGAAGAAGATTCTAAGCTACTTAGTTCAAATCTTTTAGAATATGATGAATTTGTTAATTCTTTGGGTGATATAACTAAGATTTTTTATTTAAGTGATGATATTTTACAAAGAATTATTAATTTTAAAGAACCAAAGAAGAATAAAAAAATTAAACTTCAAAATTTAGTTAAAGAACAAGATATTTTTGAGCTAATTGAGCCAAATATTAATATAGATGATGTTATTATGCCCCAAAGCACTAAAGATCTATTGGAAAGTATATTAAAACAACAAGATAAAAAGGTTTTAGAAAGATTAAATAAATGGGGTATAAAAACAAATAAAAACATAGAAGCTAAGATAATTTTCTATGGTCCTGCTGGCACGGGTAAGACTATGAGTGCGCTAAGTATGGCAAAAGCTATGAAAAAATCTATTTTGAGTTTTGATTGTTCTAAAATTTTAAGCAAATATGTGGGCGAGAGTGAGCAAAATGTAAGAAAAATTTTTGATACTTATAAAGAGCTTTGTCAAACAAGCAAACAAAGTCCTATTTTGCTTTTAAATGAAGCTGATCAATTTTTAAGTACTAGGGTAGAAAGTAGTGGCGGTGCTGATAAAATGCACAATCAAATGCAAAATATTTTTCTAGAACAAATTGAGCGTTTTAGTGGAGTTATTATAGCTACGACTAATTTTTTAGAAAGTTTAGATGTGGCTTTTTCAAGAAGATTTGAATATAAAATAGAATTTAAAAAGCCAAATTACGAACAACGCTTGATGATATGGCAAAAAGCTTTACCTAAAAATGCTAAATTTGATGATAATTTTGATTTAAAAAACCTTGCTTTGTATGAGCTAAGTGGAGCTCAAATTGCTATGGTAGTTAAAAATACAGCTTTGAAAGCAGCTATTTCTAAGGACGGTGTTTTTAAAATGAGTGATTTTTTACATACAATAGAAAAAGAAATAGAATCTTCATTTGATAAAAATAAAATAGTTGGTTTTAAAAATTAAATTCACATAAATTTCACAAGCAGTTAATATCATTTTTTACTTTTATTTAAAGGAGAAAAAATGAAAATAAAATTAATGTTAGCTAGTTTAGTTTGTGCAAGTTCTATGTTTGCAGATATGGTTGTAAGTCCAAATGCTCTACCTCAAAAAGCTCAAGAGTTTTTAAACACTCATTTTAAAGGTGTAAATGTAGGTTATGTAAAACAAGATGTAGATTCTTATGAAGTAAATTTAGTTGATGGGACTGAAATTGACTTTATCATCAATGGAGACTGGAAAGAAGTTGATGGTAAATACAAAGGCATTCCAACAGGATTTATCCCAAAAGAAATTATTGCAAAAGTACAAGCAGTACAACCAAATGCAGCTATTGTAGAAGTAGATAAAAAAATAAATGGCTATAAATTTAGAACAAACAATATGATGGAAATTTATACAGATTTTAAAGGTAATATTTTAGGCCAAAAATTCGACGATTAAT